>JBGSWC010000375.1:0-13953 GCA_041752635.1 Pirellulales bacterium | reverse complement strand
CACAATCGTGACGCTCACACCGACAGTTCTTCTCAGCTCTTCTCAAGGCGCTGGCTGCTTCAGTTTTTCTGGTCACTGCTTGACCAGAACGGTCGATTTGTTTCCAACGTGATCGCACTACTCGTTGGCGATGGTTGACAGCACACGATAAATGTGAGAGCAAGTTGGCGAATGGAAGCTTCAGCCGTAAAGCAATGACGGTTTAGATAAACCGCCGGCGTCTGAGGTAGCTTCGCAAGCTGAGCCTTATCTCGTGGACCCAACCACATCACCATCGAGTTCCTCGGCACCGTCAACGGATCCTCTTGCCATTGTGGCCATTGGCGCGTCGGCTGGTGGATTGGCAGCAATCAAGGTGCTGCTCGCTGGGGTGCCTGAACAAAGCGGGCTTGCTTACGTGGTTGTTGTGCACCTGTCTCCCGAGCACGACAGCCATCTTGCGGAGCTCCTGCAACCCCACACCAGCATGCCGGTTCGGCAAGTCACCGAAACGATGGCGTTGGAGCCAGACAACGTATTTGTCATTCCACCTGGTGCCAACCTCGAATCAGTTGATTCGCACTTGCGTTTGTCCCGCCTCGAGCCAGATCGAAAAGAGCGAGCGCCAATCGATCACTTCTTTCGCACGCTTGCCGAAACCCACGACGGTCGTTCGATAGGTATTGTGTTGACGGGCACCGGTTCGGACGGAACTCTCGGATTGCGCGAGATCAAAGGACACGGCGGATTGGCCATCGTGCAAGATCCGAACGAAGCAGAATTCGACGGTATGCCTCGGAGCGTCGTTACAACCGGATCGATGGACATGGTGCTGAAACTGGCAGAAATGCCTCGCGCTATCATGCGATTCGCCGATACTTCGCCACGCATCCCCTTGCCCGACGACGACACGCAGATTGACGGCGAGGCGAAGTCGTTGCTTGCCAAACTCTTTGCGTTGATACGTACGCGAACGGGGCGCGACTTCAGCCGCTACAAGCGTTCGACGGTCTTGAGGCGGATCGCGCGTCGCATGCAATTCAACCACATCGAAGACTTTGATGTCTACCTTCAACTGCTCGCTGACCAACCGCTCGAAGTCTCGGCGTTGGCCGACGATCTGCTGATCAACGTCTCGAGCTTCTTTCGCGATCCTCTCGTGTTCGAACATCTCGCTGAGTAGGTGATCCCCGAGCTTTTTGATCGTGAACCGACCGACGAGCCGTTGCGTATCTGGTCGGTGGGCTGTGCCACGGGCGAAGAGGCCTATTCGCTGGCCATGCTGATTGTCGAAGAGGCCGAACGCCGCGATTGGTCGAGACCCGTGCAGGTGTTTGCCTCTGATTTGCACGAGCGGTCGCTGAAAAGAGCGCGCGAGGGGTTTTACCCGGGCGATATTCAAACCGATGTCAGCCACGAGCGGCTGCAGCGGCATTTTACCTCCGAAAACGGCGGATATCGCGTCCGCAAAAAAGTACGCGAACTGGTTGTGTTTTCGCCGCACAACCTGCTAAGCGATCCCCCATTCTCTCGACTCGACTTGGTCGTATGTCGCAATCTGCTGATATACCTGCAGCGCGATATTCAACCCGATGTCATGGGGCTGTTTCACTATGCGCTGAAGCCTGATGGCTTGTTGGTGCTGGGTTCGGCCGAGGCGCTCGATTCGAGCGATTTGTTCTCTGTCGAAAATAAGGCCGCGTGCTTGTACCGCCGACGCAATGTTGCTGCCTCCGAGCCGCGCCTGCCGGTTTTTCCGCTCCACCATCGCAGCGAACTCAAAACCGCGGGTCCACCGGATGAATCGTATGTCGAGCCAGTCGATTTTGGAAAATTGCACCATCGCCTGACCGAGCGCTACGCGCCACCGAGCGTCTTGATCGATTCCGACAACCGAATCATACATCTCTCGGCCCAAGCGGGCCGATTTCTCTATCACCCCGGCGGCGAGGTCACCAGCAGCATCTTTCAACTCGTACGCGAAGAGTTGCAATTGGAATTGCGAGCGGTGGTTGCCGAGGCACGCGAGCGACGCGAAGAAGTAACTGGCGAACCAATCCTCGTGCATTTCGAGAGTGAAGTTCATACGGTGATCATCCGCGTACGTCCGGCAACAGAGATCGATCACAAGGCCTATCTGCTCATCCTCTTTGACGAGCAACCCCGCGCCACGGTGTCGCCCCCCGACAGCCACGACGAGCCCGAACCACAGACCGACCGAGATCGTGAGCGCATCCGCTTGCTGAGCTCTGAGCTCGACCATTCGCATCAGCGTGTGCGAAAGGTTGTCGAAGAATACGAAACCAGCCGCGAAGAACTCCGATCGTCTAACGAGGAACTGCAGTCGTCCAACGAGGAACTCGGTTCGACCCTCGAAGAACTAGAGACATCGAAAGAAGAGCTACAGAGCATGTACGAAGAACTGCAGACCGTTAATCAGGAGAACCGCCACAAGGTAGAAGAGCTGTCGCAGCTTTCGAGCGATTTGCAAAATCTGCTCGCCGCCATTGACATTGCGACTCTTTTTCTTGATCGCGAGTTTCGCATTCTTCGCTTCACGCCCAAGGTAGGCGAATTGTTTAACTTCCGCATGACCGACCGCGGTCGCCACCTCTCTGACTTTACCCACCGGCTTGGTTACCCCGAACTGCTCGATGATGCGAAGCAGGTGCTCAACAAGTTGATTCCGATTGAGCGCGAAGCACAGGATGAACAAGGCAGATGGTTCCTGACTCGCGTGCTTCCCTATCGTGATTCCAACGAACGCATCGCCGGCGTGGTGATCACGTGCATCGACATCTCGAGCCGCAAACGAGCCGAGCTCGCGCTGCGTGCGAGTGAAGAACGATTCCGCATTGCTACCGATGCGGTGAATGGTGTGATTTACGAACACGACCTGGAGTCGGGTCGCGTACAGTGGACGAGCGGGCTACCGAAGGTGTCGGGCTACGAACTCGACGAGGCGGGCACGTCGATTCAATGGTGGTGGGAGCGAGTGCATCCCGACGATCGGCCCGTGGTCGATCGCGACTACCTTGCGGGCAATAAGGTGGAACGCGAATTCCGCCTCCGTCACAAAGCGGGGCATTGGGTGCATCTTTGGGACCAAGCGATGGTGGTCCCGAACGCGAGCGGCCAACCCACGTCGGTGATCGGTTGCGCGGTAGACATCACTGCGCAGCGCGAGTTCGAAGAGTCGTTAAAGAAGTCGCAGGCGACAGCCGAAGCAGCGAACCGGTCGCGGGGCGAATTCTTGGCCAACATGAGCCACGAAATCCGCAATCCCATGACGGCCATCCTCGGCCATGCCGATATCTTGTACGAACGGCTCGATGACCCGGATAACCTTCATTGTCTCGACATAATCTCGCGCAACGGTCATTTTTTGCTCGAAGTCATCAACGATATTCTGGATCTGTCGAAAATCGATGCCGGTCATATGGTGGTTGCTCGGAAGCCCGCGCGGCTGGCAGAGATTGTTGGCGACGCGATATCGCTGATGGGGGTGCGCGCCCGCGAGAAACGGTTGTCCCTGAATATCGAGTTCGAGGGATTGTTACCAGAATATATCGAGACCGACGTCGTGCGATTGCGGCAAGTTCTCCTTAACGTGCTAAGCAACGCGATCAAGTTTACCGATCAGGGGAGCGTGAGGCTAATAGTTCGTGCCGACGACCAACAAAATCGGCTGGTCTTTGCGGTTGTCGACACAGGTATCGGTATTAGCGAAGAGAAATTGTCACAGATTTTCGATCCGTTCACTCAGGCCGACACATCGGCGACTCGTCCTTTTGAGGGTACCGGACTGGGCTTGGCAATCAGCCGTCGGTTGGCACAAGCGCTGGGCGGCGAATTGTCGGTGGAAACCACTTTGGGCGAAGGAAGCACGTTTTACTTATCGATCGATCCGGGCAATCTGGCCAGCGCGCGCCGTACGCACCTCAAATTTGAAGAATCGCCTCAATCGAATAATACTGAGCGCAGCGAATCGATACGCGGCACGATCCTGCTTGTGGATGATCGCGACGACATTCGATTCTTGGCGCAACGACTGATCGAACGAGCGGGCGGCGCAGTGGTAACGGCGGCAAACGGTCACGAGGCGTTATCGGTCGTTGCAGGAGAGCGTGGTGAGGCAATCGATCTCGTTGTGATGGACATGCATATGCCTGAAATGGACGGTTACGAGGCCACGCGACAACTACGTGCCCGAGGCTTTAACAAGCCGATTATTGCCCTCACGGCGAATGCCATGGTGGGCGACCGCCACGAATGCCTTCAGGCCGGTTACAACGACTACGTCGCAAAGCCGATCGATAGTGCTACGTTCGTAAGTAAAATTGCTCGCAAGCTTAATACAAGCAACCAGACGGCTATGCAATTGTGATTTGCCATCTATCGGAGCAGACAAGCTGGCGGGCGCAACAACGCGACCGGTAACCGGCAGATCAGTTTGGCAGTTCTGCGACCACGTTTCTGTATGGAGCACCACCAGCCTTACTGCATCACAAACGGTGAGTACGGGCCGGGACGTCTTTTGTGGGGAATCGAGCTTTTCGACTAAACTCCTAGAATCCGCCTATGGAATAATCCGACGATTGATTTGCCACCGTCAGCGCACGAACATGGTTTGATGGACGCCGGCTTATTCTCTCCGACTTATTCGAAAGCTCGCAAACGCTTTCGAGCTGCGTGCAGTGCACTTGGGTGCAATATCAATGCACTCACACTCGATATACGCGGGCCAGATGACGAAACGCTGACAATCGACCTGGCTCGGCTGGGGCCCGCTCGCAGTCGGCGGACCGTCGTGGTGTCGAGCGGACTGCACGGTGTCGAAGCTCCCTTGGGCTCAGCGGTACAACTGGCTTACCTTGCGCAACTGGCCAACACATGCCAGGGGTCGGACGTTTCCGTTGTGTTGATTCACGCCCTCAATCCCTTCGGCTTCGCCTGGCGGCGTCGTTTCAACGAGCACAACGTCGACCTCAACCGCAACTTCCTGCTCGCCCACCAGAACTACGAAGGGGCTCCACCGCTGGCGGCACAATTTCAACGAGTACTCGGCAGTCATCGAAAGCCGAGTCGATTTGCTGTCGCCAATCTGCGAATGGGATACTTGGCCGCGCGGCACGGCATGAAGTCGTTTTGGCAAACGCTGCCAGTTGGGCAATACGAGTTGCCTGAATGGTTGTTCTACGGTGGTCGCGAACTCTCGCAAACAGGAAAATTCTTGCGAGCTTCGTTGCCCGACGTCATCGGCGAAGCGATAGAAGTCGTTCACCTCGACTTTCACACAGGATTGGGCCGTTGGGGCGAGTGCGAACTACTGTTATCGGAAGAGGAAAGTGCCGAGGAGATTGAGTGGTGGACTAACCGTTATGATGGGGAATCTGTAGTCGCGTCGCACTCGCCGACCCGTTACAACGTTCGTGGTGGATTCGGTCCTTGGTTGCAAACACTATTGCCCGATTGCCATTACCACTTCGCAACCGCCGAGTATGGCACGTATGGGCCGACCCGAATGTTGCGCGCGCTGTCGGACGAATGCCGGTGGACCAATGCGATACCGCAGTTGCCACCGGACCACTGGTCGAGAAGTCGCTTGGCAGAGGCTTTTATTCCGACAAGTTCGCGTTGGCGTCTACGCTGCCTGGAGCATGGAAATCGCTTGGTCGCGCGCGCGTGTGAGTGGGCAAGGTCGCCGTAGTCAAGCCGCAGATTCTTCGGACGTCGTATTGTCGATGACCACGGTCCGCTTGAACTTCTTGCCCGCTTCTTCCGGCACTAGTCGCTCGGCCGTTTCGACATCGATTTGCACTCCCCGGACACCCGCCTCGGAAAGGTGCGCTGCGATTCGATCGCGCACTTTTTCGGTGTCGACCGAATCGCCACCAACTGGTTCGATACGAACCAGCAATCGGTCGCCGGCCTGCTGCACAATTTGGAACTCACGCACCCGGTTCGTCTCGCCGATGATGACTTCAATCGACGCTGGGTGGATTTTTTTGGATTCACCGTGACTATTGAGGTGCAAGACATCGGATGTGCGACCTTCGACGCGTTCGATCAGCGGCATGTTGCTTCCGCACTGACAACCGACAGCCGACATCACCACAATGTCGGTTACCTCGTAACGAATAAAAGGCTGAATGTAATTCGATAGGTTTGTGATGAGCAGTTTAGAGCCGGGCTCGCCGACCTTGATGGGGCGGTTCTCTTCGTCGACGACCTCGGCGATCACCCAATCGGCGTTCACGTGCATGCCGCCCGTGGTCCGGCAACCGCTCGTCAGAAACAAACACTCGCCCATGCCGTAGTCATCGATCAATGGCGCGTCGAACACTTTCTGATTGTGCTCGCGCGCTTCGGGCAGGAGTCGGTCGCTGATGTTGACGACTTGCTGCAAATCGTCAGATAGATCGAGCTCGTCCCGCTCACTGAGTCGTGCCAACTCGTGCAATATACTGGCGTAGGCGACCAAGTGTGTGGGCCGGAAATCCTGAAGTTTCTCCGCCAGATTGTCATCACCAAAGGTAAACTGCTGGACGTCTATGAATTGCCTGACGCCCGCCGGCATGTATTCGAATGCCGATCCGGACGGATAGAAACCTGGCTTTAGCGTAACGGCAGCCAATCGCACTGGTTCAACGAATCGATTGACTACCTCGCCCACGGTCAACGACTTACAATTGCCACGCCCCGCTTGCAAAGCGAACATTAAGTCAAAGTCGCTGACGTCTTTCACCAGGATCAGCGATTGTCCCTCGCTGCCTGAGGTATGGCTCAACACATACTTGTCGCGATAGAGCTTGCCCAGGTTGGACTCATCGGCAAAGAACGTTTCGACCTCCTGTCGGTCTACCCCGTCGACGGTGAGCCAGTCATCGAAGTGCTCCATCAACTCTCGTTTGTTCGATGTCGGCAGATCGTCAATGATAAAGTCGTTGGTGTCGATATCTCGATACTTTTCACCCAGATAACGGGAATGCGATTTCGCATGATCGACCAATTTGGCTAACCGCGTTCGCTGTTGATCGAGAATTTTTTCGATTGGCGCTGAGGCCATCGCATTGAGCTGCAATGCCTTTACACCAAAACGAAGCGATTGCCATAAATCCATAGTTCGCTGCTTGAGAGGGGCCATGTGTGGATTAACAACGTAGCTCGCGGCACCAACCAATGCCGAGCGAATAAGCTCTCAGCAATTCTCGGACCGCGATCGCAGTTGGCCGATGAATGCCCAACAGGGTCGCAATGCGACCAGAAGCGTGCCGCGCACTTTGCAAGTTCGGGAATGGCGATCTTTCGCCGGAATCTTTCACTGGAATCTTTCACTGGAATGTCGAGCCGCCACTTTTGTCTGCATATGACGAAAGAAAGAGAGTTGCCACGCAGTGCCTCGGCATCCGCTTTGCACTAGCTTGGAAAGCCAAGAATGAATTGCGCCTCCATTGAAAGGCTGGACGATGCAAGGTGAAGTGGAGCGACCGTTGGTGATTGTTACCGGAGCGGCAGGACTTATTGGTCGACGTATTATCGATCAATTGAGTGCGCATTACACCATGGCTGCGCTCGATATTGCCGACATTGAATATCTGCCGAACAGTGCAAAATTCTTCCACTGTGATTTGACTGACGACAACAGTGTGTCGACGACTTTGGCTGACGTGCGCGCGTGGCGTGGCGACCGCGTGGCGAGTGTGATTCATTTGGCGGCTTACTACGACTTCGCTGGTAAAGAAAGCCCGCTTTACCACGATTTGACAGTATTGGGCACTCAGCGTTTACTGCGCGAATTGCGGAAATTTAACCGAGTAGACCAGTTCGTATTCTCCAGCAGTCTTCTCGCCATGAAATCTTGCAAGGAGGGCGAGCGACTCACGGAAGCTAGCCCCACCCATGCCGAGTGGCGTTATCCGGAGTCGAAACTCGAGGCTGAGCAAGTGATCAAAAACGAGCGCGGAAAGATACCGTCGGTCATTCTGCGTATCGCTGGCGTCTACGATGAGCAGGGTCACTCGTTGCCAATCTGTCAAAACATTCGCCGGATCGCGGAGAAAGAGTTGGAAAGCTATTTTTTTCCGGGCGATGCGGATCGGGGCCAGTCGTTCGTGCATCTCGACGATCTGGTTCGGAGCTTCGAACTTGTCGTCGAGCGCCGCGCTGAGTTGGATGACGTCGAGGTGTTTCTCATCGCAGAACGCGAATGCCTGAGTTACGAGACATTGCAGGATATCATTGGTCGCGAATTGCATGGTGCCGCCGATTGGCCCACGATCCAGATTCCAAAATTTGTTGCGAAGGCTGGTGCGTGGACCAAAGATAAATTGGCGTCGTCTCACGAAGATCGTCCGTTCATCAAGCCGTGGATGGTCGACATGGCCGATGCCCATTATCCGGTCGATCATACGCACGCGACCGAGCGACTCGGCTGGCAACCTGAACATCGGTTGTCACAAACGTTGCCACAGATGATCGCTAGGCTCAAAGACGATCCAGAAGCGTGGTATCAACAGAACAAATTGCCTTTGCCCGACAGCAAAAAGACACTCGAAGCAATTGCCGCGTCGCACCATGCGTGATCAATCCACCCATTTTCGACACATGAGTTTTCGATGCGTCGCTTAAATCTAAAAACAGCTGTTGCACGTTACGACTACAATCCGTCGGCATGGTCGCAACGGGTTCCGATCTGCATCTTGGCCGCAGTTGCGACGATCATCGCCGCTTACATGGCACTCTATCAATGGCGACTCGTCGACTCCGTCTGGGACCCGGTCTTTGGTGATGGCACTGAAACAGTGCTAGATTCTAAGGTGGCCCAAACAATGGATCGCTGGATCGGCATTCCCGACGCCGCTTTCGGAGCCATCGCCTATTTAGGCGACGCGGTGCTCGGCATGGCTGGTTCAACAAGGCGTTGGCAATTTCGTCCATGGATCGTCATTCTGTTCGGTATCGATGTCATTCCTCTCGGCATCGTCAGCACGGTACTCGTGGTGCTGCAAGGCGCTGTCGTCGGCGAGTGGTGCTTTTTGTGTCTTGTGACCGCCGCAATTTCGTTGATTTTGGCTTACTGGGCGTTCGACGAGGTATATGTTTCGCTCAAATACCTTTACTACGTGTGGAAGAAAACACACCGTACCGCCACTGTGTGGGATGCCTTTCGCGGTTATGTCACCGAAGCCGGCCTCGCAGCCGGAGACGAATTGGTGAGCGAGGCAAGATAATGTGGGCCCGAATCGTCGAATGCATGCTGGGTATCTGGATGTTGATTAGTCCTTTTATCTTCCGACATCCAACATCGGCCACTGCGATGTGGGCTTGCGACTGGATCGCCGGCGCGTGCTTGATCGTGTTTTCGCTCGCCTCGTATTGGGCTCCCACGCGCTGGGGCCACTGGTGGCTACTGTTGGTGGGCACTGCGATGTTGGCTTTCGGTCGCGCAAGCGCATCGCCACCGCTGCATCCCGGATTACAGAACGACATTTTTGTTGGCATTTGTGTGATATTGATAGCACTCGTCCCGAATTGCGCTTCGCAACCTCCCCAACAGTGGCGCGAGTATTGCGGTCTAAAGGAATGAACTTTCCCAACTCCGTACACCGACTTCGAGGGAATCAGCCGTGGCCTATCAACAAGTTTCACAAATTCTGCGATACGTGCAGGATCTTCGCCGCCGGGTGCTCGACCAAGCCGCCGACCCCGATAATCTGCCCCTCGAAGAGGCGACATTCGAATTCATCGCGCAACTGCGCGACCACGAATGTACGATGGGTAAGCT
Organism: Pirellulales bacterium; assembly: GCA_041752635.1. GTDB lineage: Bacteria > Planctomycetota > Planctomycetia > Pirellulales > Lacipirellulaceae > JBGSWC01. Next base: position 4,187 of record JBGSWC010000375.1, on the reverse strand, counting down.
AATTAACGAACATATTGCTGGAGCATCGCAAGGCGTGCTCGACACCTGGATTCAATTTCCCGATACAGACGATCTTGAGGACGACGTCGCCAACTTAAGGCCTACGATCGAGCAGATGCCGCGTGGCGAAGAAACCATCCAGCAGCTACTTGCGCTCGATCAGCGAATCGTCGGGCTATATAAAACTGCAGCCTCCCAAACACGAGCCGCTAGCGTGAGCAACTTCTTTGATGAGATATTACAAATGGAATCGCAAAAGGCGCGCGCTAAAAGTTGGAACTATGCTGCCAATCGTGATCTGACGGATATCTGAGTAGATAACGCGTTTCGAAGGGTTGGCTGGGATGAAGTCACACGACGACCAAACAGTCGATATCGCCGGCATTTTTATTCGGTAGTTGATTGGATGAAGAGAATCGGCAGGGATGTCTCACTGTCGGATGCCTATGCAAAACGCAGCCCACGGGGCGTAATGGCTGGATCCGCGAGCGCCGATGCTCACAGCAAAGCGAGCTTACTTGGCCAGTTTAATTTCCCAAGGGGGGATTTCGGTACGTACCGGAAAACTACCGGCAAAATGGGAGAGATGCACAATGGCACGACCAAAGCATCTCATTCCAGACTATCGCGTCGGGGTAGCGGCCAAGCCATCGGCAGGCAACTTAAATCCTTGTTCGGCAACGACTTGCGTCGAGTGCTCCCTCTTGGACTCGAACCAAGAACCTAATGATTAAGAGTCATTTGCTCTGCCGATTGAGCTAAGGGAGCGGCATTAGCAGGACGACCGTTTCTTCGCCCTGCTGGTTCACCTGATTGTACCGAACCGGGGCCGGCTTGCCAGGGGGAATTGTCGGTTACTCGAGCCGCGACATTCGGCGGAGGAAGTCTCGCTCTAGCTCCTGGAGGGGGCCGAAGTGCTGCTCGAATTCGTTCAGCTTTTCTTCGGCTGTTGTGGTTGCCAGCGGTCCTTTTTGTCGTTGTGATTCGAGGTAGCCCGCGTAGCCCGCGGATTGAAAGCGGATGAGGTAGTAGTTTAGCGCCCAGGCGTCGGCGTAGGCGTCGATGGCCGTTTGGGGATTTCGCAACCGGGCGCTGCCGGTAATGAGGTCTTCAAATTCGTCAGACTTCCAACGCGCCAGGTGGCCACGAAAGACTTCGAGCCGCGGATAGTTGACTTTGCCGATACCGGTCCAGCCGCGGCTGCTCGAAAGGTCAGGAGCTTCAAAGTAAACAGCCATGCCTTCGACGAGCCAGAGCGGAATGTCGGCAAAGCGTGTTTGCAAACCACAGTTAAACGCAATTTGGTGGGTCGCTTCGTGGACAATGGTCGCCACAAGCGGCACGGCAGCGGGTTGGGCGAGCATGTGGTTGATGGTTTTGAACGACGCCCGCTCGTTGCGCCCGGCGCGACCCGCTTCGGCTCCGGTGAGGTCGTACATATTCACACGATTAGTGGCGAGACTGTAATAGCCAATCACGCTGCCGGCGACTGCGCCGAGTTCGCCACGGCTCGCTAGGCGATAGTCGTCGCGACTTGCGTAAACGACTACCGGCAGCGGAAATTCGGGTTCGTTGAGTTCAAACCCTTTCGTCGACCAGTAGCCAGTGAATGCACGATGCAGTCGTTCGAGCAGCGAGCTCGTCCATTTTGCGTAGGTGAGCGATGTATCGTAGGCAATTACGTAGTGAGGGGTCGTATAAATTTGAAACCCCTCGGGCAGCTCGCTGAGCAACTGGGCCCCCAACTCATCGTGGGTGAGCGGAGCGAAGCTTTCGCCCGTCGACTCGGCTCGCGCCACGCTTGCTGCCTCAATGATTGCTTGACGCCCGTCGGATGATTCGAGCAACATGCCCCCCGCGCGATCGCTGACAATGACCCGTCCGGTGCTTACTGTCGTTTCGTCGTTCTGCTGCCAGGTCACCTTTAATACCGGATCGTTAGACTCCTCACTAGATTCTTCGGCGGCAGAAACATTCGTGGCAATTGCCCAGGTCATAACGGACACGACGATTAGCAACAACCGACGTTGCAGTGAATCGATTCGGCGAAGCAGAAATAGCGTGCTGGGCATTATCACGACGGCGGAAAATTAAGGATGGCACTTTGTGTCGTTACTACATTGTAGCTTGCCTCTTTGGCTTGCAGCTACCGCATTACGATTCTTGCAATCAAGCCAACTTTATCGAAAAAGAAATGAAACCCTCAAACGAAGCCAAACCTCCGCGAATAAATTCGCGGAGGTTTGGAAATTTTCTTCCTCTAGACTCTCGACTTTCTCTAGTTCGACATTGCCAAGCGATCGACAACCGGAGTGATTCGCAGCCCGCTGCGGACAATCGAGTTGCCAGCGGCATCGAAGACTTCGATCGTGACTTCGGTCGCCGAGTTCAGGTCGAGCGAAGGAAGCTGGATGCGAACTTGGTTGGCGTTCCACTCGACAATGTCGGCACCGAGTGAGAACGATCCGAAGTCGATTTTAACCCGGCCCTCAGCGGCTCCGAATGTCTGTCCGTCGAGGTCGATGAAGCTGCCCACAGCGAAGCTCGGCAAGTTGCTCACAGCCGCCGCTTGACGCATTCCCAAAGGCGAAGCCGGGGCGGACAGGCTGTTATTCACAGGCTGGGTGAAGCTCGCAGCAGTGAAGGTCGGTTGACCGAAACCAGGAGGGGTCGTGGGGGGAGTGGTGGTTGGTGGTGTCGTGGTGGGAGGATTCGTTGCAGTCGGCGGAAGTTGCGGTGCCGGAGCGGTCGAAGGCTCCATCTTGCCACTGGCAAAAATGCTCGGCAACATGATCGGACGGCTGGCCGTGAGTTGGGTATTGGCATCGAAACCGTTGTACTTGGCCACTTGTTGCCACATTCCCGTGCGGCCGTATTCGCGGTCGCAAAGCGTGGCAAGCGATTCGCCCGGTTGAACGTATCCGAAGCAATGGGCCGGGTGGTAGCAATGATCAACCGGAGGCGTTACGCAAACTGGCGGCGTCGTGCAGACCGGGGGAGTTGTATAAACAGGAGGATGCACAACGCGAATGGGTTCGCAAATCGGCTCATAGGGGCGAACAACCACTTTTGGATAGGTCTTGTGGATCGGCGAGGGATACCACTTGTGGCCTCCGCCGTGATGACCGCCGCCGCCACCGGTGCCACATCCGCCAGCGAAGACGGGTGAGCTAACCAGAGCGACAAGCGAGAGAGTTGTGAGCGACAGGAGTGTGGGGCGTAACATGGCAAAGTTCCTTTCGAGAGGCGAGCCTTATCGGCTCAGGGTGGGAAGGTTTGTTTCACACCCTCACAAACGACCCACCGGCCCGGTTGTTACAGAATCGCGAAAAGTTTTTTGCGAATCGCCACAGAACTTCGGTAAAAGAAGGCAAAAACCCGCCAAAGACACAGGGTCGGTTGCCGTCAGATCGGGGGCCGTTCAACATCGTGGGGTTTGATCGTTTTGACCACGAAATGGCAAACACGATTGGAGGGGACAAAACCCCGAATTTTGTCTCTCGCCGAAATCCTCAAAAACCACTTGTTTTCCAGTCGATTTCGCACATCGCGGGTGAATTTCGTACCTGGGTTTTGACCGACCAGTTGGCGACGTTTTGGACAAAACCGTTTTTCGCCTCCTTTTCTGCGGGTTTTCGAAGCGGTCAGCTTTCAGCTTTCAGCCATCAGCCAGAACGTCGACTCCGTCGACGCATCATTTCGCGTAGCGAAACCCTTTGGCTGATAGCTGAATGCTGACCGCTTTCCTGCCGGAAGCCGAGCCGGGTGCCACTTTCTGGCTTGTCCAGCGCAGCGTATCGAACACATTTTTCAGTACGTCCTTTCTACCACACCGCGCGGCCCATTTCGACAACAAAATTTGGCCATTGAACTGAACCAACGCAACGTCTGCTATCGATCGTTATTCCCGCGCAGAGCCTGTCGTCGCGAAGGCGGGAGCGGGAATCCAGACGCAATGCTTTTCAATCGCGTTCCTGCCAGCGGATGACCCGTCCGGGTGTCTGACCAATCTCTCTGGCGAGCCCCCCCGGGGCGGCCCTATACCCGCCCGGGGTGGAGCGGCGCCGCCGCGCAACCCCGGGACTCGTTCGATCCGATGAACGAGAACCCCGCAGGGGTGGCCCTAATCAGGCGTCCAGATGTTAGGGCCACCCCTGTGGGGTTTCTCTCATTGTTAACTTATTGTC
>JBGSWC010000374.1:0-7317 GCA_041752635.1 Pirellulales bacterium | reverse complement strand
CGCTTCTTCGACCGCTCGAATGCAATGCTCGTCGACGGTGTACTTGTGGTATTGATTGAACTGCAAGAGACCCCGCGCGCGGGTGAACTGGGTGATGATTTTTTCGAGCACACCAAGGTCGCGGAGCCGGCGCAACGAGTCGCCCAACTGCGTGGGGCTTTCTAGCAATCCACAAAACCGTCCAACGACAGGCGATGTCAGTTCGCTCGAATAGTTGGGGGCCGCACGGTAAACCATGTACCAAGTCTCTTGCGCGATGCGTCGATCGTGGAGACGCGCCAAATCAACCAGTCGGATGACTTCTTCGAGTCGTGTTTTGAGCTTGGTTGACCCAGCCTGGGTGACCGATATTTCCTGTGTGCCGATGCGATAATCGCGGGCGATGGTGAGGCTCAGCACGGGTTCGAGCACTTGGCGGACTGTGCTTACCGGCGCGGTCAGCTCGATCAAGCGGTTGGCGAGAAAGGAAACGTGGGTCGAATGGCGGAAATACTCGCGCATGAACTGCTCGACCGGCAGCAGTCCTTCGCGACCGAAGAATCCCATCGCTTCGGCAACCTGCAATTGTGCCGCGCGCGTTAACAGGTCGGACCCCTGCGAGCCAGAAAAGTGCATGTGGTTGCGAACTTGCAATAGAAAGTCGCGAGCACTCCGCAACCGATGATGGTCAAACCGTGAAAGTACTCCTTTGGCAAGCAACCGATCGGGATCGGCCAAGCCGGTCTTGGCAAACCACAACCAACGTAGCAAATGAGTATCGCGGAGCCCGCCGCGCGAACGCTTGATGTTCGGTTCGAGCAAGTAAACAGTTTCGCCAAACTTGAGCCGTTCGTTCTTGCGGGCTTGGACAAATTCGCGGCATAACACACTTTGGCGACGATCGACCATGCCTCGAAAGCTCTTCCAAAAGCTCTCGAACAGCGACTGTGAACCGATGACGTTACGTGATTCGATGAGCGACGAACAAATCACTGCATCGGTGCGAGCCATGCTAATGGCCTCGGCCGGCGTACGAAGACTGTGTCCAAGCTGCAGACCACAGTCGAAAATGTCTTGCGTAAGCCGAGCGGCTAACTCGGCTATCACATTTGGATGCCGACCTTCATGCAAGACCATCAAATCGATATCGGAAAAGGGAGCCAGGTGCCGGCGGCCGTAGCCTCCGTGGGCCACAAGCGAAACGCTGCGGCGGACTTGGTCGGCCGTTGTCGCATCGAGATCGGCCAAAGCGGCTTCGAATAATTGCGACAGCACAGTATCGACCAACGTGGTAAGTCGCGCACAGACTTGCACGCTCGGCAGTCCCTGAAAGTGGCGTCGCTCGATGTCGCTACGTGTGTCGGCCAATTGCTCGCGGGCGGCGAGGACACTGTCGCGAATTCGAGTACCACCGGGCATTGGCAAATAAATCGAAGAAGTTAGAGGCGAACCGTAAGCGTCGACGCGCGGAGTTGAATCGCTGAATCAAAATCAGCGACGAGTCGTCACTCGTCGGGCTATGGCGCATTGGACGAGGGCACAAGCCTAAAGCGCTTCGACACCCGTTTCGCCGGTGCGAATGCGGATCGTTTCCTGCAGGTCGCTGATAAAGATCTTGCCGTCACCGATCTGACCGGTTTGGGCGGCTTTCACAATCGTATCAACGGCCTCCTGCATCGACTCATCAGAAACCGCAATTTCAATTTTCACTTTGGGCACAAAGTCGACCGAATATTCGGTGCCGCGATACATCTCGGTATGACCTTTTTGGCGACCGAAGCCGCGGACTTCGATAATGGTCATGCCGACGATCCCCTGATCGCTGAGCGCGTTCTTGACATCTTCGAGCTTATAGTGCCGGACGATGGCTTCAATTTTTTTCATGATCGATCACTCCGAAGCCGCGACGAGCGAGGCTCGCCGGGCAGATTCAATGATTGGTAAGCAGGCGATTGTTCTTGTGGGTATTTGGTTTTGCTATCCAAGAATATAACCTTCTTCGCCGTGATCGGCGATATCGAGGCCGATTCGTTCGCCGCGATCGTCGATTCGCAGCCCAATGACCACGTCGACGATTTTTAGCAGCACAAAGGTCGCCACAATACTATAGACCCAAGTTACCGCCGTCGCGACGATTTGACCCGTCATGACCGACCCCCCTTCCAGCAGCCCCAACGGCTTACCGTCGGCGATGTTCCAGCAGGCCCTGGTGGCAAAGACGCCCGTCAACAGGGCGCCCAAAGTTCCACCTATGCCGTGGACACCGAACGCGTCGAGTGCATCGTCGTAGCCGAATTTCGACTTCACTCCGCAGGCCACAGCACACACAACACCGGCGATGGCTCCCATCGCGAGAGCCGGCATTGGGTTCACGAAACCGGCAGCCGGCGTGATGCAGACGAGGCCCGCGACGGCTCCCGAAGCGGCTCCCAGCACACTAGGTTTGCCGCGCGTGATCCATTCATAAGTGGCCCACGCGACCGCACCGGCGGCTGCCGAAAAGTGCGTCACCGCGAACGCGCTGGCGGTCAAGTGATCGCTAAGCAGTTCACTGCCAGCGTTGAAACCAAACCAACCGACCCACAACATGCCGGCGCCAATCGCCGTGTAGGTGAGGTTGTGGGGTCGCATGTCGTCATTCTTCCATCCGGCCCGCCGCCCGATTAAAATTGCGCACACGAGCGCCGAAATACCTGAGCTAATATGAACGACTGTGCCGCCGGCGAAGTCGAGGGCGCCTCCTCCCCACGAAGTCGACGTCACGTCGGGATTTTTGTAAGCGTCGCCGTCGAACGCCAAAATACCACCGTCCCACACCCAGTGACACAGCGGACAATAGACGATGGTGCCCCAGAGTAGGCTGAAGAGGACCATCGCGCTGAACTTCATTCGCTCGGCGAACGCACCGCAAATGAGCGCCGGTGTGATGATAAAAAACATGCCCTGAAACAACATGTGCGTGAGCTGCGGAATTGCCGAACCAGTCGAGTCGTCGACTACGAACATCGGCTCGATGGGCGAGCAGGTCGATTCGTCCCATCCGCGCGCGACGTTTTCCATGAAGAGATATTCACCGTTTCCAATCCACAGGTTTTCGCCCGCATCGTTGCCACCAAACGCGAGCGAATAGCCATAGAGGGCCCACAACACGGTCATCATTCCCATGAGGAACAGACATTGCATGATGACGCTCAGTACATTCTTGCGGCGGACGAGTCCGCCGTAGAACATCGCCAGTCCCGGCGCGGTCATAAACAGCACCAGCGCCGACGCAGTGAGCATCCAAGAATTATGCGCGGCAAGTCGGGCTTCGCTCGCCACGGCCATCGCAGCGCTCTCAGACAAGTCGTCCTGAGACAAAGCGACAGGCGTCGTCAGCGCGATGGCGAAGATTGCCAATATCCCAATCACAACAAAATTGCGCCACTGATTCAAATTCATCGAATCCCCCCTTCCGCCTAATAGGCACAGATTTCCACCATGCAACAACTCTGCTTTGACGGCGTTTTTGAACGACGCTGAGCAAGCGCGCTGTCGATAAGTTCGCTCCCCTCGCTTCCGATGAGGCTCTTTACCATACTTTCGCGATCCGGCGGCGTAAAGACGCGCGCCCACTGGCTTGATAGTCGAGCGACGACGCGATAGGCTGCGGTCGGCATGGAGGCCATTTGTTTTGGACTACCTTTATCTGCCCGTGCGGAAACAAATATGCCCACTCTCGACCTCGGCATCGCTCAAGGCGACTGCATCGAGCTCATGCGACAAATGCCTAGTGAATGCGTCAATCTGGCGTTCGCCGACCCCCCGTTTAACATCGGTTACGATTACGACGAATACGACGACAAGCACAACGACGACGACTACCTCGAATGGTCGCGTAGTTGGATGGAACAAGTCCATCGCTTGCTCAAGCCCGATGGCACATTTTGGCTCGCCATCGGCGACGAATATGCCGCCGACCTCAAGGTCATCGCCAACCGGCAGCTCGGCTTCACGATGCGTAGCTGGGTGGTGTGGTATTACACGTTTGGCGTCAACTGCCGCCGCAAGTTCAACCGCTCCCACGTTCATCTCTTCCACTTTGTCAAAGACCCCAAGAAGTTCACCTTCAACTTCGACGACCCGGCGATTCGTGTCCCCAGTGCTCGCGCACTCGTTTACGGAGACAAACGAGCGAATCCCAAAGGGCGGTTGCCCGACGACACCTGGATCTACCGCCCCCAAGATTTTCAGTCTGACGCCTATGGCTTTAGCGAGACCGACGACACCTGGTATTTCGCCCGCGTCGCAGGCACGTTCAAAGAACGACAAGGGTTTCACGGATGCCAAATGCCCGAGCAGCTTTTGGGACGCATTGTCCGCTCGTGCAGCAACGAAGGCGACGTCGTCTTCGATCCATTCTCGGGCAGCGGCACGACTTTGGCGGTGGCCAAGAAGCTGGGCCGCGAGTGGATGGGCACCGAGATGTCGACCGACTACGTTCGCTACGCGAGCGAGCGACTCGACAAAGTCGAGATCGGAGCACCGCTCGATGGCCCCGCCGACCCGATTGCGAGCGCTCCGTCGACCGGCAACGGTCGTCGGCTGGCGAGTTGGCAACCACCGCAACCGGCGGAGCGAACGCTGTTCGACTCGTCGCCGGGCGACGTCGATCTTCGCGACCTGCAGCGCGACGTGCTGGTAGCGGCTTTTGCCAAGTCGTGCGACGGGCACTCGGTCGACGATTTGATGGCCGACCCCAAGTTGCAAAAAAAATTTCACAAAGCGTGTCGCGACGCCGGTTTGTTCGGTGATGGCGATTTTTGGAATCATGAGATAACACGACTTGGCGAAGCGGGCCAACTTACCAAGCTTGACAAACCCAAGTCGTGACGCGACGTGCTCAGCGACTATGCGCCCGACTCGATTTCCGTCATTCGCTGCAACGGCCCGGCGTGGATGAAATACTTCTGCGACAAGATGTTCGAAAACTCGGGCAGTTGTTGCTCAAGTTTCGTCAGCACATCGCGCAATTCAAGTTGTCGACCGCGGGCGAAGCCACGCGAGAGTTCGATCGCGTCGCAGCGCTTCACCAGTGCGAGCAACGAGTCGATGGCAACTTGTTCGACGTCGCCCACCAGATCGGGCGTGTCGTCGTTGAGTTGCCGGGTGTATTGCTGGCAAGCCGACAGACCGTAGGCGATCGAACGTGGATTCGTTTCGTCGGTCAACAGCAAGTCGATCACCGGGGCAAGTTGTAGTCGGGTCAGGTAGCGCGAGCGGTAGGTCATCAAACTGTCGGCAGCTTCGAGGGCCGCTTCGAGTGTCGCGTGTACCGGAACTTTGTCGGCCGCCAGCAGCGAAGCGAGCAGCGTCGTCGTTTGCGCGGCTCGTTCGGTGCGGCGTCCGAGGTCGAGAAAACGCCACGCCGGAGTGCGGGTCATGCTCTCGACGACGAGTCCCGTGAATGCGGCCAGCGACACCAGCAACTCGGCCAATCGTTCTTGCATATCGGTCAGGTCGGCCGATTCATCGTGAGGCCAGAACTCTTCGTCCATTTGCCGCAGCACCCGCCAAGTGTCAAGCGAAAGCCGGTCGCGAACACTCGACGCGAGGCTTGTGACTCGGCTCACGGTCGCCCTCAATGCGCCGGGCTGCAAGTCGTCGAACACCACCTTGGGTAGCAGCTTCTCGATAGCCGGCAATTGCGGACGGATCTCGGCCACAACAAAACCTGGCTCAATCTGCCCATGCTCGGCCAAGAGTCGCAATAGCATCGGCAGCTCGGGAATTCGATCGACATCTTCGTCACTCACCAGCCGTTGGCTGACGATACGCAGCAGTCTTGCGAGTGCCTCGGCACGCTCGGCGAGTCGACCGAGCCAGTACAAGTTTTCGGCCACCCGACTCGGTAAGTCGGCACCGGTTCGGCGCAATTCCATCGACTCATCGGCCGCCGGCAACAGCGTGATCGGAGCGACCGCACCTCGCGCCAGCACCCAGGTGTCTTTGCTCCGCTCGCCATCGAGCAGCGACAGCTCGAGCGGATCGAGATTCGTCGAAACCCGCGCGAGCCCGCCTCGCATGACGCGATAGTTGTCGCCGTCAGCGACCGCGAAGGCTCGCAGCGCGATGTAGGCCGGGCCGACGTCGCCGTTGTTCCAAGTCGGCGCGGTCGAGCGTTTCACGCGCTCTTGGCCCACATACTTCCAAGGCTCGGCTTTGATCCGCTCGGCGAGCTCGCGCTTGTCGAGCTTTTGTAGTCGCCGCGTCTCGACTGCCATGCTCACACGACGGCGGTAAGCGGGTTTGACAATAAGTTCGCCCAGTCGCTTGAGCACCATCTCACGACCTTCGTCGGTGCCACACCACCAAGTCGCCACTCCCGGCATGAGCAGCGGCTCGCCCAGAATGTGTTTGCAAAGCGACGGCATAAATGCCATGAAGGCGGCCGACTCGACGAGCCCGCTGCCCAGCGGATTCGCAAACGCGACCTGATTCGCACGCACACTTTGCAGCACGCCGCTAATGCCGCTCGTCGCCCCGGCATCGAGTTCCAACGGATCGCACTGCAAACTGTCGGGGCGACGCAACACCACATCGACTGGCACCAAGCCGCCGAGCGTCTTGAGATAAACGCGGTTTTTGCGAACAGCCAAGTCGCCCGCCTCCGCAAGCGTGTAACCCAAATAGCGCGCGAGAAACGCATCTTCAAAAAAGTTCGGGCTGCCGGCCGATTGCGACAACAACACGACGCGTGGATTGCTCGTCGGCTGAGGAACCGCCTCGGCCAGGCGTTCTTGCAACGAAATGAAATAAGGGGCGAGCCGCTCGACGCGGCATTGCCGAATCACATCGGGCAACATCCGCGACATCGCGAGCCTATTCTCTAGAGCGAAACCTGCCCCCGACGGAGCCTCGGTCCGGTCGGCGAGCACCCACCAAGTTCCATCGGGCGATCGCGCGAGGTCGGCCCCGTAGCTGTCGATCCACCGACGCGCCGACGCCGGTCGGCTGCCGACGAGCGCCAGCGAAAATCCTGGATGGTGGAAGATCAACTCCGGCGGCAGCAATCGCTGGACCAGCAACCGCTGGGGTCCCCACAAATCGGCAAGCACCGCTTCGAGCAATAGCGCCCGCTGCCGCAGCGCGCCCGTGACCTGGGCCCATTCGTCGGCCCCAATCACCAGCGGAAACGCATCGAGTTCCCAGGGATGTTTGCGTGCGTGCGGATCGCGCGGATCGGGGTAGGCGAGGCTGTTTTGCTGAAGCAATCGCTGGGCCTGCAGCCACCGCCGACCGAACTCGCCGCGATCGAGATGCCCCGCTGCCTCGCCGAACCGCTGCCACGCCGGGCGG
>JBGSWC010000373.1:0-6480 GCA_041752635.1 Pirellulales bacterium | reverse complement strand
GCTCGCACGGAACACAGACCGAAAGTCTTGGCGACTTCCGCTACGGGCTACTGCCGTACCATCGCGGCGAATTTCTCTTTCAGCATCTTGCTCATCGCCCCCGGCTTACCGTCGCCAATCACGCGGCCGTCGATCTTGACGACAGGAATCACCTCGGCGGCCGAGCCGGTAAGGAAAACTTCGTCGGCTACATAAACGTCATGTTTGGTGATTGCCAATTCGCGGGTATCGATTCCTTCGCTGCGCGCGAGTTCAATCACCGCATCGCGGGTGATGCCCGCCAGAATGCCCGCGTCGAGCGGTGGCGTTGCGATTTTTCCGTCGCGGACAATGAAAATGTTGTCGCCCGTACACTCGGCCACTTCGCCTTTGTGGTTGAGCATCATCGCTTCGATACAACCGGCTTGCATCCCTTCGATCTTGGCGAGAATGTTGTTCAGGTAATTGAGCGATTTGATTCGCGGGCTTAGCGCCGCCGGATGGTTGCGAATGACGCTGCTAGTGATGATTTCGAGCCCCTTCTCGTAGAATTCGGCGGGGTACAGCGCCAGCGATGCCGCGATGATGATGACCGATGGTTTCTCGCAGCGGTCGGGGCCAAGGCCCAACGTGCCGACACCCCGTGTCACGACGAGTCGCACATAACCATCGACGACATTGTTGGCTTTGAGCGTGTCGTTGACGGCCGCTTCCATCTCGGCTTTGGTCATGGGGATTTCGAGCAAGATCGCCTTGGCCGAATCCCACAGCCGGTCGAGATGCTGGGCCATGCGAAAAACTTTGCCGCCATAGCTCCGCAGACCTTCGAAGACACCATCGCCGTACAACAGACCATGGTCGAACACGCTGATTTTGGCTTCGCTCTCGGGCACCAAGTGGCCATCGAGATAGATTTGGCTAGACATGAACGAACTCGGCAGGAGGGGGAATATCGCCCCAACCAAGACCGACCACCGGGCGACGACGTTCGCGCCGCCGGTTAAGCCGCCTGTGCCGAGGCGTTCTCGACCCGCCCTTCAGCCAAGCGAATCGTGCGATCGGCTTGGTTGGCAATGTGCGGGTCGTGAGTGACCATGATGATAGAGAGCCCCTGCTCTGCATTCAACCGCCGCAAGAGGGCCAATATCTCGCCGCCGGTTTGCCGGTCGAGATTGCCGGTCGGTTCGTCGGCAAGCAGCAGCTTGGGTTCGGCAATGAGCGCCCTCGCAATAGCCGTCCGCTGCATCTCGCCCCCCGACAGTTCGCGGGGTTTGTGGTGCAGTCGATGTGTGAGCCCCACGAGTTCGAGCAGTTCTTCAGCCCGGCGGCGGTACTTGGCCCGCTGCCGCCAGTAGGCGAACAGCCCATGGCGAATCATCGCCGGAGCGAGCACGTTTTCGAGCATCGTGAGCTCGGGCAACAGGTGATAGAACTGAAAAATCAGCCCGATATGTCGGTTGCGAATAATGTCGCGACCGGCGGCTGGCAAGTTGTCGATGCGATTTCCCTCAAACATCACCTCGCCGGCGTCGGGCCGGTCGAGGGTGCCGAGCAAGTGCAGCAGAGTGCTTTTGCCGCTCCCGCTCTGTCCGATAATGGCGAGCAACTCGCCACGCTCCGCGCGCAGGTCGACCCCACCGAGCACAGGCACTTCGAGCGGACCCTTGCGATAGCTCTTGGTGAGTCCGCGACAGGTGATAAGTGAGTTCTTGATGTTCATGTTCGTATCTCGAACGCGTTTTCGTTATTCAGTCTAGAGCAGAGTCATTCCCGCAGAGGCGGGGATCTCGAGAGTTGTGTTCTACAATGGCATGGTTCGCAGCATCAAAAGGCAGGCATTGAATTTCACCAACGTTCGCTCGACTGCGGACCCATCTCATTTTGTTTGCATCGTGTCTAGATTCTCGCCTGCGCGGGAATGACGGAAGTAAGCGGGAATGACGCGTGGGCTACTCGAATCTAAGCGCCTGCACCGGATGCAGTCGCGACGCGCGAATCGCGGGCAATACGCTCGCAAGCACCGCGATCAGCATCGCCCCCAGCGCGATCCAAGTCACGGTAAACGGACGCACGATCGTCGGTATCTTGTAAAAGTAATAAATGCTCGGATCGAACACCGGCTGGCCCGTCGCCACGGCCAAGAGGTCGGCGATTTCGTTGATGTGTTCCACAAACAACAGCCCGATCACGGCACCGACGCCAGCGCCGACCAGCCCGAGGCTAAAACCGTAGGTGAGAAAAATGCCCATGATTCCTTGGCCACTCGCGCCAAGGCTCTTGAGAATGCCGATGTCGCGAGTTTTTTCGACGACGATCATGAAAAAGATCGCCAAGATGCCAAAGCCGGCAACAGCGACGATCATAAACAGCAGCACGTTCAGCACAGCCGTTTCCATTTGCACGGCTGCGAGCAGCGGCCCCTGCTTATCGCGCCAGGTGTTCACGACATAGAGCTGCGCCGGGAACGCATCGCGCAACTTGTCGCGTACAGTGTTCAGGTCGGCTCCTTCGCGGACCTTGAGCTGAATCGTGTTGGCGAACCGCTTGCCGGTTGCCGGGTCGATCATTCCGCGCAGGTCTTGCAGCTTCGCGAGCGGCACGAACATAAAGCTCGCGTCGTACTCGTTCATCTTGCTTTCGTAGAAGTCGACCACAGTGAAGTGGGCCGACAGCGGTTTCGGTACTCGACCCGCCGAGGGGTAGGTCACCTCGATATCGTCTCCCGGCAGCAACAAGAAACCATCACTGCCATCGCTGCCGCGATAGCTGCCGATGGCGATGCCCATCACGGTGCCCGTGTGCTGTTCGGTAGCCGGGTCGAAGGTGTGCCCTTGTTCCCCTTCCGCATTCTCAACAAATGCCGCGCCGGAAAAGGGGTCGGCGTTGGGCTTGGCCTCGCTCTCGCGAACGTCGAACTTCGGTGCGAACGCAGCTTTCTGGCGACGATATCGCCAGCCGGCGAATTCCATTTGCTTGCGCGGCCGTGCCTGCTCAGCATCCTCGGCCTGATGATCGACGACGTCGTAGCCCTCTTCTTTGAGCTTAAAATCAACGTGCTCGCGGTTGGCCGGATGTTGCAAATAATTGCCAAACGAACTGACCTGTGAATAGGTCGCTTCGTCGATGCCAATGATCGTGACTTGCTTGGTGATGTGTTGATCGCCGACGGTGAAACCGAGCATCGCCGGCACGTGAGCCGTGGGGGTCATTCCAATGACATCGTCGCCGACTGCCTCTTTGATCTTCTGCATGTGCCATTCGGGGTCACACATCCCTTCGAGGCTGCGACTTTCGACCACCACGTCTGATAGCACGTCATGCATGCGGGCCTGCATCTCGTGCGAGAAGCCCTCCATCACAGCATTCACGACAATCATGGTCGCCACGCCGAGCATGACGCTCACGATCGAAGCGAGGGCAATGTAACGAGTCCGTAGATAACGCCAGCAAAGCAGCAGTTTGTACATACCGTGCTCGGGGGGAGAGACAGATTCCGCGCGGGGACGAGAAGAATATGGCTCTCTACCATGCGAGTCGATAGCAGTTGAAATGCTATCACCAATCGGCTTACCGGTGCAGTTTTTTCGACGCAAAGTCGCGGAGACGCAAAGCAGCGCAGAGAAAATTCGGCATGCCCGCGAACGTGGGAATAGCTCGGAGCTTTGCGCTTCTTTGCGACTTTGCGACTTTGCGTCGAAAATCAACTCGGCAAACTCGCACGCGCTTCATCGGCCCAAGGACTCTCGGGTGCCAGTTCCAGAAATTGCTCCCAATGCTCGCTGGCATCGTCGCTGCGTTGTTGCTGTTCGAGTAGCCGCGCGAGATGATAGTGGGCATCGGCGAAGCCCGGATGTTGGTCGATCGCTCCCTTAAGGGCCGAAACTGCGAGGTCAGTTTCGCCCAGTTCGCCCAGCAACACCCCCAGGTTGACGCGGGCTTCGATCAAGTCTTCGTCACACTCAATCGCCATGTAATAGCGCTCGCGAGCGGCCAATGGCTGACCCGATTGATACAGCAAATCGGCCAGCAGAAAGTGATCGTCGGCATCGGCATCGCCCGACAGATGGATGGCTCGAAACAACTCAATCGCCCGCGCGAGCTCGCCCCGGTCGGCCAGCTCCAGGGCTTCGACTCGCAATGTGTCGGGATCGACCGTTTCTTCGTCGTCGGGCATAGCAAACGTGATCACATGCGAAGTGCTGGCTTCGTCTGCTTCGCTGGCCAAGTCGTCGTCATCGAACGCAAAGAGCCGTTGGCCGCTCGCCTCGGCCATCGCGCCATCGCGTTGCAGAAACAGATTGCCCCCTTCGACCACCACCGCCAGTTCGGCCAATGGTCTCGGGACAGTGGGAAGCTGCCGCTCGAACTCGGCGAGTTTCTTGTCGATCGCGGCCAAACTCGCGCCATGGCGAAGCAAATCGGCAAGCCGGCGACCAATCGCCACTTCGGGAAAATCGAAATAGGCCAGTCGGCGGACCTCGCAAGCGGGCAGCAAGTAGCCCTTGCGAATCCATCGCCTGACGGCCACCAATGGCACCCCGAGCACACCCGCGAGCATCGCCGGCGTGTAGAGCCGACTCACATCGCGACCCGAGTCGACGAGCCCCACGCGGTCGAGCAGGTTGGTCTCGTCGATGGTGACTGTTCGCTGTTCGGCAAGTTTTGTCGCCAACTCGTCGGCCAACGGCGCGGCATCGGCTAGCTCGCCCCTGACCAGCAAAGTCACACTCGCATCTACTGGATAAACCAGCACACCCCCGGCGCGACGGCAAAGCCGCGCGGCGTCGGTTCGCGACATGCTCGCCAGCTTGCCCAATATGCCAACACGCTCGCCCGCGAGCGGCAAGGGTGCTTCGAGTTGGTCATTTTCGCTGGTCATCGGGCGTATTGTAAGCGGTTCGCCGTTTCTTGAAACCATGCGACACAAACCAACATGTTATTCCCTCGCTGGCGGGAATGACGAATCTCTCTGCGCTTCTTTGCGTCTCTGCGTCTTTGCGTCAAAAAAATCTAACTAACAATCAGCCGCCAGCATTTATGGATTCGCTGGTTGCGAAAATCTTCGGGCACCGTTTGGTGACTGATCTCGCGAATGGCGTACATCGATAGCCGATCGACATCGAGTTTAAAGCGGCGGAAGTTGGTCGAGAAATAGACCACCCCGCCGGGTGGCATCCGCTTGGCCAGTTCCCGAAGAAGTTCGGCGTGTCGCTCTTGAGTGTCCCAGTCGTCGTCGAGTTGTTTGCTATTCGAAAATGTGGGTGGATCGACCACTGCCAAATCAAACAGCGGTTCGCATCGCAGCGTCGTGAGCCAATCTTGCACGTCGCTTCGCACGAGTTGGTGTGGACCGCTTGCCTTGAAACCATTCAGTTCCAAATTGTCGGCCGCCCAATCGAGGTAGGTGTTCGAGAGATCGACGCTTGTCGTCTCGGCCGCCCCCCCTTTGGCGGCTGCGACCGTGAACGAACCGGTGTAGCCAAACAGATTCAAGAAGCGTTTGTCGCGGGATTCGGCCATCACCTTCTGCCGCGTGATGCGGTGGTCGAGAAATAGCCCGGTGTCGAGATAGTCGGAGAGGTTCACGCGAAATCGCAAATCGCCTTCGTGTACCACTCGGGTGACGCTTGCGGTGGCGACACGTTCGTACTGCGCGGCGCCGCGTTGCCGTTGCCTGACTTTCATGAACACCAGCTTGCGATCGACTTCGAGCGTATCTGCCGCCACACGTGCCAGGCGGTCGAGCCAATCGGCATGCTGGGCGGGAGTGCGATCATGGGGGCGGACGTACTCGGCCACGTGCAGGGTGTCGGCATAGCGATCGATCGCCAGCGGAATCTCGGGAATGTCGCGATCATATAACCGAAAGCAGTCGATGTGGCGTTTGGTTGGCCACTTTCGCAAATGCCGCGCGCGTTTCGTGAGGCGATTGGCGAAGTCTTGCTCCTGCCGCTCGATGTCGGCTGGCAGACCGCCAAAGACGGGCGTCATCACAGGACGTGGCGGTGGTTTCGCATTTTCGCTCGTCTCGCCATCCATGGCGCCGGCGTTCGCGTTGTCCACTTCGCGCGGCCGGTGCATCGACGGTGGTTTCGGCCCGAGAAACTGATAGAGCGTACAGCGGATCTGACCATTGTAGAGCTTTCGACGACGCGTGGCCGTTTGACCGATCAGTTGTTCGAAATCATCGCGCGCGGTCAAAATAAAATGTGACCATGTCGGCAGCCCACGCAGCACGAGCGGCATGTCGCGGTACAGTTCGGTTGCCTCGCGCTCGTCCCCCACCTTCATTCCATAGGGGGGATTTGTGACGATACAGCCAAACTTGCGGCTGCTCTGCAGCTCGCGAAACTCGCGTTGTTGAAAGTGGATGTCGTCAGCGACGCCCGCCTGCTCGGCATGGTAGCGGGCGAGGCTCAGTGGATTTTCGTCGGCGTCGGTCGCCACGATGCGCTCGGCGAGCGTCGGCAAGATCCGCCGCTCGGCCGCCGCGCGGGTCTC
>JBGSWC010000372.1:0-2229 GCA_041752635.1 Pirellulales bacterium | reverse complement strand
GCCGAGGTGGTGGGCCACCAACCCGATCAGGCTCACTCCGAAGCGAACGATCCTCAAACGGCGACGCCGTTCGAGTTGGACACCCCATCAAATCCCCACCCCAACCCCTCCCTTCAAGGGAGGGGAGATATGTTGGTGGCTTGGGATCCTTGCTTGCCATCGGTTTATCAACCATCGGTTGGTCGCTTTGGGTTGTTTCCGCCACCTCCGCTCGAGATCGGTGCAACTCCCCCTTGCGAAGCGGGCGAAGCCCAAGGCAAAGCAAAAGACGACGAGTCTCATGTCGTCGAGCACCCCCCTCTGCTCGACTGTCGTTCGCAGTTGTCGTGTTATTCGAGTGGCGACTTCAGTGGCGATCCGGTTTACGACCATCTGCCATGGACTCCCTACGACGACATTGGCATCTATGGCGGTAAGTCGCTCGTGCCGACACAGCGGCCGTGGATCGAGTGGCCCTATCCCTTCTATGGCGCGGGCGTGCTGCCGCCGCCGGGCGACCTGTTTGGACCGACCAACCCTTCGCGTCCCCAACTGTTCGTTTATGGCGACTACCGAATTGGTGTGGCTCAAAACAACAACATCGCCAAAGACGCGTCGGTGCTCGCCCATCGGCTCAATCTCGACGTCGATTTTTGGGTCACTTCGACCGAGCGATTTCATATGTTCTTGAACCCCTTTCAAGAAAATGGTCAGTTCATGCGGTTCGAAAATGGCGAGTTCTTCAACGAATTCGACTTGTTCGACGATGGTGCCGACACGCTGTTCTTCGAGGGCGACCTGGGCTACATGCTTGGTGGTGCCGAGCACACCTACTCGAACTTCGACATGCCCATCGCGGTCGGACTCATTCCTTTGCTGTTTCAGAACGGCATTTGGATGCAAGACGCCATGTGGGGCGTGGCGGCAACGCTCCCAGCTCGCAATAACCCTCGCTTCGATTAGTCGAACTACGACATCACCTTCTTCGCCGCCTTCGACAACGTCTCGACGCTCGCGCAACCAGCCGATGAAGATGCCGCTCGGCTGTTCGGGGCGACCACATTCATCGAATCGCGCGGCGGTTACTTCGAGCTCGGTTACGCCTTCGTCGACGACACCGACGGACGCGGCCGGAGCTACCACAACATTGGTACTTCCTACACAAGGCGTTACTTCAATCGCGTCAGCAACTCGCTGCGGGCCATCATCAACTTTGGCCAAGATGGCCCCGAAGACCTCCGCACGGCCGATGGTGTGCTCTTGCTTTGCGAAAATTCTCTCATTAGCGAAAACCCTTACAATGTGATTCCCTATTGCAACTTCTTCGCCGGCTTCGGTCGCCCCCAACCGGCCGCCCGGGCTGCCGCGTTTGGCGATGTGCTGTTCAACACGGGCATTTTGTTTCAGGTCGATGGACTCACCGGCTATCCCACGCTCGACGCCACCGGCAACGACACCTTCGGCGCCGCCCTGGGCGTCGACCTGCTGGGCGAGAATTTCGACCAGCAACTGATCGTCGAAGCCGCCGCGCTGGGGGTGATGGGCAACGACCCCAATCGCAACGCCGCCGGCGATCAATATGGCATCGGCGCTCGCTACCAAGTGCCGATCTCCAACGCTCATCTCTTGCGCTTCGACGCGATGCATGGCTGGCTCGACGACAGCAACAACATCAGCGGTGTGCGCGGCGAGTTTCGTTGGAAGTTCTAGCTCGGGTATTAGTGGCATCGTAGTGGAGGTTGTTAAACCTCCAGCAGCTTTTGCGCGGCGTGATGGACCTTTAACAAGGTCCACTACGGGGCCGGGTGCGCTCGGCCCACTCTTGTCGTCGTTATCGCCCCGGCGTTCTGACCATTTTGTCCACAAAACAGCCAACACGATTGGAGGGGACAAAACCCCGGATTTTGTCTCGCGACGAAATCGAAAAAACCACTTGTTTTCCAGTCGCTTTCGCACATCGCCAGCGAATTTCGTACCTGGGTTTTGACTGACCAGTTGGTGACGTTTTGGACAAAACCCATTTTTGCGAGTTGAGAGTTGAGAGTTGAGAGTTGAGAGTTGAGAGTTGAGAGTTGAGAGTGGAGAGTCTAGTGGAAAGGGTTGAGGCGTCGGGTGCCACCCTCTGGGTTGTATAGCAGTGTTTGTCGAACAGAGTTTCATGCCCCCTTTCTACCACACCGCGCGGCCAATTTCGACAACAAAATTTGGCCACCTTAAGCCGACGGCGCTAGCCGCGGGTAAGGTAACCAC
>JBGSWC010000371.1:0-3252 GCA_041752635.1 Pirellulales bacterium | reverse complement strand
TTGCTGGTTTTTGTCCTCAGCAGCAACGACAACGAAGCAACGCCGAACAACGAAACACCAACCGAGAATAATCCGGAATAACGAAAGAAGTTCGACCATGAAACGACAAAATTGGATCGCAGCAGCACTTTTAGTTTCACTAATCGCCTCGACCGCCACGTCACAAGAACAGATCACTCCGGTCGAAGCAGAAACGCAACCAGCAGCTACTGAAGTGGAAGCCGGTGCCCCGACCGAGCCCGCTAAACCCCACACCGTTAAGGTTGGCGCAGGCAAACTGACGATCGTCTTGCCGGGAACTTGGGAGCATGTCGAGCCAGCGACACGAATCATCGAGCACGAGTTCCTAATCACCACTCCGCCGGTCGAAGGAGCGAGTGAAAAACCACCGGCCCCAACGGGCAGACTGACAATTTCGCAGGCCGGCGGCACGATCGAAGCCAACATGCAACGCTGGATTGGCCAGTTTCGACTGGGCCGCGATGCGGATGGTGCCGACGCAATGAAAAAAGAAAAGACAATGGCCGATCCGCTGGTCATTCACCAACTTGACATTGCCGGCACCTATTTCGACATGCCCCGCGGACCGTTCGGACCCAAGACCGAACGCCCTGACTATCGCATGCTGGGCGCCATGATCGAAACTCCCGACGAGGGGACTTGGTACATCAAATTCTATGGCCCGCAGGTGCTCGTCGAAGCCGAGGCCGAGGCATTTCACAAGATGGTCGCCGACTTGAAGTGGCAGAGTGAGAAGGCGCAGGATGACGCTGCTGACGCAGAGTAGCCCCTCATTCCCGCGCCGAGGCTGTGAGCTTTGGCGGCCGAATTGGCAACAGTTCGCAGCACCATCGAGGGCGACCCTGATGCTTGCGAAGGTCCTGATGCTTGCGAAGGTGACGACAAGACGGGAAATCGCTGCCACAAGCTTACCGCCTTGGCGGGAATCTAGTGCGATCCTGGTTCGTGTTCGCCGCTCTTTTTATTTGCTTTACGAATCTCGAACTTGCGGACGTTCTCGCCCTGTCCGGCAACCCAAACATTCCTTGCCAAGTCGTCGTTCTTGAGACTCAAGCAGCGCGCACGCTTCGTGTTGGGCAGCACGACAACGTCATACAGCTCAACAATGCGGGCCTCGATACGCAGCCAATGTTCGACCATGCCCGTTTTGGTGTTGACAACCATCACGCCCGTTTGTGGCTGTTGGCCGCGTTTGGCTAACTCGCGATCGAGTCCCAGTCCACTAAACGTCTTGTAGCGGGGTCGCGATAAGCCAACCAAAGCCCAACAATCGGCAAAGGCGAGCCCGCGCAAGTAGCCGGGACAAAATGCGACTGGCGTAAACTTGCCTTCGGCAGGATCGACCGTGCCGAGTTGCCCCTCACCCGAGTTGAGCACCCACAGCCGCTCGTCGTGCCACCGAGGCGAGTGGGGCATCGAGAAACCGCGACCCACGACCTCATTCGATTCGATATCGACGACGACGCCCCCCGTTTCGCGATTTGCTTTCCAACCCTTGCGGGTATTAGTTTCGCCACACACAGTGCAGTACCGCGCGCGGCCGTCGCGAAGCGCGAGTCCATTCACATGCGCGCGGTCTTCCGACACTAAGTCGTCGAGCCAAGCGGGTTGCCAAACATGGCGAAAATTGGCCTTCGCATCGAGTTGTGCGAGGCAGTTCATCCGCGTGGCGATGAATTGCACTTGGCCGGCGGCGTCGACGACCACATCGTGCATGTCAACTTCGCCAACAGTGTGGGCCACCTTCGGCAGGTAGAACCGCTCGCTCGGTTCGGATTCTTGTTCGGCAGCGACATCGACGAACTGCCACAGTTGGTATTTCGTTGCAAGCCAAAACCGATCACCATCGCTCCAAGCCCCCATCGCGCGGGGGAATTGGCGTTGATGAACGACGAGTCGTTGTTTTTCATTCACACCGACTAACAACAGCCGCCCGGCTTGGTAGGTGGTAATAGCGAGCGCAATACCTTGATCGACGAGCCACTCGGCAAAGCCGGGGGACGAAGTGATGGCAACGGGCGGACGAGGATCGGGAGAATCGGCAGGCATGGCGTTGCATCATACAACGCCCGGCCCCGAGGCCACCATGCAGTGGTACAACCATCTAGCGTTGTAACCCGAACAGTCGGCAGGGTCGTCAAACGACCACACGAAATCGTCGGCCAAGCCTTCGCTGGTCGATAACGGGTGATGGACTTCCCCAATAATCAACTAGCATTCGAGGATCGACCGCCATGTGGCGAGCTTTTTTCTTAGCCGTGGGGGCCTATTCTTGCCTGTTGGGCGTCGAGGCGCTCGCAGTCGAAAAGGCAGTCCTCAAGCCCGAGGTACGAAAAGGTCAGGTGGCAAATAGTGGCCGCGATATCTCGCCGCCCGACTGGGCACCTTGGAGTTTGATGGCAGGGGGAGCCGTCGTGGTGCTGTATTCGTTTACGATTCCAAGACGGGTCGGAGGATGATCGAGTGGCATACTCGGCACAGCACTCGAGGTGCAGCAAAAACAGGCCCACCATGCGGCGGCACGTTCAATGGGCGCTGTGTAAAACGATCTGAAAATCAGATCGTGCTGGCTCGATCTCGACCGGCATAGCGCGAGATCGCCAATACAACCACTGCCCCCAAGAGGGACATGAGGAATCCAGATGGCTGAAGCGGTTCACCGCCCCGCACGAGGTAGGCGATGAAACCACCTGCGAATGAGCCCACAACCCCCAAAACCATTGTTGCCAGCCAACCCATTGGCTGACGGCCTGGCATTAACAAGCGGGCGAGCAGCCCACAGACGATACCGAAAATAATCCAAGTTAAAATGGCCCATAACATGATCGAGGCCTCGTAACGAGTGTTGGTGGGGAATAATTGAATGCTCGGTCGTAGTTGCAATCGCCGTGCCAACGGAAAGCTCGTGGCAAAATGGGTTCCCCGCCCTCCGAAAGCTCCCCGCCTTTACACCGAGGGTTAATCATAAGGGTTGAATGTTCACTGAGCGCGGCTCGCTAGGTTGTTTTCGGCCCATCGCCAACCTATACTAACAGGCTTGTTTCGAAGGGCAGCAGCGCTCGCCGTAACAGCCGTTGAAGCTATCGCGGATAGACAGATTTCTCGACAAATTAGTAGGTGGAAGAACCGTGGCGACAGCAATCCGAGCGAAGACCGAACTCTCTAGCGGTGCCGACATTTTGGTGCAATCGCTCGTCAATCACGGCGTCGACACGATTTTCGCCTACCCGG
>JBGSWC010000370.1:0-4023 GCA_041752635.1 Pirellulales bacterium | reverse complement strand
TCTTCGAACACCAGCCCAGCGGCTACTACGACGGTGGCGAACGTGCCGGCACCGCTGGCGGTGTCGTGACCAACGACCTCATCACCGGCATCCAACTCGGCTCGGGAGAAGACGCGACGCAGTACGACTTCTGCGAGAAAGTTGGTGTCACCCTCTCGGGCTACGTCTATCACGACCGCTCGAACGATGGCAGCTTCGATCGCCCCAGCGAAGAAGGCATCGCCGGTGTCACGCTCAAACTCATCGACGCGGGTGGCAACGACACCGGACTCCGCGCCGTGACCGACGCGGGTGGCTTCTACCAATTCTCGAATCTCGAAGCGGGCACCTATTGTGTCATGGAAATCCAGCCTACCGGTTGGCTCGATGGCCTCGACACCCCCGGCAACCTGGGCGGCACCGCCACCAACCCGGGCGACATGATCTGTGAAATCACAATCGACTATGGCGACGCCGGCACCCAGTACAACTGTGGCGAACTGCTGCCCGGTAGCATCATGGGTGTCGTTCACGTCACGACCACACCCGACTGTGAGCCCGACCCCGACTATCCGCCACTGGGTGGCGTGACGATTCAACTGCTCAACGCAGATGGCGAAGTCATCGAAACGACCGTCACCGACGACGACGGTCGCTACAAATTCGACAACCTGCCGCCGGGCCACTATTCGGTCCGCCAGCTTCAACCCGAAGACTACTTCGACGCCGGCTATCACATCGGTAGTGGTGGCGGTTCGTACTTCGGTGCCAATCACATGGGCGACATTCTCGTCGGCAGCGACCAGCATCTGGTTGAATACGACTTCTGTGAAATGCCCCCCGCTCAGCTTAGCGGCTATGTCTTTATCGACGGCGCGCCGATTCTTACCAGCGAACCGCTGCCTGAAGACATCAGCCCCCTCCGCGACGGACAGCGGACGAGCGACGACACGCCGCTCGTCGGCATCGTCATCGAACTTCGCAACGGCATTTCGGGCGATCCCATCTTCAGCGAAGACGTGTTGCCCGATGTCTATCCGCCGGGACCGCTCCGCACAACGACCGATGCCAATGGATTCTATCAGTTCACGGGACTCCCTGGCGGCACCTACGCCGTGATTGAAGTTCACCCCGAAGGGCTCATAGATGGCATCGACACCCAAGGTTCGCTTGGTGGTTTGGCTGTGAATCCGTTGCCCTCGGCCCACGGTCAACAAATCGACCACATGACCGAAACCGAGAGCCAAATCGTGTCACAGTTCCGACTGCGATTTGGCAACGATGCGATCGTGCGGATTCCGCTCGGTGTCGGACAGCACAGCCTCGAAAACAACTTCAGCGAAGTGCAGACCACAACGTTCTGGTTCCCGCCCGAAGACCCGCCCGAGCTGCCTCCACAAGTCTTCTTCGGTCCTCCAGCGCCGCTCGCGCCCCCTTACGATCCGCTATTCCGTATCACGCGTGTGGTCGTCGATCCGTTCGACTTCGGCGGCTCGGTCGGTGGCTGGACGTGGCATCTGAGCGTCATCAATAGTGGCCAGCCTCGTTCGATGCGCATCGACGAAGCATCGCGGGTGCTCTTAGCCACTCAGATGCTCGATACCACCCAAATCGAAAACGACACCGAACGGGGCGAATGGCTTCGCCTTATCGGTGAAGACGAGAATGGTAACGACGACACCATCGAAGCCCTCGTCTTCGGTCACCCTGACGCGCGGCCCATCTCGGGCGACTGGAATGGTGATGGTCGCGAACAAATGGGCATTTACCTGCATGGCCATTGGCTACTCGACCTCAACGGCAATGGCCGTTGGGACGCGACGGACCTGTACGTCAAACTCGGAACCAAAGCCGACTTGCCCGCCACCGGCGATTGGGATGGCGATGGCAAAACCGACATCGCCATCTTCGGACCTGCGTGGCCGGGCGACCCTCATCACATCGCTCACGAACCGGGCCAGCCCGATGCCGAGAACTACCCGACTCGTATCGCCGACAAAATGAAGAACATGCCACCGGTGCCCGACGAAGCCACCCTCGGCAATCGCACACTTCGGCTCACCAAAAATGGCGAACCGCGCGCTGACCTGATCGACCATGTCTTCCACTATGGAGTCGCGGGCGACATTCCCATCACCGGCGACTGGAACGGCGACGGCATCGCCACTATCGGCGTCTACCGTGGCGGCTCTTTCTGGCTCGACATCAATGGCGATGGCCGCTTCGACGAGCGCGACGCCAGCTTCGCGTTCGGCGATGGACTGCCTGTCGTTGGCGACTGGAACGGCGACGGCATCGACGACATCGGCACCTACGCCGCCGGTCGTTGGACACTCGACTCCAACGGCGACCACTCACTCGACGCCCGCGACCGGGTGTTCGAGATGGGGACAGCCAACGATCAACCCATCGCCGGCGACTGGGACGGCGACGGCTACGACGAACCGGCCGTTTATCACCCGACGCAAGGGCGCGAGATTCGGATGAGCAAAGCAGGTTAGGAGCGATGTGCGGTTTTTTTTGAGCCGACGGCGCTAGCCGCGGGTTCTTAAATGTGACAACCAATCGCACTTCAACCGCGGCTAGCGCCGTCGGCTCAAGCAGGATTGAAGTTGGCCCAACGGCTGAGTCAGCAGCCGATTAATCGAACCACTACACCAGCGACACCAAAAATCGCGAAACGCTCGTTTCAGCCAGCGTGTCGCGGACGGCCGATTCGATTTGATCGGCAAGCCAATCGGGGACCACTCCTGAAGCGTGCTTGGCGGCAAGACAGGGATAGGCCCCGTGGTAGTTCGCATCAATGACCGTCAATGTGACGTCCTGCTGATCAAGATGTAGTCGGGCCGAGACAGTCTTGGCGATCCATTGCAACACGTGCCGCGCGACCGAACGGAGTTCGGGGTCGGCAAGGAGCGGCGCGGTTTCGTCAATTTCAATGAGCCAATATCCCGTCGTCGTTGAATCAGTCATTTGAACGCGTCCATTATTTCAATGCCTTGGGACTGAAGATATTCTAGTTCGCGAGCAGTCAGTTTTGCCCTTTCAGGGCGTTGTAATCTTGCCGATACAAATTCCTAGGGCGTTGCCCTAGGCTGTCGTGTGACTGCCCCTTCGGGGCATTTTGATGCAGAATAAATCAACTGATCGATCAAGAATTAGGCGGAAGTTATTTTGCGTTCGTTCCTAAATTGGCGAAGCCGCTAAAGGATGCTGAACTACCCCCGTCGTTTTCTCAAAACACCGAAGCCGGCTACTAGCAGGGCACCAAGCCAGACGGCGGTTGGTTCGGGGACGACAGATGGGTCGCGTGCTGCGAAGAGCCAGAGGCCGTCGTCACCGGAGAGGAGCAGGTGGATTTGACCTTCGGACGAGGAAATATCGGTGATGCGGTCGAAGTCGATTGTCGATAATTCGGGGAATAGATCGCCAAGTGGAACGGAGCGGTCAAGTCCCGCTGGGTTGATACCGGGGTAGTAGGCCAGAAAGTCATCAATTGCAGAGTTCGGGTTGTCAGCCTGGATCACGACGAAATCGGTTTCCGATACATGGACGAAATCATCACCGCCCGTGAAACGTCCAACTGACTCATCAATGTTAATCGCAATAGTTTCGGCGTAGACGACGGTATATCGCCTTTCTGCGAAACCATAGTTTATCAATTGGTTGTCTGAACGCTGCCTAATTCCACCAGGAAGGCCGTAATCGCCCAAAAACACATATGCACCATCTGCTGTGCGGATCGCCGGGGCACTTCCGATAGTCCCAGGGACCGCTGCATCACCGATTGCCACTCCGCTGGGTGTCATATCCTTCCCGTAGAAAAAGAACTCATCGGTACCGGTAGCAGCAACAGAGCCATCACGTAAGAGTACGTAGCCATCAGTGGCTGACGCAAGTCCAGAATCAATTGCTCGCACCGTACCGGGAAAACTCCAAGTGACAAGGGCCTTGTCGCTTAATTCCAAACAGACTGAGGCATCCCGAGTTGCGTGAAACGGTTGAGAATCGAGCAGCGTAATCGCGATTCGGTTTGCTGGTTGT
>JBGSWC010000369.1:0-7499 GCA_041752635.1 Pirellulales bacterium | reverse complement strand
CGATGCCAACGGCAACCTGATCGGCGCTCCGGGTGTGACGGGGCAGACCAACAACCCCTATCCAATCGTAGGGGGGGGATTGCAAGGCAACGGCGTCAACATCCCGTTCTCGAATTCCGCCCTCGCTCCGCCACTTTCGGCAATCGGGCCGGTCGATTTGGTCAACAGTCTGCAAAGCTCGCCTCCACGTGCGCGGTTTGCACTCGGGCATCACTACGAATTTGGTTACCGGCAAGACAATCGTGGCTGGTTGATCGGCGTACTCGACGCTGGCGATCATATCACAGCCACGACCGTCGGGCGCGACGGCGGCGATCAAACCTACCCAGAAGGTTTTGGCGAAGAAGAAGATGATGATGGAAACCGCATTCCACTTCGCAGTCCCTACGGCGATGTCGTGGTGAACTTCGTAACCCCGGTTGGCTATATGGCGGGCTTCGTCGATGTGCTCGAAAACTCGCTGTTCGGCAATATTCCCGGCGGACGCGTGTTGCCTGTCGACCTCAACGGCGATGGTATTCTCGACGGCGACGGGTTCGTCGACGACCTCAACGGCAACGGTATCTTCGGACCTGACGGTGTCGACACCGACGGCGACGGCGACCCCGACACCCCGAACATCGGCCCCGGTCCCGGTATCAGCAATATTCCCGACTACGACGACCTGGTGATTCTGCCGACTTCGTTTTCGACTCTTACGGCTGTGAATCGCTCGTTTACCGATGGTGTCGAACTCATGCGGAGCTACCGTTTCAGTAACAGCCACTTCATGAAGAAGAAGCAAAACAACTCGTTCGAGATGTTTTACGGCGCCCGTTACCTGCGATTCCGCGACGAATTTGTGGTTACCGGCGACGGCGGTGTGTTGCAGCTCAGCCAATGGGACACCCGCATCCACAACAACATCATTGGGCCACAGCTTGGCTATAAATGGGACCATCACCGTGGCCGCTGGACGTTGAGCAGCACCGGCAAGGCTCTGTTTGGTTACAACATCCAGAACTGGACCCAAGACGGCTTTATCGGGGAAGGCTTGGTGCCCGGTGTACCAAATCGCCCGCTCTACGCGGTAACCCACTCGTTCAACTACGGCGAAGCCCGCGACGAGTTTTCGCCAGTCGGCGAATTGCGACTCGAAGCGGCCTATGCGGTGACGAGTAACGTTCAGCTCAAAGCAACCTACACGGCCACTTATATCGGTGGTATCAATCGTGCCGCCGACAGTGTCAAATACGAGTTGCAGAACATGGGATTTGTTTACGGCGAAACCGACTCGGTTTTCCTCAACGGATTTGCTTTCGGTGTCGAAATTACCCAATAAAAGCGATTATTCACGATAAACCGATCTTCGCGATGGCCGCGAGCAACTCGCTCGCGGCCATCGACCGTTTTGCAATTGCTCGCTAAGTGAGTCTGCCGATCGGTCCGATACTTGCAATAACCATGGCCAGTTTCTCCCCTCGACGGCCCCCCCGATGCACTTGTCCGAAGCACATACGACCGCGATTTCCCATTCGTCCCTCGATTTGGGACGCATTCCGCCGCTGGCTGTTTCCGAGCTAAAGGCTGCTAAACGACTAACCGTAAGCGATGTTGTCGCCCTTCATGCCGCCCACGCGCCAGGAAAAACAGCTTTCCAATTCTGTGGCGATGGCGACCAGGTGACCGATTCGGTGACTTTTTACGAGCTGCACTGCCGCGCGAATCGGCTGGCGATTGAACTCCAATCGCGCAATCTGGTTTCAAAACGAGCACTGCTATTATATCCGTCGGGCCTCGACTACATCGTCGCCCTGTTCGCCTGCTGGCGTGCCGGGGTCGTCGCCGTGCCCGCGTTCCCGCCCCATCGAAATCGACATTCGGCTCGTATCGCCGCGATTATCGCCGATGCCACGCCCGCAGCGATGTTGACGACGGCGAGCATCGCGCCCTCAATACAGCAGCATTGCGACTCGCATTCCATCAAAGCGCAAGTGATCGCCACCGACCAACTGACCATCAACGAATCGACGAGTGATCTCGTCGAAACATTCGAGCCACTGGCGCTGCTGCAATACACATCGGGATCGACGGGCGACCCGAAAGGAGTTTGCATATCACACGCCAATCTGATCGCGAACGCAACGACAATTAAAGACGCATTTCCGGTCACGCCCGTGTCGCACTCGGTCTCCTGGCTGCCGCTTTACCACGATATGGGTCTGGTCGGTAGCGTCGTGGTGCCGATGGTTGCCGGTTCGACTGCCACGTTAATGTCGTCGAATCACTTTCTGCAACAACCATTGCGCTGGCTTAAGCTCATTAGCGAGAACAGGGCCGAGATTGCTGGTGGCCCGAATTTCGCCTACGACTTGTGCGTCGCAAAAACTACGCCCGAACAGCGTGCCGCACTCGACTTAAGCCACTGGCGGGTCGCCTTCAACGGGGCCGAACCGGTGAAGGCAGCGACACTCGACTCGTTCAGCGCGGCGTTTGAAGTCAGCGGCTTTCAGTCGAGCACATTCTACCCATGTTACGGCCTCGCCGAGGCAACTTTGCTCGTTACCGGTGGCGACGCCAACCGCCGACCAAGAAAGCTAAGGCACGAAACATCGCCGACCCCGCTCGTAAGCTGTGGTCGCCCGCAGGGAGTCGAGTCGTTCGCGATCGTCGACCCGGTTTCGAGGCGGCGTGTGGCCGAAGGTCAAGTCGGCGAGATTTGGGTACGAGGCGACAACATCGCCTCGCGCTACTGGAACCGTACCGATCCCGAAACATTCGCGGGTTGCATCGCTGGCGAGCACGACTGCTATCTTCGCACCGGTGACCTTGGACTGCTCAGCCGAGGCGAATTGTTCGTTAGTGGCCGAGCGAAAGAAGTGCTCATTTTTAGGGGGGTCAACTACCATCCCCACGACATCGAACAGACATCGCGCACCGCCCATCCAGCGCTCGAAAAGGCAGTTGCCGTTGCATTTAGTGGCAACAACGAGACCGACGACAACCTAGTAATTGTCCAAGAGTCGCCCCGCCGATACCTGCAAAACAGCGACGACATCATCGCGGCGATTCGCCTCGCGGTGATCGAACACCACGGTATCGCGCCCGAAACAGTGTTGCTCGTGAAGCCGGGCGAATTGGCACGTACCACAAGTGGAAAAATTCAACGTTTTGCTTGCCGCGAGGCCTTTGCTGCGGGTCGACTCAACACACTTGCCGAGTGGCGTAGCGGCAACCCGATTGCCCACAACGCAAAGTCTGGCGGTGCGAATGACACCACGGGGACACTCATCGCCATTGTCCGCGATACGATTCCTTTGGCAAAAGGCTACGTCGACCGCGATACACAACTTTCATCGCTGGGCATCGATTCATTGCAGGCGATGGAATTGGCGAGTGCCATCGAGTCGCGATTCGAGGTTCAGATCGACGAAATGTCGCTCGCCTCTTGTGAAACCATTGCCGACCTCATTGCTCAAATCGAAGGTGGCAGCTCGACGTCGGCCGCTTGCGCCGAGCTCACCTCCGGTGATTGGCAATTTGAGAAGTCGCCAGAGTATTTGCAGCTCAAACGAACACTGCAACTGCCGGCTAACAATGGCATGGCAAACCCCTACTTTATGTCGCATGAGGGCATCGCTGCCGATCGCACACGCATCGCCGGTCGCGAGTTTATCAATTTTTGCAGCTACAACTATCTCGGACTCAATGGCCACCCGGCAGTCATCGCGGCGGCGCAGCAGGCCATCGAACAATACGGCACAAGCGTCTCGGCGAGTCGACTGGTGGCGGGCGAACGCCCCGTGCATCGCCAGCTTGAGCAAGCGATCGCAAAATTTGTTGGTACCGACGATGCGATCACATTTGTCGGCGGACACAGCACGAACGAAACGGTGATTGGTCATATGTTCGGACCGGGCGACTTGGTGTTGCACGATTCACTCGCCCACAACAGCATCGTGCAGGGCTGCCGATTGAGCGGTGCCCATCGCCGATCATTTCCGCACAACGACCCAGCCGCCTGCCAAGAAATTCTCGCCAGCGTTCGCCACCAGTATCGCCGCGTTCTCGTTGCCATCGAAGGCGTCTACAGCATGGACGGCGACATCGCTTCGCTTCCCGAATTTGTGGAAATCAAGAAGCAGCATCGCGCCTATTTGATGGTCGACGAAGCCCACTCGCTAGGAACGCTCGGTCGCACCGGTCGCGGGATCGGCGAGCACTTTGGCACCGATCCGCGCGATGTCGATTTATGGATGGGAACGCTCAGCAAGTCGCTGGGCAGTTGTGGCGGATATATCGCCGCTTCGGCTGCGATTGTGCAATATCTCAAATACACAGCCCCCGGCTTCGTTTACAGCGTCGGGCTGTCGCCACCGAACGCCGCGGCCGCGCTTGCCGCGCTGGGTCAGATTGGCAAATCGCGCGGCAGCGTGATGTTGCTCAAGGCGAATTCGAAGCGGTTCCTCGACGGAGCCAAGCGAATTGGCCTCAACACGGGAATGAGTGACGGCACACCTGTCGTACCGGTTATCACCAGCGATTCGCTCGCGGCATTGCACCTTTCCGACCGGCTGTTCCGCGGCGGTATCAACGTCCAACCGATTCTCGCTCCGGCGGTCGAAGAGCGAGCGGCGCGACTCCGGTTCTTTATCACGAGCCAGCATACGAGCGACCAAATCGATCGCACATTGGAGTTGCTTGCAAAAGCGACGACAAATCTGCCTCGTAGTGCTGCTTAAAAAAACGGCGCAGCGACGTGACTTAGCCCGTCGGCTGGCTGGTTGAAATCGTGTCTGACAAATTATTATAGCAATCTGAAGGACGGGAACCGCCAAGCCGCCACCAGCGCCGAGGGGAATCATTGCTTCGGGAATTGATTAACCGCAGAGTCGTTCATCGAGGGAACGCGGATAAACGCTGATGCACGCGGATGATCGCAGATAGTCATCGTTCGTGCATCGTACGTTGAAGGTTAGTTCGCTAAGGGCTCAAGCCCCAGGCGGTGCGACCGTCGCCATTCTTCGCATTTTTCATCAAAATCCTTTAAAAACCATCCGCGACGATCCGCGACGATCCGCGTCCATCGGCGTTCCCTGGAATCGCCCGCATCGCGAACTGGTGCTGTCCGGGTAATCCTTGATGCTGTGTGTCGAGGTGAAGCTTTCAACAGACTTGTGGCGGCCTTCGCGCCTTGGCGGTTCTATTAACTACCAAAAAAACTTCTCACACACTTCACGTCGCTTCGATTCCGTCAATTGCCGGAATCGCCTACAATGAGGAGACGATTCTCCGTCCCTCGTGCGAGACTTTGCCATGAGCCAAGCGATTGTTGACCCGAACGAATTGCGACGTTTTGCGATGAGCTTGCGCAAGTTCAGCACGGAACTCGAAGAGCAACTATCGAGCCTTTCGTCGCAACTCCATGCTCTATCGGGAACGTGGCGTGACCAAGAGCACAAGAAGTTTGTCGATGAATTCGAGCAAAGCATGAAGGGCTTCGCGCGATTTATCGAAGCAACCAACGAACACGCGCCACTGCTACTGCGCAAAGCCGAGCGGATTGAAGAGTATTTGCAGCAGAGGTAGAGGTAGAGGAAGCGGGCGGAGGGCAGCAGGCAGAGGGCAGAGGGAAAAGCAGTCATACGCCATTCGTTATTCGTTATTCGCCATCCGTCTGCCGACTTACCGCCATGTCTGCCAACGTTCACTCAACCGAAGCCATCGAGCGATTTCGACTCGCCGTGCTAAAGTTTGGCGAACAATGTGAGCGGGGACTCGAAGAGATTGAAGGCGAAACGCGGCGCATGATCGATTGGCTAGAGAACGATCGCCCAAAATTCTGGCGACTTCAGTTGCACAAGGCTCACGACGAAGTGCATCAGGCAAAGATAAATTTGCAGCGATGCATGAACTATCCACTTGCACAAGAACGACCTAGTTGCCACGAAGAACGAGCGGCACTCAAGTCGGCACAACAGCGGCTCGACTACTGCCGCGACAAGGTCGAGCGCGTCAAACATTGGTGCCGCGAAATTCAACACGAATTGCTCGAATACCAGGGCCGCGTGACGCAACTCACCAGTTGCACCGAAATCGATGTTCCGCGAGCCGCCGCGACGCTCAAGAGGTTGCTCGACCAACTCGCGGCCTACCAAGAAACCCGCAGTGGGGCAGGGCAGGGGGAGCAGGTTTCGATGGCGAGGCCGGTCGACGAATGCGACGACAATGTCGACAATAAACCGCTTCAGTCCGATGACTCAGGTCCAAATTTCGGCGTAAATGAATAACTCCCCGTGCTAGAATAGAATCAACGACCGCAGGCCATTTTTTTTGTGGATCGCTGACTGCTGAAAGCTCCCTATGAAACCATCGGACCTTGAAAGTGGCGCCGGACGCATCCGCCTTGGGCTCGAAGACTTACACGAGGCTTGGCTCGACGCGAGCGATGAGTGGCGCGACGACGTTGCGCGTCGATTCGCCGAGACTCATCTCGAGCCGTTGCTGCCGGTAACGAAATCTTCGCTCGATGCGATTGCGCGGATGGACTTATTGCTGCGTCAGGCGCAGCGTGACTTGCTGGAATGATTAGTACTGCGTCAAGCCAAGTTTTTCGGGCAGAGGACGATGCAAATCAATGCGATGCCCAAGGTTTCACCGTTCCCCACCCGAAAATATTTGTTTGACGGAACACTAGCTCGAAATTCTGCATGACCCAACCCGTTAACGAATCCATCGCCGTCAAGCTGTCGACACACCGGCAGCTCGAGTTGTTGCGCGACATTCAGCGACTTGCCAACAATCGCGAGCAGTCGGAACAACTGATTGCGAATACCTATCGCGGCTCGGTCGACAGTGCCGAACGCACTTGCAAGCAGGAGCTTGCAACAATCCTGCGAGACTACGAGTTGCGAAGCGGCGCCGCACAGCAACATCACGACGAAGCGATCGCAGAAGAAGAGGCTCGCTACACCCATTCTCGAAATGCTACGCAAGAGACCTATCGGAACGAGCGTGATCGCGCCGAAGCCGAGTGGGCACGCAACATTGAGGCGGCCAAGAGCGAACGCAAACAATCGCAGTGGCAGACTCTGGCCGTGTTCGATGCTTCGAAGGGAACGCCCAAGCTGAGGCTCGATGAAGCGCAGCAGAAGTTGGCTGAGTTCGAGCAAGAACTCGCTACACTCGCTAACGAGCAGAGACAGATTCTCGCGATGCGCAATGTCGCCGCGGTCGAGCACGAAGTAGCTGCAACCGTCGCGGAACCGACAACTGTGCTCGATGTGCCCGCGACTGTCGAAGCCGTGCGCGCCAAGGTGACGGCGCTCTACGAAGATAGCGCGACGCAATGGCTCGAAGGAGCCCGACCTTGGTCGGTGGGAATTGCGCTGCTTGCGTTGCCGATTGTTCCGTTTGGCTTCGCGTTGGGCTGGGGTAATTGGATCACCTACGCGGCAGGCCTGGTGATCGGCGTGGTGGTCGCCGCCGTGGCCCTTTGGCTGCTGGCGGCAAAGGCGCGC
>JBGSWC010000368.1:0-1847 GCA_041752635.1 Pirellulales bacterium | reverse complement strand
AAGTTGGCGTTCACTCGAAACCCTCCGTGGAGCGTGTGTAAGGAAGTTGTTGTTACCTCCAATACCCACACAAAACGCCGAGGGTTCTCGAGTTTTTCAAACAAAAGTCAATGTGGGCTTCGCTTGATTGAGGACTAGCGTAGCTGGTTCACGCCTGTGAAGTTCGCGTCAAGGATTCACAACGGCTAGAATGACTGTAGAGGATTATTAGAGATAGTTGGAACTAGCCATTCCATATGGGGCAAGTGAGCCGAATTCAATGTCGCTGGTTTTCTCTATTCTCTTTGCTTCGTTCGTAACATTTTGTGGCATCACGGTCCTTAAGCTATTGGAAGGAAAGCCTTATCAGTTGAGTAAACGCGAGATACTAGCTGCGGTAGTGCCTATCGCTTTCTTGACAGTTCTAATGTGGCATTCGCTTAACATGGTGCGATGATGAAAGCTGCCTCAACTAGCACAGGCTTCATCGTTCTAAACAAGTTAGTCCTGCCACGCTCTTGGCATCGTGGCACCACTCTTCGCCCCAAACAGAAGTCATCGACCAACGCGACCAACACGCTACTCACCCACCAGTTACTCTCTCACCGGCGTCAACCGAAACTCCGCGTCGGCCGGTATCGGAACCTGCCACGTTTGTGATTTCGCCCGGTAGCCGTCCTTCGTCACCGAGGCACTAATGCGCGCGGTATGCTCGGTCGGATAGGGGATCGTGCCTTTGCCATCGGCCGACGAATAGATCGGGGTGCCCACCACCGATTCTTCTTCCACCAACATAAAGATCTGTACCAGCGCCTTTTCAATCGGCTTGCCAGTGACGTCGTTGACGACGCTCACGTTGACTTTGGCATCAAACTTTCGATCGGTGCCGGTGTCGCGAATCTCGTCGCCGTCGATTTCGACGGCGTCGCTCACTGTGGCAGCGAGCAGGCTGTAGCTCGACAAATTGCCAGCCGATGAAAAGTGGATTGTCTCGACCACTTTGTCCGGCAGCGGATTGGTGAGCCGCGTCTTGTAGAGTCGCACCGGAGCCTTGAATTGTACCGGATCGCGACGCCAACAGATGGTCGTGTTTGCGTCGGTGACAGTTTCTTTCTCGAACGACGGCACGTTGAACCAGTCGCGGATGTGATGGCCAAAACGGATTGGGATAATATAACTTGACCCATCCGCGTAGTTCAGCCAGACATGGGCGATAACCTCGCCATCGACATCGGGCCAGAACGTGTGGTGGATCAAATGCAAATCTTCGATTGTGCGGCCGACCTTCACGTTTCGCATGATTTCGATATTGTCATCGCCACGCGACGCGGTCGACTTGCCAAACAGAGTCGTCCGCCCGTCAATCGCAAACGGAATGCCGTCGACCACCTGCTTGCCGGTGAAGTCGGTGAAGAATCGCTCGAAGCTCGGGCTCGGTGGGTCCTGATACTCCGAAAGGTCGAGCACTTGCGCATTCGCCGCAGTAACGGGCGCCGCTTTTTCGTCTCCAGCAGCCTTGTCATCCTTGCCGTCCTGCGCCATCGCCGGCGTGATGGCAATTGCGACGACAAATAGCGTGATCCACACTGACGCAGCACGTGCAGACAGAAGAGTACGACGGTTCATCGTGCGGTTCCTTTCGTTGTATGCTGACGAGGCAAACTCGCCCTACTACTTAATTCTTCCCCCTCGCGATCATCGCCGCCAGATAGCCCGCTTTGAAACCGGCGTCGATGTTCACCACCGCGACGTTCGCGGCACAGCTGTTGAGCATCGACAGCAGGGCGGCGATGCCGCCGAGGCTCGCTCCGTAACCGACGCTCGTGGGGACGGCGATCACCGGGCACGCGACGTAGCCGGCGGCGACG
>JBGSWC010000367.1:0-12081 GCA_041752635.1 Pirellulales bacterium | reverse complement strand
AAGTTGGCGTTCACTCGAAACCCTCCGTGGAGCGTGTGTAAGGAAGTTGTTGTTACCTCCAATACCCACACAAAACGCCGAGGGTTCTCGAGTTTTTCAAACAAAAGTCAATGTGGGCTTCGCTTGATTGAGGACTAGCGTCCAAATCGCCAGCAGTCGTAGCCAGCGATGCCCGCCCAGCATTCGCGGCGCGACTTGCCACAACAGCCCACCAATCGCATAGACACCCACGACCCACCAAACGCTTGGCCCGAATGTCCAAAAATGTCCGAGTGGCATATCGTTCGACCAACTGACCAAACTGTCGAGCCAGCCAATGCTCAAGTTGTTGAGCAGCGCGACGGCACCGGCCAGCGATGCCGAACACAAACTCGCGAGCAGCATCGCAAAACCGCTGATCAGCACGATCCACAACAACAGAAACAAGACGGGGCTGATGACCACCGCAATGGGCGTCACAATGCCATAGGCACAGATAATCAGGGGCAGCGAAACGAGCCACACACAGCCCGACGCCACAGTGGTATTCCAAATCGATAGTGTGACAGTCCGGCCCCCCCGCCACCACCAGGGATCGGCCGAGAGCAGCAGTCGATCGAGCGGATCGTCACGCCGCCGGCCGAACAGCCACTCGCCGAAGGCGACCAGTGTGATGACACACAGAAAGCTGAGCTGTGTGCCGGTGCGGAACAGCTCGGCCGGATTGAGCGCCAGCACCACCACGAGCGCGACACCCAACGAGTTGTACGACAACACCCGGCGACCGTGAAGTGTGGCGAGTGCCGCCAACACAATCAACACCGCCGCGCGAACGACCGGCGGGTTCATGCCCGTGAGGACAGCAAAGCCAATCGCAAGCCAAACCACAGCGAGTAACCCCGACTTATTACGGAGCCACCCAAGCCGGACGGCGGCAAAAAGCAGCCCGACAACGATACTCGTATGTAACCCCGAGACAACCAACACATGGGTCGTGCCGGTTGTGCGAAAGCGAATCGTATCGTCGCGCGGCAGCGCCCCCTCGGCACCGAGCAACAGCGCCGACGCCATCGCCGCCCGTTGGGGCGGCAGCAACGTCCAAAGTTGATCGCTCCAATAGCTACGCAGCCAATCGATCTGCCGCAATATGCTGAGGGCATTTCCTTGCTCGACCCTTTCAACGCAATCGGTAAAGCGTGTCAGCAGCACGACAAGTTGACGGTCGGCACGCAGGTGTTTTTGGTAGTCGAAGTCACCCGGATTGCTGGCCGGCTTGGGCTGCGCGAATTGGGCAAACACGACCATGCGGTCACCTCGATTGATGTCGCTCAACACGCCATCGATTGTGAGCAGAGCAAGCCCCGAGGTCGGCTGCCACTCGACGCCGTTGCGAATACGCGTGCAGCGCACTTCGAGACGAGATTCTTCGGTCGACGGAATCGCGCGATAGGGCGACGGCACCGCAGCGAGGCAGCGAGTCGGGCTTTCGAGTGCAACCACTTCAACCGCACAAGGCTGATTGTCAAACTGCGAGCAGCGCCAAATGTGATCGACAGCGAAATAGTTCCAGTGCCATTGGTGCCAAACGGCCGTCGTCGCAGCGACGGCCAGCACCAGCATCGCCGTCCTGCCGATTGACTTTGGGGCGAACCACCATGCGAGTAGAGCGACAAGGGCCGCGAGCCACCACACGCCAATGGGAATGTTTGTGAAGCGATCGGCGATAATGCCCAGACCCATTGCAGCCGCGACCAATGCAACCGGCTGACGGCGCACGCTCCGCCCCTCGCGACGCCGGGCGTCGAGTCGGTCGCGATGCCAGGGAACATAGGGGGGCAGCGGCACGGATCAGGCAAGCTAGCGGTTAGTCAAACAAATATTTTTGGGTCGCGATCGACACATTTTTTCGACTGCATGGATCTTGTGTCTATCGCGACCCGAAAATTTTGGCTTGACGCAGGACTATAGTGGCGACGGATTGTTCTTAATAATCTACACGAACCGCCTGCAACAAAGTTGCGTAGTTTGAGGAGTTGAGGGATCGTAGGCGAACCAACTCACGGACGTTGGGCTAATTCGTCGCTCTTGTTATACTCTGGTCCGGTTGGGAAAACTTTGCGGGCCCCATCGCCCCCCTGCCCTGCCCCACCCGGTCACCCATCTTACGGAGGGAATCTCATGTTCAAACGTGCAGCATTTACCATGGCCGAACTCGCCATCTCGCTTACCCTACTCACCCTGTTGACGCTCGGATGCGGCACCGACACCCGCCTCGATGCCAAACCGGTCGACGCCAAACCGGTCGACGCCAAACCCAATGACGTCGCGAACGACAAATCAAGCGAAGGAACCAACATGACGGCAAAGCTGATCCCCCGCGACGTGCTGTTTGGCAACCCACAACGAGCACAGGCGAGACTGAGTCCCGATGGCAAATACCTGAGCTTTCTTGCCCCGGTCGAGGGTGTGCTCAATGTGTGGGTTGCTCCGGCCAACGACCTCGACGCGGCCGGGCCGGTGACCGAAGACAAGTTGCGTGGCATTCGCGGACATAGCTGGGCCTACGACTCGAAACACATTCTCTATAACCAAGACAAAGGGGGCGATGAAAACTGGCACGTCTACGCCACCAATGTCGAGACGAAACAGACCAAAGACCTGACTCCCGTCGATGGTGTGAATGCTCAGATTTCGGGCGTCAGCCAAAAGTTTCCCGGCGAGGTCTTGATCGGATTTAACGACCGCAATCCGCAACTGCACGACATCTATCGAGTTGACATTGCCACCGGCGAGAAAACACTCGTGCAAGAAAACCCCGGCCTCGCCGGTTTTGTAGCCGACGACGATTTCGCCGTTCGCATGGCTGTCACCTTCACACCCCAGGGTGGCCAAGCGTGGCTCAAGCCCGAAGGCGAACTCGAAGACAAGGGCTTTGCCGATTGGAAACAGGTCGAGGAATTCGGCCCCGAAGATGCGATGACCAGCGGACCGGCTGGCTTCGACATGTCGGGCAAGTTGTTCTATTACCAAGACAGCAAAGACCGCGACACATCGGGGCTGTTTGTTCACAACCTCGAAACCGACGAAATCAAACTGCTGGCCGACAACCCGAAGTGCGACGTCGGTGGCATCATGGCCGACCCCAAGACCGGCATCGTCCAGGCGGTTTCGTTTACCTACGACAAGACCGAGTGGATGGTGCTCGACGACGCCATCAAAGCCGACATCGAGTTTCTTGAGAAAGAAGCGGGCGATGCCGAGTTTGCTGTGAGCAGCCGCACGCTCGACGACAAAACGTGGATGGTCGCCATCATCCAAGAAGCCGGCCCCGTCAAATACTATCGCTACACCAGGGGCGACGAGCCAAAACTCGAATT
Organism: Pirellulales bacterium; assembly: GCA_041752635.1. Classification (GTDB taxonomy): domain Bacteria; phylum Planctomycetota; class Planctomycetia; order Pirellulales; family Lacipirellulaceae; genus JBGSWC01. The sequence continues at coordinate 8,725 of JBGSWC010000367.1, read as the reverse complement.
CCTGTTCAACAACCGCGACGATCTCGAACAATACGACCTCGTCAAAATGCACCCAGCGCTTATCAAGACTCGCGACGGTCTCGATTTGGTCAGCTACCTGTCGCTGCCGCCAGGGAGCGATGCCGATGGCGATGGTGTGCCCGACAAGCCGGTACCGATGGTGCTCGACGTGCATGGTGGCCCGTGGGCTCGCGACGAGTGGGGCTATAATCCTTCGAGCCAATGGCTGGCGAATCGTGGCTATGCCGTGCTGAATGTCAACTACCGCGGTTCGACCGGTTTCGGCAAGCAGTTCATCAATGCCGCCAATGGCGAGTGGGCGGGCAAAATGCACGACGATCTACTCGACGCGGTGAATTGGGCCGTCGAAAAAGGAATCGCCGACAAAGAGAAGGTCTGCATCATGGGGGGCAGCTACGGCGGCTACGCCACGCTCGTCGGTTTGACTTACACCCCCGATGTATTCGCCTGTGGTGTCGACATTGTCGGCCCCAGCAGCCTGGTGACGCTGCTCGAAAACGCGCCTCCTTACTGGGCCCCCTTCATGCCCGTCATGAAAATCCGCGTGGGGGACTGGACCACCGACGAAGGCCGCGCCGCACTGCTGGAGCGTAGCCCACTCACCAAGGTCGACGAAATCAAGAAGCCACTGCTGATTGGCCAGGGAGCCAACGACCCCCGCGTCACGCAGCTCGAAGCCGACCAGATTGTCGAGGCGATGGAGGCGAAGAGCATTCCCGTCACTTACGTTCTCTACCCCGACGAAGGCCACGGCTTCGCCCGTCCCGAAAACAACCAAAGCTTCAACGCCGTGACCGAAGCGTTCTTGGCCGAACACCTGGGTGGCCGCTACGAACCGATCGGCGACGATTTCGAAGGGGCCAGCATCCACGTCCCCGTCGGAGCCAACGGTGTGCCGGGCTTGGCCCCTGAATTGCCAACCGATCGGCAGCAGATGCCGGAGCTTGAGCAGTAGGTTTTTTCGACGCAGAGACGCGGAGACGCAGAGAAGCGCAAAGAAAACATTGTTTTGGCGACTCTTTGTGGCGTTGGGTCGTTGATCGTTCCGGACGGCGCTGTTCTCCATCTGGTGTGGCACTGGCTCTGCCGACAGATCGGCAACAGATGCCAGGCGTGGTAGAATAATAGCGGATCAAAAAAAGTCGCTAAGCAAGGAGATCTTCTATGGTACGACAAGTTGTGGAAGCCGAGTTGGCGAGCTTCGAGCAGTTCGTTTATCGCCGACTTGGTGAAAATCGTAGCGTCGATTCGCTCGACTCGCTATTTGAAGAATGGCGACATCGACACCCGACGACCATGGAGTCTGTCGATCGAGCTGCAATAGCCGCTTCTGTCAACGATCTACTCTCCGGTGAACAAGGGCGTCCGGCGGGTGAGTTGTCGCTGGCGTTACGCGAATCGCTCCATACGGAGTGACTCGAATGTATGCTGTTCGTGAGCTTCCACGTGCGCAGAACGACATTGCTGGCATATTCGCGTGGCTGAAAAAACGCTCGCCACAGGGAGCGGCAACTTGGATCGACGCCTATGATGCCTGCGTAGCCGAAATTGCCAATTCGCCCACACAATTTCCGCTCGCCGATGAGAACCCCGTCGGTGGCATCGAAATCCGGCAATCGCTGTTTCGCACTGCACTGGGCAATCGCTACCGCGTCGTTTTTTGCGTCCGAAACGATATTGTCTATATCCTGAGAGTGCGTGGTCCAGGACAACCACCACTGTCCGATGATGAAATCGGCATGTTGCCTCTCAATTGAGTTGCTTCAGTCATCGAAAATTGTGACACCCACCCTCACAGCACAATTTCGCGGATACCAATTCGGGGACACGCGTCCTCCGCTGAATCCGGAGTCGCCCGGCCAAAAATTGTTGTAGAAATTGGCCGCGCGGTGCTCTACATTCGAGGGTGCACGCTCGCGCTGGCGGCGTGTGACTGGTCGAGTTTGTACGTCTGGGAATTCAATGAATTTTGCACGCCCGAAAGTGACGAGAATGAACTTAAATTCTTCGATTTATGCACCTGCCCGTTTCGTTTGGGCCTGTGATTCAAGTGGTTTCGTGAACGAGGTGGGCGCAAAAGTCGCCGACTTTTGCACCTCGATCGAATTGTTGGCGGCGCGACTTAATTCGAGCGGCACGCGCACTGCTGGGCAAGCCAGACAGTGGCACCCGGCGTCCCATTCCGCATTCCGAAATCCGCATTCCGAACTCCCCAAAAAGGGTTTTGTCCAAAACGTCGCCAACTGGTCGGTCAAAACCCAGGTACGAAATTCACCGGCAATGCTCGACATCGACTGCAAAACAAGGGGTTTTGTCAAATCCAGCGCGAGACAAAATCGGAGGTTTTGTCCCCTCCGATCGTGTTTGCTGTTTCGTGGTCAAAACGGTCGAAACCACAAGGTGAAAATGAGAACGGAAATCGACGTATGATTGTCCACCGTCTGGCGACGGTAGCTACATTGCCGGTCGCGATGGACTACGAGTCAGGTGCCGCTCGATAGGACGAAGGCACAATTTGGCCGACACGATTGATTCGGTGTACGATGGTGTTTTACTCTTAACCCGCGGGGCGATCGCATGCGTTTACTCACGTTGACACTCACTCTGTTCTCCCTGGCGTTCTCGGCGATTGGCATAGCCGAGCCGCCACGACCCAATTTCATTATCATCTTCGCCGACGACCAAGGTTATGGCGACCTTGGTTGCTTTGGGTCGAAGGCTATCGAGACGCCTAACATCGATCGAATGGCCGCCGAAGGGTGCCGACTGACCAACTTTTTGGTGGCGTCGTCGGTTTGCACTCCGTCGCGGGCGGCGCTGTTGACCGGATGCTATCCCAAGCGCGTGGGGCTGCATCAGCATGTGCTCTTTCCGCAATCGAACAAGGGTTTGAATCCCAGCGAACACACGATGGCCGATCATTTGAAATCGCTCGGCTACGCGACCGCTTGCGTCGGCAAGTGGCACCTGGGTCACCATGCTGAGACGCTCCCCCGACAGAACGGTTTCGATTCGTATTTTGGGATTCCCTACTCCAACGACATGAATCACCCCGACAACAAGCGCATACCGCACGGATCGATGGCAGAACTGTGGAGCGACCAGTCGACTTGCCTGACAGCTTGGAACGCGCCGCTCGTCGAGAACGAAGAGATCATCGAGTTGCCGGTCGATCAGCGAACGATCACGCGTCGCTATACCGACCGGGCGATTGAGTTCGTCAAAGAGAATCAAGATCGCCCGTTCTTTCTGTACCTGCCCCACTCGATGCCCCATATCCCTCTGTATGTGCCCGACGATGCTTACGATCCCGATCCCGACAACGCTTACAATTGTGTGATCGAACATATCGACGCCGAAGTGGGTCGGTTGATGGACACAGTTCGCGAACTCAAACTCGACGACAACACGATTGTCATCTACACGTCGGACAATGGGCCGTGGCTGCCATTCAAGACGTTCGGCGGCACAGCGGGACCGCTGCGTGGGGGCAAAGGAAGCACGTTCGAGGGAGGCCAGCGGGTGCCGTGCGTGGTTTGGGGGCCGGGCGTGGTGCCGGCCGGGACCGAGTGTGACGAGTTGATCGCGAGCTTCGACATCTTGCCCACGATTGCCGCGCTGACCGATTCGAAATTGCCGGCCGATCGCAAGATCGATGGCATCGACATGTCGGGGCTAATGAACGGCGAAGTGGAAGAGTCGCCTCGCGACGAGTTCATTTACTACACCGCCCAGGGCCAACTCGAAGGAATTCGCCAGGGCGATTGGAAATTGCTCGTCAAGAAAGCGGGAAGAAATCAGCCCGATCCGGAAACGATGCTGTTCAATCTGATCGAGGATCTCGGCGAGCAAACGAACGTCGCCGCCGACAATCCTAAGGTGGTGGCGAAACTCACCGAGCGGATGCGTGAGCTGGATGAGGAAATCACACAGAATGCGCGCGAGACTTGGGTGAAAGGGAATTAGAATTGGAAAGGCGAACATCATGCGTTCTTGGATTCGCGTTGGCGCATTAGTTTTGGCGGTATTTCTGTTGCTGGCACGTACAGCCAATGCGTACTTGTCCGCTCACGAGACTCGGACCATTACATCGGCCAACGGAAAATATCTGCTCGTTCTCTTAACGCCTAAAGACTAACGCGAATCTCGATGGAAAGGATCGATCGCTGAGCAAGATCGAATTGAAGCCATTTATTCGCGAAGCGGACTCTATCGAAATGACGGGTCAACTCAATTGCTTTGGCCGATCGATTACCTTTCGACAGCAAACGACGTATATGTCTGCAACGATGGCGTTCATCTGGTTGTTGCGTTCCTAGATTGGAACAGCGGTGCTTCCGATGGAGGCAATGCGATCGAGTTCTACTCTAGCGGCCGTCTACTTGACAGCTACAGCGAAGACGATTTGGTTGTTGCTTTTTGGCCAAGGATCTTTGCCAGTAACATCACGAGTTCAGAGTTCCCGACGGGCGAGTTGGATGAACTCGATGAGAGCGCGCAGTCCTACGAAATGCAGATAAATTGGGGCGATGTGGTAAAGTTCGACATCACAACAGGCAAGATCGTTGAATCACGGATGCCGTGGATTCTGAACGCTTTTTCGATTGCCACAGTGGGATTGCTGCTATTTTTCGGTACTTTTATCGCGTGGCAACACTTCAGCCGTCGACGTGCTGGCTCGAACTGCATTGAGTACATCGATGGAGACCACGAAATGGGCCATTAACCGTAAAGAATTCCCCTAGTTGGCCCCGTCGCCCCGGTATGGTAGACTGAGTATGTCGTGCGGCCGCATGGTTACGTTAATTTTGGGCCGGCACGCCATTTTTCTTGTTTGAGGGTGTGAGTGATGGCTGAAGGTACTATTAAGCGTTTGACGGACAAGGGTTTTGGGTTCATTGACACCGGAACCAACCAGGACATGTTCTTCCATTCGTCGAATGTCGAAGAAACCAGCTTCGACCAGCTTCGCGAAGGCCAAGCTGTGACGTATGTCGAAGGTCGCGGTCCCAAGGGCCCCCGCGCCGAGCAGGTTCGTCCCGCTTAAGGCAACGCCGTGTTAAAGTACAAAAAGCCGTCGATGGATCGTCGGCTTTTTTGCTGCGCTGTTCGGATTAACGACGAAATGTAGCCGTGCTCGGCAAGAGCGTCGACGGCGTCGCGCTCGGCGTTCCACCGTCTGGCGTCGGTGGCGACTTTGGATGGACCATTCAGTCGACACTTTACTTTGGCGACCAATTATGTGTGAGTTGCTGCGAACTGACGAAGGCGCCTCGATGCGACAGGTAGCGTGTTGCATCGCTCGATTAGCCATTTGAGCCGCGAAGTGCTACAATGCCGTTCATCGCGGCGATCGCAAATTGTCTGTTGCGGGCGTCTGTCCCGCGACTTGGCGATTGGCGGGTTCGTCGCCATCAAATCCCACCATCGCGTGCATCGCTGCTATCGTCGCTGCTCGCAACCGTCATCCCGCCTACGGTGAAGTTATGGCCCGTGCTACTTCGTTCGTCACTTCGTTATTGCTGTGGCTTGCTAGTGTTTCCGGTGCTCAGGAAGCAACGCCGACTGAATCGGCAACGCAAGCGAACTCGACAACAATCGAGTCGAGCGACACGACGCAGCCGGGGGGCGAAGCTGCGAGTGGCGATGGCATGTTGCGGTTCAAGTTTTCGGACACGGAATGGCCGGTGGTACTGGAGTGGTTTGCAGAGAAGGCCGATCTGACGCTCGACCTGACCGACGAACCACCGGGCACTTTCAACTACGTCGACAACAAACCTTACACGCCGGTCGAAGCGCTCGACGTGCTCAATGGCTATTTGCTGCCGAGGGGTTATTTGCTGCTCCGTCGACATGGGTTTTTAGTGGTAATGCAAACCGACAATCCAGTGCTGCCGAATTTGATTCCCACGGTGTCAGTGGGGAAACTCGACACCTTCGGCGATAACGAACTGCTGCGGATTGTCGTGCCGGTCGAGGGATTTAAGCCAGAGACAGTTGCGAATCAAATTGTCAAGATTCTAGGCCCCAAAGGCATGGCCGCGCCGCTCGATTCGTCTGACGCGATTGTGTTACAGGGATTTGGCCAAAGCCTACGCGAAGCGGTGGCGTTGGTCGCGTCGGCCAAGGCGCCGCCGGCCGAAGACCAACTGGTGTTTCGTTCTTTTCAGCTACAGCATATTGCGGCATCGGATGCAGAGCGGCAAATCCAAAACTTGTTTGGCTTGGGAACGAATCCATTTCAAGCATCGATGCAACGCCGCGACGAGTGGCGGCAACGGTACTCGCGCGATGGTCGCGGCGGCGACAACGACGAAAACAGGCAACAGGCGGCGTCGCCCACTCCGCTAGTACAAAACATCGCCATGAACATGAAGGTCTCGTCGCTGCGACACACTAATAGTGTGCTGGTGACAGCCACGCCTTCGGCAATCGCGCTCGTCGAAGGCATTTTGGAAGCGATCGATGTGCCCGCGCCTGGCGGCGGTGTAGCGGCTTTAAACTCGAATGTTCCTGAACTCCGTGTCTATACCGTCGACAACGCCGACGAAGACGATGTGGCCGAGACAGTCGATTCCGTGATACCAGGCGTAGTGATCAATGAAGATGGCCGCAATAATTCGATTCACGTGCTGGCCACCCCGGCCGAACACGCGCAAGTCGCCGAGCTGATTCGCGTTATTAATTCGGGTGGCGCGGGCAACCGAATTGAAGTGATTCGGCTCTCGCAATCGGACCCGTTGATGATGACCGAACTGCTGGCCGAGTTGTTCGAGAACGAAGACCGCGACGATCGCCCCGTGATCACGCCGGGATTCGACGGTCAGTCGCTCATCGTTCGTGGTTCGTCGACACAATTCGCCGAAGTGAAGAAGGCACTCGCCTCATTTGGCGAAGGAGGGGCTGCCGAGGGCTCGGCAAGCAACGGCAGTCGCGTGCGTCGCTTGCCGCTGGCCAGTAGCGACGATGCGGCAAGGGTTGCCCGCGCGGTCCGCGACATTCTCGACGCTGACACCCAGTTCGACAACAACATTCGCGTGGTGTTTCCTGGCGACGACTCGACAAGCGACGTCCGCCGATCGGGCGAAGCGGTGCGACGCGCTCCGCTTGATGCGAGCGAGAATCGAGCCGACTGGTCAAATAAACAACGAGTCAAGCCGATCGCCTTCGAGCAGCCTGTCGAGACCAATGCCGATGAGACTTCGCAAGAGGCCCCCATGAGCAACGAGTCAGACAGCAACACCGACAAGCGAAGTGGCGAATCGTCGCGCGTGACCATCGAAGTCCTCGGCAACGATTTGCTAATGTATTCCAACGACGGCTTGGCACTCGACGAAGTCGAGGCAACCATTCGCGAGCTCGTTCGCCAGATGCCAACTCGCCGGGAGTGGACCGTGTTCTACCTGCGCGCCGCACCGGCCGAGAGCACCGCTCAGACGCTTGTCGACCTGCTCGATAGCGGCAGCAATGGTCAGGCGGTTTTGGGAATCGGATCCGACTATGGCTACGGCATTGGTCAACCGGTCACGCGAATTGTGCCCGACGCGCGGACGAACTCGCTGTTCGTGAGCGGTCCTGAGGCGCAGCTCACACTGGCCGAGAACTTTCTCAAGTTTCTCGATACGACCGAGTTGCCCGAATCGCTCCGCGACCGCGTGCCACGTTCGATACCAGTGCGTTACGCCAACGTAAACGACGTGGCCGTGATGATTCGCGAACTGTATCAAGATTTCATGGTTGATCCCGTCGCCCAGGAGCAGTCTCGGCAGCGCGACGATCGCAGCGAAGGGAATGACGAGTTGGCACAGGTTGTGGCGACGCGGGCCAAGAGTCAGGGACTGCGGCCGATCGGCATTCAATTGACGCTCGCGGTCGACGAGGTCGCAAACACGCTGCTCGTTTCGTGCAACGACCAGTTGTTCGAGCAGATCAGCCGCCTAGTCGAGCAACGCGATGCGGCGGCTCGCGACTCGCGTCCCGTGAGTCGGGTCGTGCAGTTGTCTCCCGGAACCGTCTCACAGGTTCGCGAGGCGTTGGGGGGAATTTCGGAATCGATTCAAGTGCAAGACGCTCCACGCGACTCGTCACGAGATCGCTCGCGACGAGACCGCGACGATCGCAACCGACGATAGCAACTCGTATCGCGGCTTATATTTCGATGTGGGTCACGCCATCGACTTCGTCGAAATGACCGATTTTAAGTACCGTGCCGTTCGACCCCGGCATTTCGGCGACGAAGGCCGGATCGCAAAGGGCGATTGGCGGCACGGTTGTCGTCGCCAGCGTGGCGATAAATTGCACGGTAAGCGAGAGTGCCACAAACCATGGCATGGTGCCGGCCGCCATGCGGAGCAAACGATCGCGCTGGGCACGTGTGAGTTCTTGGTCGAGGCAGTATTGCTCGATGACCGCCTCGCGACGAATAGGATTCGTTAGTTGCAGCATGTCGTCGAACGAACAGGGCGTCGAGCGATGCTTGCAATAAGTATTGGCGGCGCTGAGGGCGGTCTTGCGGCGTTCGAATTCGAGCCTTGCCGAGTAGGCATCGATTACCTTTTGGCGGCGTTCAACGTAGTAGCGAGTCATTCGTCGTGGCACCGCGAGGGCCACGTTGGCGACTGCCGCCACCGCTTGCATGGTACGACCGATCATTGCTTGTTCGCGGTACTCGGCGAACACTGCTTGCTGGATTTTGGTTATAGCC
>JBGSWC010000366.1:0-15298 GCA_041752635.1 Pirellulales bacterium | reverse complement strand
ACCGAAGCGGGAGCGACCACCGTGTCGGCATCGGCTTGCCCGCCACCCCGCGCGGCGAGTTCGGTCACGGCGGCGATATAGCCGGCCTCGTGTAGCAATCCTAGCCGATCGTCGGCAAGCGGCACCCAACTGTCGACTCGCGTCGCGTTGTGCCAATTTTTCGTGTCGAGCCGGTCGCGAATGGCCACCAAACGAGCCGGTCGCTCGGGATGGCGGCCCGTGTCGTGGTCAAGAAATCGGTCAGAATAATAAACGAGCGTCACGGCAGCAGAACGTTGAAATAATTGAACGAGGTAGTTGCGATGATAAATTGGTCCAATTTTTTGACGCAAGGCCGGTAATGTGCAGAGAAACGCAAAGAAAAACGGGCTTTGTGAAACTTTGCGCTTCTTCGCTTGTTGGGGTCGTTGCGTCAAAATCGGACTGCTTGAAATTGCCGCCTCTATTGGCTAGTGTAGAGTATTGGCTAAAAGTCGTTATTTCACAACGGTTTATCTCTTTTCGCATTCGCGGGGAGTCGGTTTCGTGGTTGCAATTCACTTACTCCATCGCTGTTCGGTTCGCGTCGCGCTCGTGCTTGCTCTCGTGTCGATAGCGGGACCCGCGCTTGCACAGGGTCGGTACAAGTCGTTACCGATCGACGAACGGGCTCGCGCACTGCGGACGATCGCGAATCGCTATGTGAAGAGCCCCACGGGCGACCCAGCCGACCGCCAAAAGCTCAACGACTACGTATTCAAATACCATTTGCCCAAAATGACGCAAACCGACTCGGCGTCGCTCGGCGACCTCGGCAAGATGCGCTATGACCTGATGCGCAACATTCTCCGACCGGCAGAACCGGCGCTCGCCGCCGAATTGACCAACAGCATTTTCAACGGCATGAAGATGATCGTGCCGAGCAACGATTACCATCGGGCCGTGCGTTACAGTGCGCTGCTGCTCATCGGTCAGCTTGATGCTAGTTATGGAAATGACAGCGGCACTCAGCAACCGCAACCGCTGCCGGCAGCGACGAGTTTCTTGTGCCAAGTGACCCAGGCAGGGCTCACGAGGGGCAATGTTCCTGCCGAGTTGGTTGCTGGGAGTCTGGTTGGCCTCGAACGCCACGCTCGCTTCCACGCCGGTTTGCCCCCCGCCCAACAAGCGGAATTAGCGAAGACACTGCTAGCCGTCATCAATCGCGACGAAATGCCGCAAGACATCGGCCGCGATGTCGAACAGTGGATCACTTTTCGCGCCGCCACGGCGCTTGCCGACCTCAAAACGCTCGGCACCAACAACGTGGTTCACGATGCGCTCGTGAAGAGCTTGGCCGACGAATCGGCCGACGTCGATTCGCGGACTCGGATCGCCGCTTTGCTGGGCAAGCTCGATTACACCGGAGCCAACTTGAACGATGACAAACTCACGCGCTCATTGCTGAGCCTCGCCACGGCGATTGGCAGCAGCGAAGCCAAGTTTGCCGAAGAATTCGAGTTGTCACAGCTCGATGGGTTTGGCAACTTCAGTTCGTTCGGAATCGACGAAACCGAATTGCCGAGCGAATACAAACGAACACGACTGCTCTCTCGACTGATCGACCTCGAGGCGGCCATCAAGGCCGTCGAGGTCGGCGTTAAACAGCCTCAAGCCAAAGAGGCCCTGCAGGCAGTGAAAGATGTCATCGCGCCGGTAATCGCTGAAGCGAGCGACACAAAGACTATTGAGCTCGACATCGCGGATTCTGCAAAAATCATGGACGAACAGCTCAAGACAATTGCCAGCAGCCTGGGTGTTGCTCCCGAAGAAAACGCTGTCGAAGCGACCGACGACGAAGAAATCGTTGAGGGCGACGTTTCGCCAGCGGCCGATGCCGATGCCGAAGTCGATGCCGCCGATGCCGCAGCGGTGGAAGCCGAAGTCGAAGCAGCCGTCGAAGCGGCCGCGGAGGCCGAAGCCGTACCAGCACCTTAATCATCGATCGAGCAGCCAACTCTGGTTAGTTCGCTGTCGCGACCAACCCAGACGTATGCGTGACACATCGCTCTGGGCCTACGATTCTCGACCAACGCCTTGTGACCAAACGGCCAAGTTATTCGTGATCCGTTCCACAGCCGATCTTGCTCCGCGAAAACGTGAGCAACAGCGATCACAACTGATTCGCCACGACGGCCGCTACGCTAACGGAATCTTGTGGGGCTCACCGGCCACTTCTTGAACGTAGCTCGGCACCATGTAACCCGGTAGCTCTCGCCGCAATTGGGCGATCAACTCGCGACCGGTTTCGATCGGCACCTCAAAACGGGCCGCCCCGATAACGCGATCGAGTTGGTGCAAATAATAGGGAACGACGCGACACTCGATGAGCCGCTGCGAGAGATTCTGCAACGCACAAAGCGAGTCGTTGACACCTCGCAACAGCACGGCCTGATTAAGCAACATCGCTCCACTCGCGCGGAGTCGCTCGATGGCGGTGGGCACATCGCCAGCCAGTTCGTTGGCGTGATTGGCGTGGATGACAACGACATTAGTCGTTCGCAATTCAGACAACATCGCGACGAATCGGTCGGTGACACGCTCGGGAATCACAATCGGCCATCGAGTGTGAATCCGCAGGCGAGCGATGTGCGGAACCGCCGCCAGTCGATGACACAATTGGCCAAGCCGATCGTCGCCGAGCGACAGCGGGTCGCCGCCCGAAAGAATGATTTCGTGAATCGAATCATCGGCGCTTAGCTGTTCGACCACACGATCGACGACCGACGACGAGAGCGATGCCTCGGCATAGGGATAATGGCGACGAAAGCAATAGCGACAATGAACCGCACAAGCTCCGGTGGCGACGAGCAGCGCTCGTCCGCGGTATTTTTGCAACAGCCCCGGCGCGAGCGTGGATTTGGAGTCGCCGACCGGGTCGGCGACAAAACCGGCTGGTGATTCCTGCTCAGCCGCGTGGGGCAGCACTTGCAAAAGCAAAGGATCGCCAACATCGCCCGGCTCCATGCGGGCAAGGTAGCCCCGCGGCACCAACAGCGGGAAAGCAGACTCGGCCAAAAGGTGCTTGCGGCACCAATCGTCGGGCAATTCGAGCAGTGCCGCCAGTTCGACCGGGTCGCGAACGGCCTCGCGGAGCGCCTGCCGCCATGCCTCTGGCGGAGGCTGCGGGGGGCGGACAGAGTCGCTAGGTCGGGCTAGAATTGGCAGCTCATCAGACACGAGGTTCGCAAAGTCCGGGACACAGGGCAAACCCTCAGCATACCGGAATTGCACAGCCCGTCATTCCCGCCTTCACGGGAATAACGAAAACCAAACACATCGGCAGGAACCAGCGCAGTGGCGACCTACAGCACAAATGACTTTCGCAAGGGACTCAAGGTCCAGATCGACGGCACTCCCTATCTCATGGTCGACATGAATTTTCGCAAGCCGGGTAAAGGAGCGGCGCTGTACGAATGTCGGATGAAAAATCTGCTCCGGGGCACGGTCGTCGATCGCTCTTACCGCGCCGGCCAAACGCTCGAAGCGGCCGACGTAACCGAGTTCACGGCCCAGTTTCTCTATCGCCAGGGCGAGAACTTTGTGTTCATGAACAGCAACGACTACGAGCAGTATGAAATGACCGAAGAACAAGTCGGCGATGGTGCCCGGTTTCTGAAAGAAAACATGGACTGTCAGATCATGACTTTCAATAACCAACCAATTGCCGTGACGCCGCCCAACCACGTCATCCTGCGAGTCGAATACACGGAGCCGACCGCCAAGGGGAATACGGCAACCAACGTCCAAAAGCCGGTGACGCTCGAAACGGGGGCTGAAATCACTGCCCCGCCGTTTATCAATATCGGCGACTGGCTGCGAATCGACACCCGCACCGGCGAGTACATCGAACGCACCACTGCTCCGGAAGAGTAATCTTGTTCACCACAGCGGGCGCTGAGTCAAGCGAATTCGCACCGCAAGCAATTGTTTGCCAAGAACTCGGCAACTGCGGCGAATAACTCAACTCAGCGATTATCGTTTATCGTTTTCTAGCTCATCACTCCACCATCCACACTCAACCCTCAAATCGGAGACCGACTCATGGAGTGGCTGATTCCTGTTGCGGTTATTGCCGGCCTATTTCTGCTGTTCTTGATGTACGGCGTCGGCATCTACAACAAGCTCGTCGCGCTCAAGAACCGCTTCGAGAATGCCTTCTCGCAAATCGAGGTCCAGCTTCAGCGTCGTTATGACCTGATTCCCAATCTCGTCGAAATCGCCAAGGGCTACATGGCGCACGAGCGCGAAACGCTCGAAGCGGTCATCACCGCCCGCAATCAGGCCGCCAGCAGCCTCAAGGCCGCCGCCGCGGCGGTGGGCGATCCGAATGCGATGGCCAATCTCGCCCAAGCCGAGCAAGGACTCGGCGGTGTATTGGGACGACTCTTCGCAGTTGCCGAGGCCTATCCCGATCTCAAAGCCAACCAAAACATGATGCAGCTCAGCGAAGAACTGACGACCACCGAAAACAAAGTGAGCTTCGCCCGGCAGGCCTACAACGACACGGTCATGGAATACAACAGCTATCGCCAGTCGTTTCCGCCAATTTTCTTCGCCACGATGTTCGGTCACGCGAAGGATGCCGAGTTGCTGCAGTTCGATTCAGCAGCGATTGCCGCAGCACCAAAGGTTTCGTTCTAAGGCCCGTTGTCCACTGTCTAGCGACGCTGGCTACGACTGCAATTCGGGGGTGGGACTCGCTCGATCGATCCTTACAATTGTGTTGGTACGACTCCTCGAATCCCTGCGAGAAAAATGCCTTCACGACATCACATTCAATTCCCTCCCAACGAATCGCATGAGCTGGGCCAAGACGAGGCCTCGTTTTACTTGGTCGAACAAGGCCGCAAAGAACGGCTAAGGCTCCACGACTACGACCGCATCTACCAGCATGCGGGCCTCTACGAGCAACTTTTTTACGACAGGCTCAAATGCACTTCGCCCCGCAAGGTGTGTGAAATTCTCGAAGAAACGGTCCAGGCCGCCGGGCTGAACTTTACCGAACTACGGGTGCTCGACCTCGGTGCGGGGAACGGCATGATGGGCGAGCAGATGAAGTCGCACGGGGTGGCCAGGCTGATTGGTGCCGACATCATCCCCGAAGCCCGCGACGCCTGCTACCGCGATCGTCCGACAATCTACGACGAATATTACGTTGCCGACTTCACCGCGTTGCAGCCCGAACAGGAGAGGCTTATCGGCGAGTGGTCGATCAATTGCCTGACGAGCGTCGCCGCGCTCGGGTTTGGCGACATTCCCCCCAAGGCCTTCGCTCAAGCGCTTGAATTCGTGAACGTCAGTGGCTGGGTTGCCTTCAACATCAAAGACACTTTCCTCGATCACAGTGACGACGCCGGCTTTTCACGAATGATTCGCGAATTGATCTTTTCGGAATATCTCGACGTGTTTCACATCGAAAAGTACCGCCACCGGCTCAGCATGGAAGGAACTCCGCTGTTTTACTTTGCGTTGGTAGCACGCAAGACGGCGGAGATTCCAGGCGATTTTCTGGCCGCCCACGAAATCAACTAATGGGTTGCTCAAGATTAACTTGGGGATTTGATTAACCACAGAGTGCACGAAGAGCGCAGAGAAGTCTGCAGGAACACCAATCGACACTGATATTTACGGATAGATAGGCACAGATACGAGTTGATTCTGGATTCGTACTCGGAAGCCAATACACTAATTGCGGTAAGCCAGTTTTACGAACTAGTCGTCGTTTCGAGTCTGCGTCGAACGTTAGCGCAGATTAGCGAGCATTAGTGTTCCTCTCGCGGCGATCTCTGTGGTTCGTCCTTCGTCTTCGCCAGCAGGTTTCGCGCTAGACTGAAGGGACCACCTCACCTCGCACAATATCGTCGACTGTCTGCCGCTTGCGAACGAGTTTGGCTGTGCCATCTTCGATCAACACCTCAGCGACCAGCGGTTTGCTGTTGTAGTTGCTTGCCATGACAAAGCCATAAGCACCAGCGCAACCGATGACCAGCAGGTCGCCCACTTCGGCCATCGGCAAGTCGCGATGGGCGACGAAGCCCCCTTCTTCTTGAGTGAAGATGTCGCCCGACTCGCACAGCGGGCCTCCGACAACAACCGAACTGGTCGCCCGATTCCCTTCGCCATCGGCGGGACAAAGCGCCATTGGGTGATAGCTGCCATACATGATCGGTCGCGCGAGGTTGTTAAAACCTGCATCGACCAATACAAAGTTGTTCTCGCCCATTCGCTTGGTCGCGCGGACTTCGGTCACCAGATATCCGCTCTCGGCCGTGAGGTAGCGGCCCGGCTCGATTTCGAGCGAAACGGCGTGACCGAACTCGCTGGCGAGTCGCTCGCGTGTGCGGTTCCAAAGCTCGTAGTAGCCTGCTATATCAACCCGAGCTTCGTCGCCCCGGTAAGGGGTCGGGAGCCCACCACCGGCCGAGATTGTATCGATCGAGGGACCAATCGTGCGGCACGCCTGTTCCATTGCGCCACAGACTTGGCTCAAGTGTTCGAGGTCGGTCCCCGAGCCAATGTGCATGTGCAGGCCCGTGATGCGAAGGTCGTACTGAGCAGCTCGCTGTTTGCACTCGTCGAGCTGCGTGTGCCAGATGCCGTGCTTTGACTGTTGGCCACCCGTGTTGGTTTTTTGGCTATGCCCGTGACCGAATCCTGGATTGATGCGTAGCGTGATACCCCGGCCTGGGCAACGTTCGCCATACTGCGAGATCATATCGGGCGAGCCACAGTTGACGGGCAGGTCGTGGACGATCACCGCGGCGAGCGACTCTCGGTCGAAAATGTCGGCCGTGTAAACGATTGGCGGATGTGCCCCGCCGCTAGGCTTGTAGCCCGCCAAGAGCGCACGATGGATTTCGCCCGCGCTGACGGCATCGACCACCACGCCGTGTCGTCGGCAGAGGTCGAGCACCGATAGATTCGAGCAGGCTTTTTGTGCAAAGCGAACGACATCGAACGGAGCGAGATCGCGGATTCGCTCGACCATGATGGCGGCATCGTAGACGTAAAATGGCGTTCGATATTGCCCGGCGAGTTCGAGCAGTGAATGATCGGCGACGTGGGTAAGGATCGAGGGGAGCATGCGACGATTAGTTATGGTTATGGTATTTAGAGAACCGAGTGATACGAGAAGCATATCACGAGCAAACATCTAGGGAACCGCCGATACTCGCAAAGAAACGCGAATGCTGTCAAATCGTTATCATTCGCACGAAGTTCAGTTACGGTTCACTGCCAGCAACGGGTGGTGGGTGCTTCGCAGCGTCCGGTCCATCAATTATCAACTAATTTCATCCGCGTCCGTCTGCGTTCCCTGGATTAGACCGCTATATCAACTTGTGTTTTCGCGTTACAAACAAAACGGCGGCGCGTGATCGAGACCACGCGCCGCCGGAGAGCTACATCAATCGAAAGCCGTCGATTAGAAATCGGCTCCCGCACCGGCTTGCCGGGCTTGTTGGCCCGCGGCACCAACGGCTTCGAGTACACCCGCTTCCACTTCGATGCGGTATTTCACCCCGTTCTCAATTTCGGCGCCGGTGACACGAAGGTGGGTCGCGTTCTCGGAGTTGAGCGAAAGCTTCTCGGCCATCATTTCGATAATCGGTTGCTGAGGGCCTTCGGCAAATGCGGCCCCGACCTTCATGAAGGCTTCAACCGACATCACCATTTCAAACGGCTTGACGCTGGCTTCGCCGGCACTGGCCGAGTCGTCAATCGCCGACTTCAACGCTTCGAGCTGATCGCGACCAGCGGCCAAGTAAAGGCTTTTGTCGTCGGCACCAATCGTCACTTCAAGCGAATCACCGAACAAACGTCGCGGACCTTCCTCATCGGCCGGGACCGGAACCGTGATGTGATGCAAACGAACCCCTTGATAAGTTTCGGCATCGAAATCGAACGTCGGCGCGTCGGGCTCGCTTTCGACGAGCGCAGCGAGCTTCTTGAGCGAAGTTTCAATCTTGGCCGTTTCCAGCACATGGACACCAGCGACCATTGTGAAGGCATCGGGGTCGATGTTCACACTCATCGCAGCGTCGATCTTGCCCGCCAACAACGTGGCCTCAAGAGCGTCGAGAATATCGCCCGCGACTTCCTTCAGCACTTCACGAGCCTCTTCATTAGGCACATCGTCGGAGTCTTCGATTTCTTTATTGAGTTGCACGCGAGCCTGATTCATCATCTGCTCGAACTGGTCGCGTTGGGCCGCCATCGCCTCGGGGTTTTGTTTTTGAGCCAACAACATCGACATCGCCGGGTCGCCCTTCACGAAGCCGGTAAACCGGCTCGTCGCATCGCCCGACGTCTTGCTCATACGGGCCAGTTCCGAACCAGGCACCATTGTGTAGACCACATCGAGCGAGGTGCCGCCTTCGGCTTCGTCGACCGTCCAGCCGAGCATGACTTCGTCGGATTCGTTGATGAGCTGCACGAGTTGTTCGACTTGCTGCGTGGCGATTTGCTTACGCAACTGAAAACCTTCGTCGGTTTCGTCGGGGTCGCGCTCCAGGCCATCTTCCATCCCCTGCTTCAACTGGGTAACGGCGATTTGGCGGTACATCTCGGGCACGTTCTGCACCATTACCTTGACGGCAACGTCGTAATCACCGGTCAAGTCGCCGAACATTTTCGCAGGGTCGGCGGGAGCCGAACCGAGCATTTCGACATTGTTGCTCACAAAGGCCCACTTGCCGCCATCTTTTACATAGATGCTCTGCTGTGGCATCTCAATTTCTTGTATCCCATCGCCGGCGTCGCTGACGTTTACACCGGCGTTCTGGACGGTCGTCATCAGCGCGTCGAGGTCGGTCACAGGCAAGCAAATAATCGGAGCAAAGTCGAAGCCATTGGTCTGTACCACGGCACCCCAAGCGGTTTCCTTATCGAGACCATTGAGTCCCTGGCCTTGGGTAAACAGCTTCAGCAGATTTTCGAGTTGCTGGCCCGACTTCACTTGGCCACCGAGTTCGCCCAGGAAGTCGATGTCACCGATCAGGCCGCTGTACTTTTGGATGGCGACGACGGCGACCGACTTCGGGGCGTCGGATTGAGCCTGTGCAGCCGGGGCGGAAAGGGCGACCAAAGCCGCCATGGTCAACGCAATGCCCGCAGTGCGAGCACGAAGCGATGGGATTAGCACGATCAAGTTCTCCAAAGTTACGTAATGACAGGGATTCAAGTGATCGCAACCCGAAGCATAAGCGAGGGACGACCGGCGCCCCATTTTTTCGCTCGTTTACGCCTCGAGTTGTGAATACCGTTGGCTTGAGACGCGCAGCCTGAGACAACTGCGATGTCTAGGGAGTATACCCGCGAACAACGGTCGCGGTTTGCGGACTTAGGGAAATTATGCGGAGAAATTTTTACGGGGCCTGTTTTTTACCGCTCGCGGTAAGTAATGCGGCCCTTCGTCAAATCATAGGGCGTCAATTCGACGCGTACTTTATCGCCGGGCACAATACGAATGAAGTTCTTGCGCATACGTCCGGCCACATGGGCCATGACGATGTGTCCCCCTTCGATTTCGACGCGAAAACGCGTATTGGCCAATGCCTGAGTGACGACACCCTCGACTTCGAGTGCCTCTTCTTTTTCCTTTGCCATAAAATATAGATCGCCTGAGCTAGCAACACTCCCCTGGATTCAACGAAAACCGACTCGATGGCCTTAAACGTGGGGCCCGAGATCGGTTAAGTTTACCACCTTTACTGACACAAAGTCTAGTGATTTCGACAGTTATGACGAATCGAACGCATCGGGTCACAACGGTCGGCACCGGCGGAATCGGCCTACTGGGCTTGCGAAAACTGACATAATCGACGATTTCTGACTAGTTCGAGATGCCTACGGGCAACAATTAGTTGACCTTTTCTTGCGAACTCTACGGTACACTTAGCTAATTGTGAGCACCAGCGAATACAGCAATACGCCCTCTTCTCCCCAGGCCACCTCGACGGTGGACCCTGATGAAATTAGCCGCGCAAAACGCGAGATCCAGGCCATCGTTCAACAGATCGCCGATTTGTCGCGTTCTGACGCAACTGTCGAGCAATTCTACGAAGAGTTTCTCGGCAAAGTTGTTTCGGCCCTCGCCGCTTCGGGTGGTGCCGTTTGGGGCATCGGTGGCGGCGCACTCCAACTGATCTACCAAATCAACTTGCGACAGACGGGGCTCTTAGAAGACCCCCTCGGTCAAGAAAAGCACGGCCGATTACTGCAACGGGTGTTGCAGTCGCCCGAAGGGGCCATTGTGCCACCTCATTCGGGCTACGGCGGCAGTGAAGTCAACATCGAACACGCTCCGGCGAACACCACCGACTTTTTGCTCGTGCTGGCAACCGTCGCCAACGACCAAGGCCCCCAGGCCATCGTCGAAGTCTTCCAGCGCCCCGGTGCTCGATCCGCAACGCAGGCGGGCTACAAGCGGTTCTTGCTACAAACGTGTGAACTCGCCGGCGATTTCCTCCGCTCGCGCCGACTGGCACACCTCACAGAAAAACAATCGCTGTGGGAACAACTCGAATCGTTCACCCGCACGGCACACGAAACGCTCGATACACGGGCCGCCGCCTACACAATCGCTAACGAAGGACGTCGGCTCATTGGTTGCGACCGTGTGAGCGTCGCCATCATGTATGGAAGTCGCGTTACGATCGAAGCCGTCAGTGGACAAGACACTTTCGACAAACGGGCCAACGTCATCACGCTGCTCCGTCGACTCGCCAAAGCGGTTTGCAAGACGGGCGACGAAGTCTGGTATACGGGCGATGCCACCGACCTCGCGCCGCAGGTCGAAAAGGCGATCGACGCCTATGTCGATGAGTCGAATACCAAGCAGATGGCCATCTTGCCACTGTTTCCGCCTGAGCAGGTCGACGAAGGTCCGGCCGCGAACAAGCCAAATCGCAAAAAGGTAATCGGCGCGCTGATCGTCGAACAGATGGTCGACACGACACCGAGCGAGGGCTACCGCCAACGGGTCGCGGTCGTCCAGAACCATAGTGCCACGGCCATCGCGAATGCACTCGAACACAATAGCCTGTTCCTGATGCCGGTCTGGAAAACGCTCGGCAAAGCAACCTCGCTGTTTCGTGGTCGCACGCTGCCGAAAACGGTGGCAGCCCTCGTGGCAGCGGCAGCACTCGTGTGGGCCGGTTTGTTTTGGCAGTGGGACTTTAACTTGCAAGGCAAGGGTCGGCTCAAGCCCGAAGACCTAAGGCACATCTTTGCTCACATGCCGGGCGAAGTCGATCAGGTGTTCGTTCAGCACAATTCTCCGGTCAAAAAAGGCGATCCGCTGATCAAACAACGCAGTCTCCCCCTCGAAAAAGACTTTGAGGCGCTCATCAGTACGCTCAACGAAACGAACTCGGAGCTGCGAAGTGTCGAACGACAATTGGTCGAAACGCCTGAACTCTCCAACGTCGAAGAAGCACAACTCTCGGCTCGGGCTTCGGAATTGCGCGTGAAGCTAGCGGGTATTGAGACCGAGATCGAAAAAGTTGAACAAATGAAAAAGCTGTTGGTGATCGACAGCCCCATCGACGGTATTGTCATCACCTGGAAGAACCAGATCGAACAGCTCAACGGCCGCCCCGTCCAAGAAGGCAATTCGCTGCTCGAAGTCGCCGACCCTTCGGGCGAATGGCATCTCGAAGTGCTGATGCCCGAAAAACAAATGCGGCACGTCGGTCGGGCTTGGAGCGAAGCCAACGCTGAAGGCGAACCGCTCACGGTGAAGTTCTTTCTGGCAACGAATCCCGATGTGCAGTTCACCGGCACCGTCGATACCATCGACAACGCCGCCCAGGCGCGAGGCGAAGATGGCAACACGGTAAAGCTCGATGTCCGCTTCGCCGACGGCGAATTGAAGCGGTTACGCGAACTGCTCGGTGGCGACCCCAAGGTCGGCGGCGAAGCGACCGTCAAGGTGTTTTGTGGTACTGAACCGGCCGGCTATGTGCTGCTGCACGATCTGATCGACTTTATTCAAGCGAAACTGATATTCCCGTGGTTCTAATCGTAGAACGGGTCTCCGGCCCGTTCTTGTTTTATAGTTTGGATGGGGCCAGGGTCCCGTCCTACGAAGGATGCCCCACTCATGCGACTATTTATCTTACTCATCGCCTCAACTTTGCCTGCCTTCGCCCATGCGCAGCTCGAAAGCACCAGCAGCGAACCGGTGATCGAAAAGTGCGCCGTCAAGTTCGTCGACGAGATTGAGCTTCCGGCACCTGAGCCGGGCGTGCTGCTCTTTCTCGGCGTCAAAGAGGGTGCCCGCGTCGCCAAGGGAGACGAGATCGCCCGCATCGACGACCGTGAGGTGCAAGTCGAAAAAACTGTTGTAACACAGGAATTCAATGCGGCGGTGGCGCGCTACAAAGACGACATCGACGAACGCTACGCGCGCGCGAAGGCCGAGGTGGCGAAGGCCGAGTACGACGACAAGCTCGAACTCAAGAATGGCCGCATCAAGGGTGTCGTACCGGAGTCCGAAGTTCGCAAGGCAAAGCTCGACTGGGAGGCCTCGAAATTGGCGATCGACAAGGCGATCAAAGACCGCGAACTGGCCAAATACGACGCACTTGTACAGCAAGCCAAAGTGAAAGCGGCCGATATGGCGATCGAAAAGCGAATCGTCCGCGCGCCTTTCGATGGCGAGGTGCGTCGCATCGTCACCAACGAAGCCGAATGGGTTAGTCCAGGCGATCCGATTCTTGAACTTGTTCGCTACGACATTTTGAAAGTCGACGGCTATCTCGATCTCGCTCAATTCGATCCGCGACAGGTCGACGGACGTGAGGTGACGATCACCTTTGAAATCGGCCGCGGACAACAGGCCCAAGCCACCGGCCGAGTAGTGCTCGTTGAACAGCAAGTCAAACAAAGTGACCGGGCTCGCTACATGGTGCGAGCCGAAATCCCTAACCGCCAAGTCGATGGCCACTGGCTGATTTTGCCCGGCCTGCAAGCGACCATGCAAATCCACCTCGACCGCCCCGCCGTAAACGTCAGCCGCCGCCGTGCGAATGAATAAATAGTTGGCCAGTTGAGGCGTCAGCCACAAATCGGGCAGGCGCACCAGACGATAACGCAATGCCAGAATCGCACGCCATCTACCAAAAGAACGCGGGCTGATTCCGGCCCACCTCCGCGAGATACATCAAAGCCGTGGCAAGCCTTGCCGATAGTTTGGTCAGCAGTTCGTCGCGGCCCCTGCGGGTGCGGGTGCGGCCCGATCTGGCCGCACGGCGTCAGCGGTACCAGGGGCGTGCTTATTGGGTTGTGAAAGACCCGGTCGGCCTTCAGTATTATCGCTTCGAAGAAGAAGAATTTGCGATTCTGCAAATGCTCGATGGACAGTCGAGTCTCGAAGAGATTGTCGAACAGTTCGAGAGCGAATTCCCGCCGCAAACAATTCGCCCCGAAGAGTTATTGCAGTTCATCGGCATGTTGCACCGCAGCGGGCTGGTCATTACCGACTCGCCCGGACAAGGTGTCCAGCTCAAGAAGCTAGGCGACGAAAAGCGACACAAGCAGTTCGTGGGAGCCATCAGCAATGTACTCTCGATTCGCTTTAAAGGAGTCGACCCCGACCGCCTGCTTACCTGGCTACATGGCTATTGCGGTTGGTTTTTTTCGAAGACATGTACCATTTTGTGCCTGACGCTCGCGCTCTCGGCAGTTGCGCTGATTCTCGTTCAATTCGATGTCTTTCAGTCAAAATTGCCCTCGTTCGAGGCGTTCTTCAGCGGGCGAAGCTGGGAGATGTGGCTACTGCTCGGCGCTGTGCTCGGTGGCACCAAAATACTCCATGAATTTGGCCACGGGCTTGCTTGCAAACACTTCGGCGGCGAATGTCACGAAATGGGCGTCATGCTGCTGGTGCTGACACCCTGTTTGTATTGCAACGTCTCGGATAGTTGGATGTTGCCCAATCGGTGGCATCGCGCAGCCATCGGTGCGGCGGGCATGTACGTCGAAATCGTGCTCGCGTCAATTTGCACCTTCATCTGGTGGTTTACCGACGACGACACGTTGCTCAACCAAGTTTGCCTCAACATCATGTTCGTTAGCAGCGTTAGCACGATTTTGTTTAACGCCAACCCACTGCTCAAGTACGATGGCTACTATATCCTCAGCGATATTCTCGAAATCCCCAACCTTCGCCAGAAAGCATCGTCTATTCTGAGCCGTAAGCTGGGTTGGTGGTGTCTTGGTATCGAACCCCAAGACGACCCGTTTCTGCCGAAGCGACATCAAGGACTGTTTGCGTTCTACTCGGTCGCTGCGGCCATCTATCGCTGGGTGGTGGTGCTGTCGATTCTGTATTTCTTGAATTCGATCTTCGAGCCCTACGGGCTCAAAGTGCTGGGACAAGCAATCGCCCTCGCGGCCGGCTATGGCTTGATCGTGCAACCACTCGTCAAATTATTTAAGTACTTTAAGGTTCCAGGGAGACTCGGCAAAGTGAAACGCGTGAGACTGGCGGCCACAGCATGTTTGGTGATCGCGGCGATTGTCGGCGTCGGCATGATTCCGCTACCGGCTTATGTTTTCGCACACCTCGTGGTTCAGCCACGCAACGCCGAGAGCGTTTACATCCGCGTACCGGGACGTCTCGAATCGCTCGGCGAAGGCATCAAAGCGGGAGCCATCGTTGCTGAAGATCAATTGCTCGCAAAGCTTCGCAGCGAAGACTTGGAACGCAAGATGACCCAAACCAAAGTAGAGATCGACGTCGCCAATCAGCGGCTCGCCGGGCTCAGGCAGCTTACCTACAGCGACGACGAAGACGCCGCCGCCGATGCCCGCGGGCGCATCGAGCAAGTCATGTCGACGATCGCCAGCAACGAGAAGCGGCTTAGTCAGCTCAGCGAGGACCTTGAATTGCTCACGCTCCGCGCTCCGCGCTCGGGCGTGATTGTGCCACCCGATGTCGTGACCAGTCCTCAACGCGACGAAGTCGACCTCAAAACATGGAACGGTACACCGCTCGATCCCGAAAACATCGGCGCGTGGCTCGACAAACAATCGGCGGGGGGCGATACGACAAGGTTCTGCTGGATTGCCGATCCCGATTCGTTTGAGGCGAGGCTTGTGATTGCCCAGGACGACATCGAGTTCGTGAGAGGCGGCCAACAAGTGAGCATCATCTTGAACCAGGCGCCCGACGTTCGCTATCAAAGCAAGATACCGAGCGATGGCGTCGCGCCGGTCGAGATCGATGTGGCCCCGCCCCGACTGTCGAGCGCCTCGGGCGGACCACTCGCGA
>JBGSWC010000365.1:0-3618 GCA_041752635.1 Pirellulales bacterium | reverse complement strand
CAAGCAGGCTGTTGATCTCGGCGAGCCCACCAAAGTCGTCGCCCACTTGATTGACCCACAGCGAGCCACCGTTCGCTATCCAAGTGCGGAGCGCACGAAGCTGATCGGGCTGTTTTGCGATCTTAGCAATGTCGCGTTGCTCGCAGCCCACGATGTCATAGCGAGTCAGATCGAGCCAATTGGTCGAGAGTACGCCAGGCTCGTAGGTCAACGAGAAATTATTGAGATTCCAATAGCTTTGCACAGTCCGACCGCTCACCGGCACCGGCTTGCCAACGTAGAACATCCGCAGCGACCCCTGCTGCGAATTCCCCCTATTCCCCAATCCGCCCCAACCACCCAGTTCGGGCACCACAATCGAGTCGACTCGCGTCTCTAATTCGATGCTGTAGAATTCGACCAGCGACGGGAAGCGGACATCAATCGTCGTGCTTGTCCCGCCGGCGGGAATGATGCCGATCTCCTTGATCGTGAGATCGGAATTGGCACCGTAGTAATGTACGCATAACAGGACGACGATTTCGGTGTCGGACTTTACTGGCTTGGTCGTCGTCGCGATTATTGCGATCTTGTGATAGCCATACGACTCCGGCTCCCCCTCAAGATCGGCCCGCAGACTTATGCCGGCACGGTTCTTTGGCTTGCCCGTGCTTGGCAACGTGAAGATCGTCGAAGCGGTGGGTGCCGCCCAACCCGGTGGTGCCGTATTCGGCGGCTGCGCGAGCGATCGATCGGCGAGACCAACCAATAGTAGCAGGCCGATCGCGACGCGGGCGAATAGCAATGTGCTGTGGCTTTTCGGCATGACGACTAGGACTCGGCTCGTCGGATTTTGTTGACACGAACCGGCGCGGCAGGTGGGTCGGGATGCACGCCACCGAGCGCGCCAAACAAGCGAACCAACCCAAATAGCAATACATGCGAGACAAAAACGAGCACCAAACTTGCCAACGCCACGGCAATCGCCAGCGCCCACTCGGCCCCCAGCACCGCCTGACGGAGCATCAACCCAAGTAGCGACGCCCCAATGGCGGCGATGAACAGGGTGCGAAGCGAAAATCTTGGGAGTAGCTGCATAGCTTACGATGATTGAGTGGGGGCGTGTGTTTTTTCGACGCAAAGACGCAAAGACGCTATCCAATACCTAGGTGACTCGTATCTCGGCGACTCGCAAGGGAACTCCAAATTCACTTCTTTTCTTTGCGATTCTCGGCGACTTCGCGCCTTGGCGTCGAATTGTTGTCGCTTTGCCTCTAGCGGCCAGTAGGAGTAGCATAAGCGGTAATCGATCCGCTCGCCACAACCGCCGCCGGAATGAATATGTCTTTGCGATCTCCCTTGCTGTTCGTCCATTTGCTGATGATCTTGGTGCTAATTGGCTCTTCGCAATCGACCCAAGCCGAGCCCCAAGTCGAAGCCTACGCAGCCGATGGTTTCGGTGTCGCGAAGGTCACGCTCGATATTGCTCCCGGTTCGTCGGAATCGCCGATGGGGGACGATCGCTTCACACTCACGGCTCCCGATGCGGGTGTGTTGTATCCGGTTGTGCAGGCCGATGGGAAAGCCCGCAAGTTGCTGCAAGGGCTGCTGGGCATCGAATCGCCCCGGCGGCTTACCTATTACTTTCTTTTTCTGCCCAACGAACCGTTTGAGGTCACCGCCTTCACGCCCGACGCCGAACGCTTCGTTGTGCAGCCACAATTTGATTCGCGTCGGCATCGAAAGTTATTCGAAGAATGGTGGAAAGCCTATGCCGAGTTTTATGGACGGGTGCACGGCGACGCCGAGTACCCTGTCGGCGTACAGACCTATCTCACTACTTTGTGGAGCCAGAGGCTGGGGGTCGAAATGCCTCGACTCGAAGGCTTCTTGCTTCGCGATCAACAGAAGGGGGGTACCTGGCTCGGCAAGACCATCGGCGACGAATCGTATCGCGCGAGTGTGCTCCGCGACATGATGCTCGGCCAATGGGACTTGAACGAGGGGGACACAAACGACGGCAATCTGCAGCCGATCGAGCAACTTCCCGAACCGATTTCTGCCTTGGCGGAAGTCCCCGAAGGAATCGAATCGCTCGCGACTGTCGTTCCGGCCGAGTGTTTTTACATTCGCTTTGGCAGCTTCGAGAATTATAGTTGGACCAAAGACTTTCTCGACCGCTCGCAAGGCGATCTCACCAATCTCATTGCACTGCGAAGCATCAAGCGAGCTTCGGGCGATATCGTGCAAGACCAACTCGGACTCTCCGAGTCAAAACTCTCGAAGGTGCTCGGCCCGACAGTCATCAGCGATGTGGCCTTCGTCGGTCTTGATCCCTACCTTCGCGACGGCGCCGCGTTTGGCATTTTGTTCGAGGCGCGCAACAACTTTTTGCTCTCCAATAGCCTGAATGGCCAACGCCGCACGGCGGCTGGGCTGTACGACGGTGTAAAGCAGGATACGGTTGAACTCGCGGGCAAGAAAGTGTCGTACTTCCACACGCCGGGCCGCGAGCTTTGTTCGTACTACGCGCAGCGCGATAATTTTCACTTGGTGACGACTTCGCGAGCGCTAGCCGAGCGGTTCTTGCAGGCGGGCGAATCAAGGCGTTCGCTAGCCCAGGTCGAAGACTTTCAGGCGGCCCGCGCAGTGATTCCGGGCAAACAGAATGGGACCGTCTTTGCCTACGTTTCCAGGGCGTTTTGGGAACACATCGCCAGCCCTGCCGTACGTGTTGAATTCGAACGCCGCCAGCGATTTCTGGCCGAAGCCGACGCGATTAAAATCGCTGGCCACGCCGCGCGGCAAGAACAGGTGCCAGCCGAGTCGATCGCCGATCTTGTCGAAGCCCGTTATCTGCCCGCTGGATTTGGCACGCGCCCCGATGGCAGCGAATTGGTGATCGACGAGGGACCGCTACGCGATTCTTTACGAGGCACGCCGGGTCGATTGGTGCCGATCGATGACATGCCGGCTCGGCAAATGAGCGCCAGCGAGGCCCGTCGTTATGCCGAGTACTTGCAGACAATCGCCACCGAGGCGGGCAAGCTGCCGCCGGTAACAGTCGAAATCGACCGCAGTCGCCGCGAGGGAGACCAACTCGAACATGTCAGGATGCGTGTGCGGGTAGGTGACTACGAGCAAACTCAAGTCGCCAACATCGCCAAGAAACTCGCGGGTCCGACAACGCGACGCGTCGCGCCGATTTTGGGCGATGTGGTCGCGCTCGAAGTGCTGCTCGACGATCCTCTCAATCAGGGACAACCGATCCATGTTTTTGCTGGATTGCGTAACTCGCCGATCCCACTCGGTATTCGCGGCGGCGGAATTCAACTGGCGACGAGTCTTGCCGAAGCGATTCGTGGCTACATCGGTTTTTGGCCGAAACCGGCGCTGTTCGAAGCGTTGCTCGGTCGTCCGCGTGGCGGGCTCGACGCCGATGGTTGCGCGCCGACCAACAGTTTGTTTGATCTTTGGACGCGGCGACTCGATGGGTTCTTTCTGTTTTCATTCAAACGGGATGTGCTGATGGAGGTTGGCTCGCAACTCGCGATGATCGACGCCGGCGAAGCGGCCCAAGCGCGGCTGTTTGTCGACGACCTCGCCGGCTCGCAGCTTGAGTACGCGGCCAACGCCTTT
>JBGSWC010000364.1:0-12039 GCA_041752635.1 Pirellulales bacterium | reverse complement strand
GCCATCGACGGCGGCGCATTGGTCCAGCAGCAAGACGACTTGCCCGACGAACCGTCGACCTGGCAGACGGTGACCGACGCCAAGCCGAGCGATCAATTGGCGAGCGATCTCGCGCTTGCCTGGGCCGTCTGTCGTCACGTCAAAAGCAACGCGATTGTGCTGGTCCGCGATGGCATGGTCGTTGGTGTCGGCGCGGGTCAGATGAGCCGCGTTGACTCGGTCGAGATCGCCCTTCGCAAAGCGGGCGAGCGTTCGCAGGGGGCGGTGCTCGCCTCTGATGCATTCTTTCCGTTCGACGATTCGATCGAGCACGCGGCAAAATGTGGCGTCGCGGCTGTGATTCAACCGGGGGGCTCGATGCGGGACAAAGAGGTGATTGCGGCGTGCGACAAGCACCAATTGCCGATGATTTTCACTGGTCGTCGGCATTTTCGGCACTAATTTTCCGTTGTTGCCCCAGAATGTAACAACAAGCAAAGACAACAAAGCGGCGGCAAGCTAGAATGTAGGTAGGAGGCGCTCCAGAGTACTCGTTGCGTTCCACGCGACGGGTATACGTCTATAAGTCTATACGTCGTCAACATTTCGATCTTCGACTCCCCATGGCCCACGTTACTCTTCGCGTCATCGACGGTGCTGATCGCGGCAAGGTCTACGAAGACCTCGAAACGCCGATCACCATCGGCCGCGAAGAGGGGAACGCCGTCCAGCTCAACGACGAGCGAATTAGCCGGTTCCATATCAAGATTCAGGTCGACCAAGACCGCCTCGTGCTGACCGATCTCGAAAGCACCAACGGCACACGCGTCAACGGACAACAAACGCAGTTGCGAATCCTTCGCTACGGCGACGTGATCGGTGTTGGCCGCAGCCAATTGCTGTACGGCACTCGCGAACAAATCGCGGCCCGACTCGACGACCTGCGCTCGACCGGATCGATTCCCAAAGACGAACTCGAATCGAGCAGCCTCGCTAAACACGCCCTCGCCACGGCCGATGACTTGAGCTGGACCGAATCGGGAAATCTCCGCAGCACGCTTCACATCCCGAGCGTCCCCGAGTTGCCCGAAGGCCTTTCGCCGGGACAGGCCGCACAGGTTTCGGAACTCATCGAGTACCTTCACCTACGCGCCCACACGCTGGCCGAACACGCCCGCCTTAGCGAAGACGAACGCGAGGTGTCGATCAGCATGGAACAGTGGCAAGACGTTCTCGACCTTCAAGCGGTGCTGGCCGAATATGTGCGGAAGATTGGCGATCCAGGCGGGAGTGATTTATAAAGCTCGTACCTCAGGCAAGTTGCGTTGCCTACATCCACCCCGACAACATCTCGCCTGGCCAGAACACCACCACCGTCGCTACCGAGACGAGTGCCAGCGCGAGGCCAATGGCGACCACAACTCCGTCGCGTGCCATGAGTCCGATCGCCAATACGCAAATCGCACCACTCGGTATCGCCACGGCGAATGGCAGCAGCGCAAGTGGAACGAACAGTGGGGCAAGCAGGACGCAGACCAATGCGATGAGTCGCACCCAGGGTGGCTCGGTGAGAGGCGTCCACCGTTTCGACAGCGGCTTATCGAGCCAGCGGAGCCATCCCTTTGATTTTTCTTGAAACGACGTCAGCCGATCACGTTTGAACTCGAAGTTGAGTAGTCGTTTGGGAAGCCAAGGGTGTTCGAATCCTAGCAGCATCTGACCGGCAATCAGAAAGATAACCACGCCGGTGAGAATTGACATTCCCGGAATGCCGCCAATGGGGGGGGCGGCGGCCAGCAACGCCGGCAGCAACAGCAGCGGGCCGTACGAGCGGTGGCTGATCGTGTCGAGCAACTCGCCGAGCGTGACCTTCTCGCCCTCGGTTTCGTCGGCCAAATGGTCGACGAACTCGGTCAGGTTTTCGGGGTCGTCGGTATTTGAATCGTCGCTTTGTGCTTCGTCGGCCATAGCGGTTGTTGTACTCATGTTTGCGACTTCAGCAAACTGAGTGCCATGCGAGAGCTAGGCCGCTAGCGGCGCATCATGTCGGTCAGTGCCGCAGCAATTGGAACGAACAGAATCAGCGGCAACCAACTTGCCAGCGACGGTTTGAGCCAACCCGAGATGCCCAGCGACTGGCAACCGAGCGTCACGAGGAAATAGGCCGAAACCACTGCGACGCACACGCCGATCGCCACAAATGGGTTGCGATTGCCGCGTGCGACGACCAAAGGTAATCCGAGCATCAGCAGCGTGACATCCATGAATGGCTGCAACAATCGCCGGTGGAGCGACACGCGAACGCTGCTGCCGGTGTCGATGCTGGGGCTGCGAAGCTCCGAGACTAGTTGGCCGGTCGAGGCGAACTTATACCAGTCGGCTCCCCCCAATAAAAGGTCGGGCGAAACTCGGCTGGCTACAAACACCTCGTCTGCGGCGAGCCCGGCTGTGTCACCAGGAAAGTAAACGATGCGTGATTCGCCATCCGAGAGTGACTTCTTGGCGGCCAAATTGGTCGGTAACGAAACACCTCGCAACAAATAGCCGCCAGGTCGACCAGCTTCGGGCGGCAGAAACTCGGCCGTGTCGGCAACCAATTGCCGCCCGTAGGCCGACAGCGAGTTTGGAAGCCCGAAACTAGGGTCAAGAATCTGCCGCGTCGCCGCGACCGCTTCGCGTCCGTCGAGCAAGATGTTGGTGTCGCTATCGTACCGCGACGCCACGGGCAATGGATTGTTTCCTGCGAGGTCTTTGGCGTTTGCCGACAGCTCGTTGCGAAGCTGTGGCATCACCAATTCGCGATTCGCGGCCGCAACAATGCTGATTATTACGGCGACCCCAAGAATCGGAATCATCACCCGCCACCGCGATATGCCGGCGGCCATCAGGGCGGTCATTTCGTTGTGTCGCTGAAACCAAGTGATCGTGAACATCGCTGCGGTGAGACAAAGATTGCCACTAGTCAAATCGAAGAACGAAAGCGACTTATAGGCATAGTGAGTCGCAAGCGCCATTGCGAGATCGCCATTGGTTCGCTGATAGTCGACAAAGTCGTCGATGTTTTGGAACGCATCGATGACGATATAAAGCCCCGTCAAACTGACGAAACAGATCACGAAATTCATCGCGAATTGTCTGAGCAGGTAGCGATCGAGGATGAACATGGGTGGGGAGGTTGGGGACCGGGGGCAGGGGGCCAGGGACGTTAGGCGACGTGTGTCGCACCGGTCAACGGCAACGCGATTGCTAGCATGGGTGCCACGCGCTCATCGCGCGAGCAGGGTGGGGATGCCGGCAAGCTTTCAGCGGTTAGCTGTCAGCAAAAGACGCGACTTCGCCGCGGAATGCTTTTGCAAAGCTATTTTGTCTGGCTGAAAGCTGAGCGCTGATCGCTCGCATTGCTACTCTGTTGGTGCGATGTGGCAAGGGCACCCCTTCAAGAAGGGGTATGCAAGTATTAATTTTCGCCAATGATCCGTGCATCGCCGCACACGGATGGGTAGAATTGGTCGTGAGTTACGAGTACGATGCTGAACCTGCGGCATGAAACTACGCGAATCACTTACAGAATGGCGGCGGGCGGCGCTCGATTTGGTTTACCCGCCGGGTTGCATCGCCTGTGGCGTGCCGATCGATCCGCTGGCGGCCACCTCATTTTGTCATACTTGCCGCGGCGAGTTGTCGCTGTTCGACGAAGTCGGCTGTTGGAGGTGCGGAGTGCCGGTGCCGATTGGTTGGGACACCGAGCTCCCCTGTCCACAGTGCCGGGGCGAGAAGTATCACTTCGACCGCGTGATAGCGGCCGGGCTGTACGAAGGACTCTTGCAACAACTGATACTCGAAGCGAAAGGCCCAGCCCACGATGCGGTCGCCCAATCGCTGGCCGATTGTGTGTGGCACGAAGTTGGCCCCCGAATTAAATACGTCGGCATCGATGCAGTGGTGCCTGTGCCGATGCACTGGATGAGGCGATGGTGGCGGCTTGCGAATTCGCCCGAGGTGATGGCCGACCGGTTGGCCGCTCATTTGGGGGTCCGCTGCAGGCGACGGTGGCTGGTGAAGCATCGCCACACGCAAAGGCAGGCCTTGCTGCCGCAATCGGAACGACATAACAACGTTCGCGGGGCGTTTATTGCAAAGCTGCCGAAACGGATGCTGGGGGCCCACATTCTGCTGGTCGACGATGTCCTCACAACCGGTGCAACTTGCAGCGAAGCGGCCCGAGTGTTGAAACGTGCCGGTGCTGCCGAAATTACTGTTGCAGTGGTTGCGCGCACGTTGAAAGGACGCTAACCGCCGGGGCCACGGATTCGGGCCAAACCCAGTCGCACCAACAGTCAAACGGCGACTGGTCGCTTGCCGCCACCCCAACAACCGCAAGAATGACAACATTCTTTGCGAAGCGTCCTTTCGTCACTGTCCGCCCAACCTACCCCCGCCCGAACTGCCTACGATGGCAACCCCCGACGAGCCGCTCACTCCGCCACCCAAGCAGCCGCTAGGGCCCTTTCGCCGCGCCGTGCTGCGTGGGCTTGGGGTGTTGTTGCCACCTTTGTTGACGATTGCGATTTTTGTGTGGGTGGGCAACACAGTCGCCAACTACATTCTGGTTCCGCTCGAAGATGCGAGCCATTATCTTTTGATCACTTATCAAGCTGACATTCGTCAGCTCGATGAGTTTCCCGAAGAGTCATTGGTCGACGGAAAACCTCCCAGCACGGGTGAGATTGCCGCCGATGACGACGACGTGTTCGTTGCCGCTGGAGACGGACTCTACATTCCGAAATCGGTGCGTGATGAAGTCCGCGCCAATTTGCGCAACACCCGTATGCCGACCACCGCGGTCGAAGTCTATGAACGCTATTTCGATCAGCAGTGGTATTTCAAAGGCCAGTACGGGACGTTTTTTGTCGCGATCAAATACTTGGTGTTTTTCGCGATTTTCGTGATTTTACTTTACCTGCTGGGCAAGTTCCTCGCGGCAGGAGTCGGTCGGCTGTTCTGGGGACAGTTCGAGAAGCTCATCACCAACTTGCCGCTGGTGCGAAACGTCTATTCGTCGGTTAAGCAAGTGACCGATGTGCTGTTCAACGAAGCCTCGGTCGAGTTCAACCGTGTCGTCGCGGTCGAATATCCGCGTAAGGGTATCTGGACAGTCGCGTTTGTGACCAGCGAAAGCATGCTCGACATCCGCGCGGCAGCCAACGAAGCGGTGCTGGCGGTGTTGATCCCCACCTCGCCGATGCCGTTCACGGGCTTTACGATAACTGTTCGCAAGAGCGAAACAGTCGACCTCGACATCACCATCGACCAAGCAATTCAGTTCATTGTCAGTTGCGGCGTCGTCGTACCGCCTCAGCAAATGGCGATTGCGATGGAAAAACGCGAGGGCGAATTGCCGGCGGCCGACCCGGCTTAGCCTTCGCGGAATTAGCCGCAGATAAACGCAGATGAACACAGATAAGGTCCGCTGGAGCAACACGAGCGAAGCCATCAATGGTCGACTTGGGACACAGCACACAGTCTAATAGTGAATAGACGCAGAATTGGTATTTCTATCTGTGTTCATTTATCTGTGTTTATTTATCTGTGTTCATCCGTGATGATCTGTGGCTCATTTTTACTTTGAGAAAACGCAGCCGTGACCAACAAGCCGCTTCGCCTGGGAACTCGCGGCAGCAAGCTGGCGATGTGGCAAGCCAACCACATCGCCGCGCGGCTCAGATCGCTTGGGCACACGATTGAGATCGTCGAGATCAGCACCGTCGGCGACCGCGATCAGTCGCCCGATCTCTCAACGATGCCCACGATTGGTGTTTTTACCAAGGCGATTCAAGACGCGCTGCTTGCTGGCGAAGTCGACTTCGCTGTGCATAGTCTGAAAGACCTGCCTACGACGCCGGTTGTTGGGCTCACTGTCGCCGCCGTGCCGCCGCGCGAGACACCGTTCGACGCTTTCGTGTCGAATGCATACCAATCGCTCGACGAGTTGCCGGCCGGTGCGCGCATCGGCACCGGTAGCCTGCGCCGAGTCGCACAACTCGGCTCGGTGAACCCAAGTTGGCAATGCGAGCCAATTCGGGGCAACGTTGATACCCGACTCCGGAAGCTTGACGACGGGCAGTTCGACGCCATTGTGCTGGCGGTTGCCGGGCTCACACGCTTGGGTCTCGCCGATCGAATCTCTGAGCAACTCGATCGTCAATTGCTGCCCGCCCCGGGACAGGGAGCGCTGGGGCTAGAGTGCCGCGCGGGCGATACCGTGACACGCGATGCACTTATTCAACTAAACGACCAAGTCGCCCACGCTTGCGTTGTGGCCGAACGGACTTTGCTCGCAGGTGTCGAAGGGGGCTGTTTGGCAGCGGTTGGTGCGCTGGCAACTTACACGGGCCAACAACTGCTCTTGCGAGCGGTGGTGCTCGATCACGAGGGGAGTCGGCGGATCGACGAACAACTTCTCGAAAAGATGCCGACCGCCAATCTCGCAGCAGCCGCCGAAGTCGGTCGGCGAGTTGCCGAGCGGCTCATCTCGCGCGGTGCGCAACAGCTACTTAGGCCACGCGATTGAAAACGGCGACGCCGTAGCGTAACTCGCCCGGAGTCTTGGGGGCTGCGAAAAAAACTTGGACGGGATTACAGGATTGGCAGGATTTACGGGATAGTGCTTTATTGGCACACACGGCTTATCAATCCTGTTGATCCGGCCAATCCTGTCATCCTGTCCATCCTTTCCTAATGCTTCAAGTTGGTCGCCGAAATTCTTGGCGAATTCCGCTACAATAGATACATGATCGAACGACTCCAGCAACAAAACGAACAAACCGATCTCATCGCGACGCTAACCCGCGAACTGGCCAATGCCGGGCGGTGGCACGAACTGTTCGAGGCGCGGCTGCTCGAAGCCCGCGAAAGGCTAGGGCTCCCGCTCTACACGAGCCAGCCGCTCGACGAACTCGATGATCCAGTACGCGGTGAGCTCGAACAGGCATACGCCCAGGCGTGCCGCGAAGTGGGGCAACTGTTGCTCGACGCTGGCCGTTATCGCGAATCGTGGCAATATCTTCGCGCGGCGGGCGAGAAGCCAGTCCTCCGCCGGGCACTGGGGAAAGCCGTGCCGCGTGATGAAACGATCGACGAGCTCGTCGAAGTCGCTCTCTACGAACAAGTCGACGTCGAACGAGGTTTCGGCTGGTTGCTGGGCCACCTGGGCGTTTGCAACGCGGTGACGACGATCGAGGGCATCGCCCACGCACTCACACCAAGCGACTTAACGGCGTGTGTGGCGGCGCTGCTCAGGCGACTACACTCCGACCTGTGCGAGACGCTGCGTGGCATTGTCGCTGAACGTGAAGGACTATTACCGCCGTCGCAGGCGACGATCGAAGAACTGCTTGGGGGCCGCGATTGGTTGTTCGAGGGAGGAGCCTATCACATCGACACGTCGCATTTGGGTGCCACGGTACGAATGGCCCGCGTTGTGTCGGAGCGTCGGCTCGTGGCATTGGCTAAGCAACTCGCCCATTACGGCAAGCACTTGCCCGACGATTTACAGTACGCCCGGGCGACGCCGTTCGAGAGTGGCTTCGAGGCCTACGAATTGTTCTTCGCCGCGCAGCTTGGCGAGCGCGTCGACGAAGCCGTCGACTATTTCACCACCCAGGCCGACGAGAACGATGTCGAAACAACCGGCCTCGCCGCCACCGAAACGTTGATCGTATTGCTCGATCGCCTCGGACGCCCGGGCGACGCGTTACGTGTTTTGGCCGATCGCATTCCGCAACAGGCGAGCCTCAGCCCGTTCGCGCCCACGGCACTAGCTCTCGCCGAACGTTCGGGCGACTGGTCGCACTACGACGAGCTTGTCGCTCGCAACGACGACCCGGTGGCTTTTGTGTTGGGGCGTTTGACTCGGGGACGTGGGTAAGCAGCGTGGTTGGTGGGCATATCTCTGAATGGCGCTATTATCCCCCTAGACAGCGACGCATCGAAAATAACAGCCGCTCCATGACCGACACCCCGAAATGCCTCGCATGCAACACCGAAGTCGATCTTGGCCTGCCGCAACTGCGGTGAACGGCTAATTTTCGAACACATGCGCGACTTCCCGCGTGACGCGATGGCGGTGGAGCAGGAGCTGATTCGCATGGATAGAGATGGAGCGACGGAGGAAAAAATATGCGAGACTACATTGGTGACGACGGCGATAATCAATCACGTGTCCCGCCTGCTCAAGCAGTGTGCACTATGCAATCATCAATAATTGAACGAATAATTCAAAGGGACTTTTCGCCCGAATTGTTTTCGCGCGTGTTAGCGACGCTTGAGATATACGGGGCCGAACGATGGCACCGTGAGGTTCCGCGGGTACGGTTGGCGATTCTTAAACTGGCTACTGGCGATATCGCGCAACTCGCACAGCAAACACGAGTCGCTTGCTCTGATTATCGAGATGTGCTTGCCGCTGCGGAATACCCGCGCGAGACCGCAATTGGGTTTACGAAAGTTGAAATCAAAGATTCAGAAATCGCGGCAATCCGGAGCGAAGATCGGGCGGATTATCTGCAATGGCTAAATGCTTGAGAATCTCTGCCCTACCGGCTCTTTACCCCACTCGACGACGACTCCTCCCCCGTCTCTAGCACTGCCAAGAATGCTTTCTGCGGGATGTCGACGTTGCCGATTGACTTCATCCGCTTTTTGCCTTCCTTTTGCTTTTCCCACAGCTTCCGCTTGCGGCTGATATCGCCGCCGTAGCATTTGGCGGTCACGTTCTTGCGCATTGCGCTGATCGTCTCGCGAGCGATGACGCGCGTGCCAATGGCGGCTTGCAGGGCGACCTCGAACATGTGACGGGGGATTTCTTCTTTGAGTTTCTTGATCACCGCACGGCCTCGCGTATCGGCGTCGGCCCGGTCACAGACGATGCTGAGCGCGTCGACTCGTTCGCCTTTGACCAGAATATCGAGCCGCACTAGGTCGCCCGGTCGATAGCCAAGCACTTCGTAATCCATCGTCCCGTAACCCCGAGTGATGCTCTTCAGTCGGTCGTGCATGTCGTACACCACGTCGGCCAGTGCGAGGTCGTAGACCAGCATCGTGCGGGTGGGGCTGAGGTATTCTTGCCGCACGTAATCGCCCCGGCGGTCTGAGCAGAGCTTCATGATGCCGCCGACGTATTCGGTGGGAAGCACGAAGTTGACGCGGACAATGGGCTGGCTGAACTCTTCGATGTCGCCCCCCTCGGGCACCGACTGAGGCGTATGGACATCGAATTCCGCCCCAGTTTTGTCTTTGATGCGATAGGTGACGTTCGGGGCGGTTTGCACAAGGTCGATGTCGGACTCCTGCTCAAGTCGTTGTTGGACGATCTCCATGTGCAATAGCCCAAGGAAACCACAGCGGAAGCCGAAGCCCAGGGCGTCGGACGTTTCGGGCTCGAAGTCGAAGCTGGGATCGTTGACGGCCAGTTTGCTGAGCGCTTCGCGGAGGTTCTCGAAGTCTTGGCCATCGCTGGGATATAGCCCGCAGAAGACCATCCGCTTGGGCTGGCGATAGCCGGGCAGCGCCGGGGCGGGTGTGCCATGCGCCGTGGTGATGGTGTCGCCGATGTGGACATTGCCGAGCGACTTGATGTTGCAGATCAGATAACCGACCTGCCCTGCCGAGAGCGTTTCGCGGGCAACGCGGCGGGGGCAAAATTGGCCGAGTTCGATGACTTCGTGCGTGGTGTTCCCCTGCACAAATTTGATTTTCTGTCCTTTGCGGGCTGTCCCCTGCATAACGCGAACGTAGGTAATGGCCCCGCGGAATTCGTCGTAGTGAGAGTCGAACACCATCGCCTGGAGCGGTCCGTTGGGGTCGCCAGTCGGAGCCGGGACACGCTCGATCACGGCCGCGAGGATTTCTTTGCAGCCGATGCCCGTTTTCGCGCTGCATCCGAGCACTTCGTCGGGATCGATGCCGAGGGTCGTCTCCATCTCTTCCTTGACTTCGTCGGGCCGAGCGTGGTTGAGGTCGACCTTGTTGAGAACCGGCACGATGGTTAGCTCTTGCTCCATCGCGGCATAGGCGTTGGCCACCGTTTGGGCTTCGACCCCTTGAAACGCATCGACCAGCAGCACGGCTCCTTCGCAGCATGCGAGCGACCGCGATACTTCGTACTGAAAATCGACGTGGCCAGGGGTGTCGATCAGGTTCAGCTCATAGGTTTCGCCGTTGTGGGGCCAGCGCATACTCACGGCCCGAGCCTTGATGGTGATTCCCCGTTGGCGTTCGAGGTCCATGTCATCGAGCACCTGGGCCTTCATTTCGCGCAGCGTGATGGTGCCGGTGATTTCGAGCAATCGGTCGGCGAGAGTGCTCTTGCCGTGATCAATGTGGGCGACAATCGAGAAATTGCGGATGTACTTAGGGTCCATAAAACAAGCAGTGTTTGCGCTTTCGAGACTTGTGAAGCTTTGGCCGACTATCTGACAACAGTGTATCACGCCGACGCACGGGTCGGCGAGGCCATGCGCATAGGAGCGGCCACCCCAACGCGTAACGGTTGAGATGGCCGCGGATCGTTTTATGGGTAATTCGCTGTTATTTCCGCCCACGGTGTGCCGCGACGAGAGCGAGGCAGGCGACTGACAGCCCTACCACGCTAGCAGGCTCGGGCACCGAAGCGGCGACAAGGGCGTTGCCCACGTCGGCACCGGCGAGGCTCGCATCGCCAGCCAAAGCGGTCGAAAGTTCGGGCGAGACCAACAAGTCGGCGGCGACCGAAAAATTGGTTGTCGTGGCCACAATGCCAGTCAGGTTGCCAAGATCGAAGACCGGACCGAGCGAACTGAACGTATCGGCGACAAAGAACCCGCTGGCTCCGGTCGTCATATTTTCGCGTGTCGCGTCGAAACTGATCGAGAAATCACCGAGGGTCACATCGCCCAGGTTTTGCAAACCGGTTTGGTTGATCGTCACCGTGCCGAAATGTTCGATTGAACCGGCGACCGGCAGGACCGATGACTCAGAGAACAGAAAAGTCGAGTTGGTGTCGACCGCAAATGCCACTCCGCCGGGCAGATCGCCCGTGGTGAGGGTGCCGTTGCCGATGCCGACGACCGTGATTCCCGCAGCCGCCAAATTTGCATCTTCGGCGGTCGAGCCGCCAAGTTGGACACTCGTCTTGCCTCCTGTGAGAGACAGCGTTTGGGCGTGAGCGACCGACAGCGTAACAAACATCAATGCAACGAGCGTACGCAACAACATGATGAATACCTCTTGAAAATAGAGCTAAAATGAAAAACTCGCTCGATAAGCGAAACAATAAATCGAGTTGTTAGTTCTGCATTAGCCCTAGGTATGAGGGGAGAATTTGCGGTAGATCGACGCAAAAACTGACGCCTAGTCAGTCTTGGGAAAAAGTCGAAAACGACAACCTTTTTGCGGAATTTTTTTTCAAAGTTTCCACGCTCCACGCTTCAGTGCACTGCGGCAGTCCGCCTTGCGCTATAGCCCCGCATGGGTCGTGCAGCTTGATGTGACAAGCGTCGCTTGGAGTACGTAGCGTCCATCACATCAACGTTCAAGCAGCGCATCGGCCAGCAACGCGATTGTCTGCGAGTGGATATCGACGGTGTCGCTCACATCACGCGCGTAGCCTCCTGCCATCATCACAACGACCGGCACATCGCTCTCGCGGCAGCGGGCGAACACTCGGCGGTCGCGCTCGGCGAGCCCCGCTTTGGTGAGTGCCATGCGGCCGTACCTGTCGCCCAGGTAAGGATCGGCCCCGGCCAAATAAAACACGCAGTCGCCTCGCATCGGCCAGGCAGTTTCGAGCGCCATGTCCAAAGCGGCCAGATAGGCGTCGTCGCCGGTGCCGTCGGGCAGGGGTACATCGAGATCACTCGGCGGTTTCACGCGCGGGTAGTTTCGCGCTCCGTGCAGCGACAGCGTGAAGACCGACCGGTCGCCGGCCGTCAGCGTCGCCGTGCCATCGCCGTGGTGGACGTCGCAATCGACGACGAGCGCACGCTCGATGAGCCCCCTGGATTGAAGCCGACGAATGGCGAC
>JBGSWC010000363.1:0-17642 GCA_041752635.1 Pirellulales bacterium | reverse complement strand
CGCCACGCCCGACCCCAGAAAGACCTCCCAATAATGCCAATCGATCCCGCCCATTCACACCGCCAGCAATGCTGGACGACTGGCCGCTGCGCGGAGAAAATCGCATTAATTCGTATTCGAGAACGCTTGTTTAAGGGCTAGCGTACATCCCACGTCATTCCGGCGCAGAGCGTATCCTGACGTTTATCCACAAATGAGTTTTGGCCGAAGGCCTTGCGACACCGTAGCCTAGGGCAACGCCCTAGGAATCAGCAAGGCATTGATTCGTTTGGCCGAAGGCCCTATTTAACCAGCAAGGCGTATCGGTTGAGTTTGGCTTTCAGCCAAAGTGGGTTCGCACAACCTACCAACCTTGGGCGATGCCCAAGGCTACGATGAAAAAGGCCTTCGGCCAATTCCGATAACGGTCGTCCAAGCCAATCGCAAGATGTGTATAAACAACAGGGTGGGAATCCAGACGCCACGCTTTCCAACTCGGTCTCGTCAGGCGATAGATGTCACTCGCTTTAGCCAAGGCAATGTGTGCCACCCACCGGTCGTCTCCTACGCCAACGGCGTTATGTCGATTAGCCCGGGGTTGCGGCGGCCCAGCCGCCGCTACCCCGGGTCGGGTGTCCCGCGAAAAGCTTACGCCAACGGCGTTACGTCCAATCGCCAACCGAGCGACGCAACCCCGGTGGGGTAGTGGGACATTTTCCGCCCGTCACCCTTGGGTAGCCACGACTGTGAGGTTGTGAAAAACTGAGTCTGGCTCCGTGCCTGACTGATTTCGCACACCGAAACGGTTTGTCATGCGGTGAAAACGCAGGAACTCAACGATCCAATGGCGGTAAGCCTTATCCGTCGCCAGGGCGTAGTGCTTCGTCCGCAAGACGTCGCGAACTTGGTCCAAAAGCTTTCGAGGAGCATGCACCGATATTGTTGCGTTAGCCTGCTCGCAACCATATACTTTTCTCACGGCTTCGTCTCCAGCGGCGGAGTGTTTTACATGAACGTTTGTACACAATACACTACTCGCTCGTCAACCGATTTAGTTTGATTTTTCGTGGATAAGGCCCCTGACGCGGTGTTGTCTACATTTTTTGTGTCGAATAACAAGTTCGCCGACCTCAACTGGATACGGACATGTCGTGGCGAACTGGCAGCAAGCTCTTCCTCGAAATCTGGCCGCTCATTCAGCAGCGGATCCCAGAACGAGATATTCGAATCGAGTTCACTGCGCGATTGCTGGATACTTTCGTTCACGACGATATGGACCCGCGGGATGTTGAAGACGTACATCCCGACATTCGGGCCGCTCTTGAGTTCGCTGGTATCGGAGTTAGCGAGCCGGAGCGTTGGCCCGATGAAGCACCGCACTGGCCAAAACCCAAGAAGACCCCGTGCCCCAAGTGCGGCGAACCGCTGCGTACTGCTCTGGCCAAGCAGTGTTTTTCGTGTGGGGCTGACTGGCATTGAAGCAACCGGCCGTCTAACCACCGGCTACAGTTGACCGGCGACTCCCGCGAATAGAATGTTGTTACCGGTTGAACGCCTGCTCCCGCAGGCGGCCGGCAACTGAGCCTTTTACGTTATCCGACTGAAT
Source organism: Pirellulales bacterium (assembly GCA_041752635.1). Classification (GTDB taxonomy): domain Bacteria; phylum Planctomycetota; class Planctomycetia; order Pirellulales; family Lacipirellulaceae; genus JBGSWC01. Next base: position 16,057 of record JBGSWC010000363.1, on the reverse strand, counting down.
CCAATGAAGCTCGCCCCCGACCTCAACATCGTAGGCGTCTACCGGCTGAACGTTACGCCCAGGCTGATCACCGCTCAATTCGCGGAGCTTTACGGCTATGAAATGACGCCCGCCCAATCCAAACAAGCAAAACGGCAATGCACCCAACAACTAAAGTCAGTCGTCTTGATTGAACTACTTGTTTCCAACCCAGACGAACAGTTTTCACTAAGGGACTTCACGCAACCGCAGCATGGCGTGCCAGAAGACAGCTGGCAGGCTGCCTATAACGAAACATACTTGACCCTTGATGGCGAATCGGTGATCAAAACGAAGTTCAATGATCTTCCCACGGAGGACTGCTATCGTTGTGCGTTTTTTCTGCACTTCTACAACGATCAGGCCCCATTACGAACAAGCTACGGTGATCTGGAGTGCCCCGACCCTGAGCCGATGCCTGAGCGTTTAGAACGAATGGCTCCTTTCATCGTGGTGGACTAGACCGGCGGATAACCACGCAATGCACCCGAGTCGCGAAACCGGGCGTTTTGGCAATGGACAAGCTCCCGTCGCGACCGGGTGATTGCAAACGTTAGCCGACTGACGTGATGCTGCAATGACATGCTCTCGAATGCACTCATCGTATTCGCCTGTGTTTGGACTCCGTTCGCGATTGCAAACGGTGCCGGGATGGTTGTTCACACTTGGCGGATCCGGCATAGCGGTACGACAAATTGGGACTTTGTCCCGATTGCCTTCATGTTGGCGGTCTACTCAGGGCCAATTGGTACCTACTTGTGGTACCAAGAGTGGTTGGCAAACCGACGAGACGAGTAGTATTGCCCCCGTTCGCTATTCCCAATACGAGCGTGATTGTTGGGATGACGCCTACTTCGCTATATTAGAATGGTCTTACCGTAGACGGTGGGCGAGCAGACGCTCCGACGAGGGAAACTACCCAGGGCCACCCGATCAAACCAATGGTTTCCTCTACTCACCTACCCGCCAAACACCGACCACCGCTGGGTGATAAGTTCGCACGTCCCACCCTTCATCGCGACGATGCGCTTTGATCGGGTCGTCGAGCTTCTTCCAGTCGAACATCGCGTCGGCTTCGACCACGATCACACTACCCGCCGGAGCACGCCGCTGCAAAGATTTGACGAGGTCAATCATTTCCGCTTCGCGGTCGACGAAAAACACATAGGGGGGGCTCACGAACACGAGCCAAGGAATGTCGTTGGGCGGGGTGGGAAACTCGGGCGTTGTTTCGTCGGCCAGCAGATTTCGCTTCGCCCACAAAAAGGCACTCGTCACCAATAGCTCGGTGCGGTCTTGCATTTCGAGCGTTTCGATGTTCTCGCTGACGACCTTGGCGGTGGGTATGTGACGTTCAATGAATGTCGCGCTCGCTGAGCCTCGGCTGATCGCTTCGAGCCCTAGCGCACCAGTTCCCGCAAAAACGTCGATCGCGTGTTTGCCGACGACATCGGTGCCGATGAGGTTGAAAATCGCTTCGCGAACGCGATGCTTCATCGGTCGGGTGACCGGGTCGCCGTGATAGCGGAGCTTCCGCCCCCGGTGGTGGCCGCCGATGATGTGGAGATCGACCTCGACGTCTTCGGCAGGTGATTTCGCTGAATGTCGACCGGGACGGGGCATAGTTTAGGGGGCGGGGGCCAGGGGACGGGGGACGGGGTTCGCGTTATGATAACCCGACGGGGGGCGACATTCGCCCCCTCTACTGACGTGCTCACCAAACGAGGTAAATCCGATGCGCTACTTCTTAGCTGTCATGTGCGGCCTACTCACATTACTAAATCCCTGCCTCGCGCAACCGGCGACGGAAGCTCCGGCGGCTGAGAACGCCACACCAGCCAATTTCAGCGAAGCGGTCGATGCCTATAAAACGTCGCTCATCGCGGTCGAGGAACTACGTGGGCAATATCAAACGGCACCGGCGGAGCAACGGGCCGCCATCAACACAAAGGTGAAGGAATTGCTCACACTCGCTCAAACTCAACTCCGCACGATGGTCGCGGCCGGCATTGCCGAATACAAGGCGAACCCTGGTGCCGACAAGTTGGTCGAAGAAACGCTGCTGACCGTTGCCCGCCACTACGCCAAGGGGGTCGCTATCAAAGAAACGGCCGGCAACTTCAGCGGGGGCGATCAATATGAGTTGGCCCTGCCGGTGATTGATGCGCTGATCGACGGTGGCAATGAAGATCCCGAGTTGCAAGTGCTCGGTTTTGTGTCGGCCGTCAATGTGAATGAGTTTGACACCGCCGAGAAACGGCTCGGTGTGATTCGCGAAGACAAGATACTCGACCAAGGCCCCCCAGCCGACGATGAGGCGACCGCCGGCATTTGGGGAACCGCCGCCAAGTATGCCGCGACATTCGACAAGATGCGTGACCGGTGGCAAAAAGAGGAAGAAATCCGCGACGCCGAGGCGGCTGCCGACAATCTGCCCCGCGTGAAAATTGAAACCAGCAAGGGGACGCTCGTTGTCGAGTTATTCGAAGACCAAGCCCCCATTGCGACAGCCAATTTTTTGTCGCTGGTAAAAAAAGGTTTCTACGATGGCGTCGTCTTTCATCGGGTGCTGCAAGGTTTTATGGCCCAAGGGGGCGACCCCACAGGCACCGGCAGCGGCGGTCCCGGTTACTCGATCGCCTGCGAGTGCGAATTGCCAAACGCCCGCCAACACTTTCGCGGCACGCTCAGCATGGCCCATGCCGGCAAAGACACGGGAGGTAGCCAGTTCTTCTTAACATTCGTCCCAACCGACTTCCTCGACGGCCGCCACACGGCTTTCGGTCGCGTAGTTGAAGGAATAGAAGTGCTGGGCGAACTGCAACGCATCGATCCCCAAGGCGAAGGTCAAAAATCGAAACCAGACAAGATTGTGAAGGCGACGGTGATTCGCGACCGGGGTGGGGATTATGATTTTGAGAAGCTGCCGGCACGGTAGTGGGCGAAGCGGCGAGCGCTCAGCTTTCAGCCAAACGGTTTTGCTGCGCAAAAAACTGCCCAGCGAAGTACGTCGTATTTGGGCGAGCGTTGGTCCATGTTGACGTTAACCACGACGCGGTGGTGTAACGCTTTGGACGAATTATACCTCGCGCCAAAGCTCGCACGGTCGACGCGACGCGGAATGTTTACTAATCTTGTCGTATTTCCGGTCAAAAATTCCCTGCCACTAATTGACAATGCCCCCGTCCGCCATCTACTATTCGATATAGCGATTCAGCACTCGCGTTCTATTCGCCTGTCTAATTACAGTCTCTGGACACTTAAGACCATCTACTCTGGACTTTTAATTGCATCTACGCTCACTCGAAATCTACTGTGACATCGTGCGGATGCGGAGCTTTTCGCAGGCCGCGACCGCTCATGGTGTGTCGCAGCCGAATGCGAGTCAGCTCGTCCATCAGCTCGAAGAGCGGCTTGGGGTGCGGCTGATCGATCGCTCGAAGCGGCCCTTTGTGACGACCGATGCCGGGCAGCGGTACTACGAAGGGTGCCGAGCGCTGTTGCGGAAGTTTCAGGAACTCGAAGGCGAGGTACAGTCAGTCCATCGGCGTCTGGCCGACAGGCTTGTCGTGGCTTCGATTTATTCGGTGGGGCTCGCTCACATGAGCCGCTACCACCGCGAGTTTCTTGACCGCCACCCAGAAACAGAACTGCGACTCGATTACATGCACCCCAACGAAGTTTATGACGCGGTCGAAGCCGAGGAGGCCGATTTGGGGCTGGTGAGTTATCCCGAGAAGTCGCGGCAACTAGCGACGATCCCGTGGCGAACCGAGCCATTTGTGTTGGTCTGTGCGCCGTATCACGAGTTGGCGGCGAATCGACGGGCACCGCTTGAGTCGCTTCGTGGACAGCGGTTTGTCGCTTTCGAGCAAGGACTCAAAATTCGCGAAGAAATAGACCACGCCTTCGAGGTTCGGCACATCGAGGTCGACACGGTATTTGAATTCGACAATGTCGAGACGATCAAAAGGGCCGTCGAGATCGGCTCGGGTGTGGCATTGCTCCCCGCGCCGACGGTCGCCCGCGAGGTGCTTGGCGGATCGCTGGTGGCGATCGACTTATCGGGGCAGCAACTCGCACGTCCGATCGGATTGGTCTATAAAGCAGAGCGAGAGCTCAGCGAAGTGGCAACAAAGTTCATCGAACTGCTGCAATCGCACGCGGGCGAGTCGCACGACGACCTCGCCCCTGCGGCAGTTGCAGCGACGGCGGCAAATAATAAAACGATTCACAACTAGGCGTGTCGCTTCGCAAGCCGAGCGACACGCCCACCGCCCCAAAGGGCGGAGGGGGGTGAGTCACTCTTCTTGCGGCGACAGGGCCTGCATTACTGGGCGAAAGCCTCACTAGGCAAAAAAGGGGAGAGACCCATGCAACCCAAAAGCCCGCTGCTGCACTTGCCAAAGTCGCGCGGCCTCTATGACCCGGCGAACGAACACGACGCCTGTGGCGTTGGCTTTGTTGCGCATATCAAGGGTCAGCGGAGTCACCAGATTCTCATCGATGCCGAAGAGGTGCTCCGTAACATGGACCATCGCGGCGCTTGTGGCTGTGAACCGAACACGGGCGACGGTGCCGGGGTACTGACCGCACTGCCCCACGAATTTTTGAGCGCGGCTGTGGCGAGCGACCTCAAGGCCCAACTCCCCCCGCCGGGCCGCTTCGCGGCGGGCAATGTCTACTTGCCGCAGGATTTGAATGAGCGAGCCTACTGCAAACAGCAAGTCGAACAGATCGTCGACGAGCAACAGCAACGCTTAATCGGCTGGCGCGCAGTGCCGGTTGATTCCCGCGCGGCCGATCTCGGACCAACGGCGGTTCAATCAGAACCGTTCATCGAACAACTGGTCGTAGCCGCTGCTGATGGTGTTGACGGCGACGCCTTCGAGCGGCAGCTCTATCTGATCCGCAAACGGTCGAGCAATCTGTTGCGTCGCGACACTTCGCTCAAGCAGCGGCTCATGTTCTACATTTGTTCGTTGTCGACGAAAGTCATCATCTACAAGGGAATGCTCACCACCGAGCAGCTCTTTACCTATTACCCCGACCTCCGCGACGAGTCGTTCATCAGTCACCTCGCGATGGTCCACTCGCGGTTCGCGACCAACACGTTTCCGTCATGGGATCGGGCCCAGCCGCTGCGTTTCATGAGCCACAATGGCGAAATCAACACCGTGCGGGGCAACGCTAACTGGATGCTCGCTAGGCAAGGGACGCTCAAGAGCGAGTTGTTCGGCGACGAGCTCAAGAAGCTGTTCCCTGTCGTCGAACCAGAGTGCAGCGACTCGGGCACCTTCGATAATGTGCTCGAGTTCCTGCTGATGACGGGCCGCACGCTGCAAGGGGCGATGATGATGATGATTCCCGAAGCGTGGCAAAATCATCCCACAATGAGCCGCGAGAAGCGGGCCTTCTACGAATTCAACTCCGCTGTGATGGAACCATGGGACGGCCCCGCTTCGGTGGCCTTCACCGATGGGCGTTACATCGGCGCCTGTCTCGACCGCAACGGGTTACGCCCCTCTCGCTATTACCTCACGCACGACGACCGCGTCATCATGGCGAGCGAAGTCGGTGTGTTGTCGAGCGTCAAACCCGAGAACGTGAAAGCCAAAGGCCGGTTGCAGCCAGGCAAGATGTTCTTGGTCGACTTCGAGCAGGGGCGGCTCATTCCCGACGAAGAACTCAAGCACGACTTTGCTACCCGCCGCCCCTATGGCGAGTGGCTCACCAAGCAGCGGGTCGAGCTAAACGACTTCAGCCCTAACAAAGAGCGTCATGGGTTTCGTCCGAAGAGTCTGCTCGCCCGCATGCAGGCGTTCGGTTATACCGTCGAGACGATGCACTTCATGCTGTTGCCCCTGGTGAAGGTCGAGAAAGACCCCATCGGCTCGATGGGCAACGATTCGTCGCTCGCCTGTTTGAGCGATAAGCCACGCTTGATCTACGATTATTTCCGCCAACTTTTTGCCCAGGTCACCAATCCGGCGATCGACTCGATTCGCGAAGAAGTGATCATGTCGCTGGAGTGCTACGTCGGCCCCGAGCAAAACTTGCTCGACATCACCGAAGCACATGCCCATCGTTTGCAATTGCACCATCCGTTCCTCTCGAACGAACAAATGGCGGCAATCAAACACTTGGGCGAGCATCCCGATACGTCGAAGGGATGGACATCGGCGATCGTCGACATTACCTGGCCGGTCGACGAGGGCAAAGCCGGCATGGTGAAGGCACTCGACCGCATTTGTGCCGCAGCCGAGGCGGCCGTCGACGACGGGCATGCGCTGGTGGTCCTTTCCGACCGGGGAATCAACGCCAGTCGCGTCCCGGTGAGTGCGCTGCTAGCGACAGGTGCCGTGCATCATCACTTGGTGAAGTGCAACAAGCGAACGCAGATCGGCATCATGGTCGAGACGGGCGAAGCACGCGAAGTTCACCACCACTGTTTGCTCATTGGCTATGGAGCCGACGCGATCAATCCTTACGTTGCTTTCGAAGCCCTGTGGCAAGCGCGCCGCGATGGACTGCTTGACGCTGGCGATGCACAAATCGACGAAATCGAAGCGGGCGAAAACCGTAGCCACAAAGCCATCGGCATCGACGACGAAGTCTACAACCCACTCACCGAAGCCGACCATAAAATAGCTCGCAGCTATCGCAAGGGCATCACGAAAGGGATGCTTAAAGTGATGGCCAAGATGGGCATCAGCACGCTGCAAAGCTACAAGGGCGCGCAAATTTTCGAGGCGCTCGGACTCAAGAGCGAGGTCATCAGCCGGTGCTTCGTCGGCACGTCGAGCCGAGTCGAAGGTGTCGATTTCGATGTGCTGGCCGAGGAAGCCTTGCGTCGCCATCGGCTCGGCTACCCACAACATGCGTCGCAGCGGCTTGTCTCGCTCCCCAACCCGGGCGAGTATCATTGGCGCGCCGAAGGCGAACGGCACATGTGGGATCCGACGGCGATCGCCGATATTCAGGTCGCCGCGCGAGCGGGCGACAAAGACGCCTACAAGCGATTTGCCGATCACGTGAACAACGATGCACGCACACGGTGTCAGCTCAAGGGATTGCTGAAATTCAAACCGGGAACCCCCATTGCGATCGACGAAGTCGAACCGGCCAGCGAAATCGTCAAGCGGTTTTGTACCGGAGCGATGTCGTTCGGATCGATCTCGGCCGAGGCGCACGAGACTCTGGCGGTTGCCATGAATCGCATTGGAGGCAAGAGCAACACGGGCGAAGGGGGCGAAGACCCTGCACGATGGACACCCGATGCCAACGGCGACTCGCGACGGTCGGCCATCAAACAGGTTGCCAGCGGGCGATTTGGTGTGACGATCGACTACCTCACGAACGCCGACGAAATTCAAATCAAGATCAGCCAAGGCGCGAAGCCGGGCGAAGGGGGTGAGCTGCCCGGCCGTAAGGTCGACGAGAACATCGCGCGGATTCGCTATTCAACGCCGGGCGTGGGATTGATTTCGCCTCCGCCCCACCACGACATCTACAGTATTGAAGACCTGAAGCAACTCATCCACGACCTCAAAAACGCCAACCGCGCAGCTCGCATTAGTGTTAAGCTGGTGTCGGAAGTCGGCGTTGGCACAGTCGCCTCGGGAGTGACCAAAGGCTACGCCGACCACATTGTCATCGCCGGCGACGGGGGGGGCACGGGGGCGTCGCCACTCACCAGCATCAAACACGCCGGGTTGCCTTGGGAACTAGGCATCGCCGAGACACACCAAACCCTGGTGATGAACGACCTGCGAAGCCGGGTGGTGCTACAAACCGACGGCGGACTGAAAACGGGCCGCGACGTAGTGATTGCTGCGCTTTTAGGTGCCGAGGAATTTGGCTTCGCGACCGCGCCACTGATCACGCTGGGCTGCATCATGATGCGTAAATGTCACCTCAACACCTGTCCTGTTGGTGTGGCGACACAAGATCCTGAGCTGCGCAAAAAATTCACCGGCAAGCCCGAGCATGTGATCAACTATCTGTTCATGGTCGCCGAGGAAGCCCGCGGTATTATGGCCGAGTTGGGATTCCGCACAGTTCTCGAAATGGTGGGCCGCGTCGATTGTCTCGATGCCGACCACGCGATCAAGCACTGGAAGTCCGATGGAATCGACCTCAGCAAACTGCTCACCAAAGCCGAAGGGCCATCGCACAATACGGGCACCTATTGTGTCATCGAACAAGATCATGGACTCGCCCTTTCGCTCGACATGCGAAAGTTACTTGACATTGCCGCGCCGACACTCAAAGACAAGACGCCAGTGAAGGCTGAACTCGACATTATCAACACCGACCGGGCGGTCGGGACGATTCTCTCGAACGAGATCGCGAAAAAATGGGGAGGCAACACGCTACCCGACGACACCATACAATTAAAGTTCAACGGTTCGGCCGGTCAGAGCTTCGGGGCATTTCTCGCCAAGGGCATCACGCTCGAACTCGCGGGCGACGCCAACGACTTTGTTGGCAAGGGGCTCTCGGGGGGCCGCATGATTGTCTATCCACCGGCGGGAGCGGGCTTCAAGGCCGAAGATCAAATCATCGTTGGCAATGTCTGTCTCTATGGCGCGACCAGCGGCGAAGCGTTTTTCCGAGGCCGTGCGGCCGAGCGATTCGCCGTTCGCAACAGTGGCGCGAGGGCCGTTATCGAAGGAGTGGGCGACCATGGCTGCGAGTACATGACCGGTGGCCGCGTCGTGGTGCTCGGCCCGACCGGTCGTAATTTTGCGGCGGGCATGTCGGGAGGAGTCGCTTATGTGTGGGCGGGTGATCGCGAGGTATTCAGTGGCCTTTGCAATCTCGAACTTGTGCAGCTTGAAGAGGTAGTCGACGCAGACGACGTCGCCGAGCTACGCCAATTGATCGCCGCCCATCACGAAGCAACCCGCAGCCCCGTGGCCGCCGACGTGCTCGACCGCTTCGACGAAGTGCTGGGCGAGTTTATTAAAGTGATGCCGACCGACTATAAACGGGTATTAGAAGAACTGAAACGAACGCACCGCGAACCGGTGTTGGCTTAAAAAATCTGAACCGCGGAGGACACGAAGAGCGCAGAGGAATGATTTGTTTTGTCCACTCAGTTTAGTGGCAACAAGGCTGCTCGTTCTGATGTAAAATTCACAGCTTCACGCCGTTCATCCACACGACGAACGACTAATCTGCTTTACTCCGCGCTCTCCGCGTCCTTTGCGGTTTTTCGATGAAAGGCAATCAGCATGGGCAAACCGACCGGCTTCAAAGAATTCGAGCGGCAAGTCGTGCCCTATCGCAGTCCGCTCGAGCGCGCCAACGACTTTCTCGAGATATTCACCGGCGCTCAAGAAGACAAACTCCGCACTCAGGGCGCACGGTGCATGGACTGCGGGGTGCCGTTCTGTCAGTCGAATCACGGTTGTCCGATCGACAATCTCATCCCCGAATGGAACGACCTCGTCTATCATGGTCGCTGGCGCGACGCGCTCGACCGGCTCCATAAGACTAACAACTTTCCTGAATTCACCGGTCGAACTTGCCCCGCGCCGTGTGAGGGTGCCTGTGTGCTCGGCATCACCGATCCGCCGGTCACGATCAAGAACATCGAGAACGCCATCATCGACCGGGGTTGGATGGAAGACTGGGTCGTTCCGCAACCACCGCTAGAAGAGTCGGGCCGCAGTGTGGCGATCGTTGGCAGCGGACCGGCGGGGCTTACCGCCGCTCAGCAGCTTCGTCGCGCCGGTCACTCGGTCACCGTGTTTGAGCGTGCCGACCGTATTGGTGGGCTGCTCATGTATGGCATTCCCTGGATGAAACTCGGCAAAGATGTCGTCGAGCGGCGGCTCAATCAGATGCGCGAAGAGGGCGTCGAATTCCGCACCTGTGTTCACGTTGGCCGCCACGAAGAATTCGCCTCGGGCACGATGACGGGCATCATGCAAGAGCGTGGCCACAACGTCGAGTTCGTCGACCCCCATGAGCTGCTCGAAGATTTTGATGTTTTGCTCTTAGCGACAGGCGCGACCAAACCATTCGACCCCACCGGTCGTTGCCCAGGTCGCGATTTGGGGGGCATCTATAACGCGATGGACTTTCTCACCCGCAACACGAAGAGCCTGCTCGATTCGAAGCTCCGCGACAATCACTATACCTCGGCCAAGGATCTCGATGTCATCGTCATCGGCGGCGGCGATACCGGGGCCGACTGCATTGGGACCGCGCTGCGACACGGAGCGAAGAGCATCACTAACTTCGAATTGCTCGACAAACCACCGGCCGAGCGGGCCACCAATAACCCTTGGCCTCAGTGGCCGCGCGTTTATCGGGTCGACTACTCTCACGCCGAGTGGCAGGCCAAATCGGGGCACGACCCACGGGCCTACAACGTCATGACCCAAGCGTTTGTTGGCGAGAACGGAAAGGTTACCGGCGTGAAAACGGTGAGTGTCGACTGGAGCACGCCCGGCGAGAAAGCGCCTTTCTCCGAAGTGCCAGGCAGCGAAAAGGTGTGGCCTGCCGACATTGTGCTGCTCGCGACCGGCTTTGTCGGGCCCGAACTCGAAGTGGGTGACATGCTCGGCATCGAAGTTGGTGAACCGCGGCGCGGGTGGCAAACCTTTGCCGCCGAGCATGGCGAGTTCACCACCAATGTGCCCCGCGTCTTCGCGGCCGGTGACTGCCGCCGAGGTCAAAGTCTTGTGGTGTGGGCAATTAACGAAGGTCGTGGCGTGGCTCGTGCGATCGACACCTATCTTACGGGCGAGACAACACTTTTTGCGCCGGGGCTGAATTTGCCCCAGCAGGTGGTCTAGCCAAAAGCTCCGTCGCATGGCCGCCTGAGCCGCGCGAGCGTTCGCGACGCGAAAGTCTCTGGCTGACCGCTGACGGCAGCTCGTTTGGCAGACTCTAACGATTCTAACGCCTGTCTGGTCGCGTGGCAGAGCATTTCGGTTTTCCGCCACCGCGTCTCCCTGGCCGCTGCTTCGTGCCGAGGCGGTGCAATCGCGCTGGAGCTTCTTTCGTAAGCGTCACAGTTTCTCACAACCGGGCCGGTTGGACCCCCTTTTTGCATTTCTCTGTCTGCGTCGCACTCGACGCTGCCGTGTGGCAGGGTCGATACAACTTGCGAGGCGGTCGGTCGTGTATGCGAACTGCGACCGTGCCCCGCAATGTAGCGCGGCGCAGTTTGCCGTCCCATATTCCCCCTGTGCGACAATGACTTGTCGCGGTGTTTCCCAGAGAAGGAGTCTTAAGGTGAACGTATTTCGATGGACGATGGGCTTGGCCGTAATCGCCGTCAGCGCGAGTTCCGCCTTGGCACAATCGCCGGTACAAACGGCGTTTAACTTCCAGCTTACGGGCTGCGAATGTGCTGAGCCGAGCTGCATGGCTGACGATGGATGCGAGCCGAGCTGTGGCTGCAACGATGGTTGTAGCGATGGATGTGGCACGGGTTGCTGTGACTCGTGTGGATGTGGCAGCACTTGTGGCCTCGGCCTGATGGATGGCTGCTGCTGCTTGGGCGAACCCTTCTCGTTGAAGGATTCGCTGCTCGGTCCTTGCTGCTGGCTCGACATGGGTGGTTGGACACAACTGGGTTACCACAGTGCGGCGACTCGCTTGTCGACCAACTACGGTGACCTGTTTGCATTCAACGACGTGCCTCACCAAGTGAACCTGCACCAGCAATGGCTGTGGTTCGAAAAGGTTGCCGAAGCTCCCTGCTGTGGCTGGGACTGGGGTTTCCGTTTCGACATCATGTATGGTACCGATGCTCAGAAGACCCAAGCTTTCGGTAACGACGACGCTGTCTGGGATACTTCGCTCGACCACGGTGTGTATGGCTGGGCCATGCCACAGGCTTATGTCGAAGTTGCCTCGGGCGACTGATCGGTGATCGCTGGTCACTTCTTCACGCTGGTTGGCTACGAAGTGATCACCGCTCCCGACAACTTCTTCTACAGCCACGCTTACACGATGTTCAACAGCGAGCCGTTCACCCACACTGGTGTGCTCGCGACCTACTCGGGTTCGGACCTCGCTGAGTTCTACGCTGGTTACACGCTGGGCTGGGACACTGGTTTCGACCAATACAACCAGAACGGCACCAGCGGTGGAAACTGGCTCGGTGGTTTCAGCACCGACCTAACCGACGACATCACCATGACGTACATCAGCACATTTGGTGACTTCGGTCTCCGTAACGATGCCAACACCTATGGCTTCGCCGGTCCTTCGGCCGATCGTGCCTACAGCCACAGCTTGGTGTTCGACGCGACACTAAGCGACAAGCTGAACTACGTGATCCAAAGCGACTTGGTGAGCATCGACGAAGTCGGTCACGAGCAAGTTGGCATTAACCAATACTTGTTCTACAAGTCGAGCGATTGCCTGAGCTACGGTACTCGTATGGAATGGTGGAAGAACGACGGATTGAGCGTCTACGGACTCACTGGTGGTATCAACTACCGTGCGAACGCCAACCTCATTATTCGCCCTGAAGTTCGCTACAACTGGGCTCCAGGCGAACAAGCCGCCAACGCCTTCTACGGCACCAATCCTGGCGACGACTTCAACCAGACCGTGTTCGGTGTTGACGCGATCTTGACTTACTAACCAGAGAAGGCAGACGGCGGACGGCAGTCGGCAGTACGCTTGAACTGACGCCTGTCCCACCGACCAATGCCCACTCTTAACAAAACCCCACCCCCGCCCGCGAGTTGCTTCGGCAGCTCGCGGGTTTTTTTAGTTTGAGCCGTCAGTCGTTAGTTTCTAGTTTTGAGTGTGGCTTCGAAGGGTCCGTCGTTTCCGCCTGCGTGGTTGTGAAAAAATGCGACAGGCGCTGCGCGGGAATGCCGCAGACCACCAAGTTTTTTGATTCGTCGCTTGCGGTATGGCAAACTCGACCGCTACGGCCCCCTTTTCAAACGCCCCTGTCGCCAGCGTATGATGCAGTCGCGAATGCGTGCTTTCACGCTCGGGGCGAAGCGAGCGATTGTGGATACTGAAAAAAAGTAGTTGTCGATGTTAATCGCTTTGTTTATCGCTGGCCTTGTCTTCCTGGTCGTCGGTGCCGAGCTGCTCGTCCGTGGCGCCTCGAAACTCGCTGCTGCGTTCGGTGTTCCATCGCTCATTATTGGACTGACGGTCGTCGCGTTCGGTACCAGCGCCCCCGAACTTGCCGTGAGCGTCAAGTCGGCCCTGTCGGGTCAGGCGAATATCGCCGTTGGCAACGTTGTCGGCAGCAACATTTTCAACGTGCTATTTATCCTTGGATTGTCAGCACTCATCTGTCCGCTTGTCGTTTCGAAGCAACTCATCCGACTCGACGTTCCGCTCATGATTGGTGCGTCACTCCTGGTATGGTTGTTGGCGTGGGATCGTCAACTGACGCGTTTTGATGGCGGGCTGCTCTTTTTCGGACTCGTCGCCTATCTGGCATTCCTGTTTTACGCTAGCCGCAAGACCGAAGTCGAATACAGTTCACCACCAGACGATTTGGCTATTTCGCCGAAACACTCGACGCTGTTCAACGTCGTCGCAATCGTTGTTGGCCTGGTGCTGCTGGTACTCGGTTCACGTTGGCTTGTGATGAGTGCGGTCGCTGTTGCTCAGTACCTGGGTGTCACTGATTTAGTCATCGGGTTGACGATCGTGGCGGCCGGCACGTCGCTACCCGAAGCGGTAACGTCGGTTGTCGCCAGTCTTCGTGGCGAACGCGACATTGCCGTCGGCAATGTGGTTGGCAGTAACGTGTTCAACATCTTGGGAGTTCTGGGAATGTCAGCGATGGTTGCGCCGGCCCCTATCGAAATAGCATCGTCCGTACATTCGGTCGACTTACTTCTGATGATTGCGGTGGCGTTTGCTTGCTTGCCAATTTTTTTCACGGGTGGGGTGATTTCGCGCTGGGAGGGCGCATTCTTGTTCGCCTATTACCTCGCGTACACAACTTACCTTGTTTTGCTTTCCAGCCAGCACCAGGCGCTACCCAATTTTCAGACTGCGATGATGTGGTTTGTCGTCCCGATAACGGCCGTAACGCTGTTGGTGACGACCGCGCAAGCGGTGCGCCGAAAGCACGCGTAAAGCTCCGACGCTTGTTCGATTTACTTGCAGCTTCTGAGTCTGGTCGTCCCTATTCGATCGAGTGGTACTAACTGCCTCATACCAATAACCCCGCTCGGTATCTTTGCATTGTCGGCGACGAGACTGCCCTACTCGGGCGATAAGCGTCACTTGCACCACAACCAAAACTAGCAGGGCGTGGATGAACGCATCAAAGTCAGCGGTACTAGCTCTGGCGACGCCATGTACGGCCGTCATCCGCACGACATCGATGCAGTGGCAGCGCGGATGCGAGGCCAAACGGGGGCACACCCAACTCCAGCGGGGATGCATGGCCTGGTTCTACCGCCATGTTTTTGTCAGCACCCCCGGCACTCGCCATGAGTCTCAGTGAACTGTGCTTGAATTTGCTGTTGCGCGTGCGTTACTCCTAGCGGACACAACTGCCAGGCCGCGCAAAATGCCAGCGGCCATCCTGCCGATTCGCTATGCTAAGGGAAATCGCGGTAGCCAATCGGAGCGGAGTCAAATGAGCGACAAACAGCGAGCGACTCTCGACATCGGCACCGTGAGTCGGCGGATAATTGCCAATGTCGAGCAAGTCGTGGTCGGCAAGCGGCAACAGATAATTAAAGTGTTGGTTGCTTGGTACTGCGAGGGGCATGTGCTGCTCGAGGACGTGCCCGGTGTGGCCAAGACGATGCTGGCCCGCGCGTTTGCCGCCAGTGTGGGGTGTTCGTTCAAGCGGGTGCAGTGCACACCCGACTTGTTGCCGACCGATGTGACCGGAGGCTCGATCTTTAATCAACAGACGAGCGAGTTTCAGTTTCGACCCGGGCCCATCTTTTCGCAGATAGTGCTGGCCGACGAAATCAATCGCGCCACACCACGCACGCAGGCGTCGCTGCTCGAAGCGATGGCCGAGTCGGCCGTCACCATCGATGGCACGACCCATCAGTTGGCGCCTCCCTTTCTGTTGATCGCCACCCAAAATCCAGTCGACCACGAAGGAACCTTTCCGCTGCCCGAAGCCCAACTCGACCGCTTTATGATGAAATTGTCGCTCGGCTATCCCACGCGCGACGAAGAGTCGCAGCTACTCGACATGCTCAAGCGGCAGCATCCGCTGGCGTCGCTCCAACCGGTTGCCACGGCCGAACAGTTGGTAGCCTGTCAGCGAGCGGTGCGGACGGTGCATGTCGACGAAAAGATTCGCCGCTACATTACTGATATCGTTCACGCCACTCGCGAGCACCACGATTTGGCCTTGGGGGCGAGCCCGCGGGCCTCGATTGCGTTGTACCGCGCGGCACAGGCGATTGCCGTCGTTCGTGGCAGGAATTACGTCGAGCCCGACGACGTGAAGAATATTCTGCCGTCCGTGTTGATCCACCGACTGATTCTGAAACCCGAAAGTCGATTGCAGAACGTCAAGATCGACGAAATATTGACTGACATTCTCGACGAAACCAAAGTGCCGATGATCGAGCCTCCCGTGCCGCGCGTGGCGGCCGACGAAGCGAAAGGTTAGCGACGCGATGCGTTGGATTGTGGGGGCATTGGTGTTGCTCGCCATCTCGGTCGTCTTCGGGCTGGGGTTGTTGGCTTACAGCATGTACGTCTTGCTCGCGACTATCGGCATCAGTCGGTATCTGGCCAGTCGGTGGTCTGGCGAACTTACGGCCGAGCGCGAACTCAACGCCACGCAGGTCGCGACGGGGGCCAGGGTGGCCGTGGTGTTGACGATCACCAACCGAGGTCGCCTGCCGGTGCCGTGGCTGTTGCTCGAGGACTTGCTCCCGCGCCGGGCACTGCGGTACTCGCCGCCAGCGTTGGAAGTTTATGGCCAGCGGATGCAACTCGCTTCGTTTCGGGGCGTAGGGCACAAAACGATTCTCTACCAACTCAAGTGCAACCGGCGAGGTTACTACCAGATCGGTCCGCTGATTGTCGAGACGGGCGACGTGTTTGG
>JBGSWC010000362.1:0-4724 GCA_041752635.1 Pirellulales bacterium | reverse complement strand
GAACTTCGCGAGTGATTACACAGGTCATCAAAATTGGCTGGCTCAGGCTCTGGCACGGGCGGTTTGAACTGCTGCTCGTGTTTGTGGTGCCGCTGGTTTTCTTCACCATTTTCGCGCTGATCTTTGACAAGCAGCTTGGCTCGGGCAAAACCAAACAAATCGACGTGGCGGTGGTCGATCTCGACGAGTCGCCGGTGAGCCAGTCATTCGTGAAAAACTTGGTCGAAGATGCCGCCATTCGCCGCTATGAAATCGAAAACGACGACATCGTTGGCTTCGACCTGCTCGATGCGGCCCGCGAGACGGTGCTTCGTGGCGACGCCACGGTCGCCGTGGTGATTCCCGAAGCTTGGGCCGAGTCGCTTGCCAGCGGGAAACCTGCAAAAGCGTGGCTGCTTGCCGACGCAAGCGACCCGATTGGCCCCGGTGTTGTCGAGGCGCTCGTACAAAAGCTGACCGCCGATTCCCTCGCCGCGAGGCCGCCATCGTCCGAGATTCAGCCATTACCCGGATCAATGCCACCAACCAGCGCGAGTCGCCCGCGGCAGTTGCCGCTGGTTGTCGAAACGATCGACGTGTTGGGCGAAAACAAAGCGAGTCCGGTCGTCTCGATGTATGCGGCCGGCATCGCGGTTATGTTCTTGCTGTTCAGCGCCACCGGCCATGCCGGTTCGCTGATCGAAGAACGCGAGAACCAAACGCTCGAACGGCTCCTCTGTTCGCAGCTTGGCATGGGACAACTGCTGGTCGGCAAATGGGCATTTCTCGTCATCCTCGGCGTGCTGCAAATCGTGGTGATGTTCGCTTGGGCCCAACTCGTGTTCGGTGTACGCGTGTCCGACCACGTTGTGGGATTCACGGCAATGACCGCCGTCACCGCTGCCGCGGCGGCGAGCCTCGCGCTACTCATGGCGACTGCCTGCCGGAGCCGGGCCCAACTAAACGCTGTGTCCGTAATCGCGATTCTTACGATGAGCGCACTCGGCGGCAGCATGGTGCCTCGCTATTTGATGAGTGAGACCATGCAAAATGTCGGCAAGCTGACCTTCAATGCCTGGGCCATCGATGGCTATCAGAAACTTTTCTGGCGAAACCTGCCGGTGGGCGAAATTGCAACCGAGCTAGCTGTCTTGGGAGTCGCGGCAGTGGTGATGTTGATCGCAGCGCGGATGCTAGCGCGGCGCTGGGAGTTGGAGTAATGCACACGAATGCGATTGCCCACGAAGCGAAAGCCCACGAAGCGAAAAAGAGCGCAGCGGGGGCTACTCGACCGAAGCGTGTTCGACTCTGACCAACACCATTTCGACGATCGATCGCGCCGAGCTCAGGGCTTCGACGTCGTAGGCAATCTCGCCCGAAGACTCGGCACCGCCGCCGTGGCCGACCAGTTGCATGAGGTGATACTTCTCGTTGCTGGTCAAATCGACAAATGCCGCGTAAACGACCGAGGGTTGTCCGATTTGTCGATCGGTCCAATTTTCGTCGGTGTCATTCGGCAGGTTGATCTCGAGGTAAACAACAACCTGATCGGCATCGGTTTCGAGGTGTTCGCTCAGTGAGAACGAGTGTTTGGGCGTCGCCCCGGTGAGCGCGTCGACCTCGCCCCCTGGCGCGACGCCGCTGAGCAAGGTCCAACGATGCCGCCAAATGGGCAGTATTTTGTTCCGCGACGTTGGCCCGCCGCCCCAATCGAGGTCGTCGGCATAAGCCAGCCGCTCGTCGATGTAGAGCGTTTCGATCATCGCGCCGCGAGTAGTTTCAGCCCAGAGGGCCACAGCAGGGCGCTGTTCCAACTGCTTGGCATATTCAATTTCGACTTCAACGAGCACCGCTTTGTCGTTCGGCTTGAGTTGCACAACCCGGGTCTCGTCGCCGATATGTTCAAAGGCGGTCCGCCCATTGGTCCGCAATATCTCGGCTTTGTTACGCGCTTCATAGCCTGTTGCCACCAGATTGGCTGCTGGTGGCGTGCCGTAAAACGATGTATACAACAACCCGGTCCAGCCAATCGCGATCGCTGTGAGCAGCCATCGCGGAACCTGAGGTTTAGCTCGTGAGCTGCGTTGCACACTCTCGCGGGCGATTCGCGAAAAGTATCGCAGTCTTGTCGCCAAGTGCAAACCCACAAGCAAGATCGTCGCGAAACCGAAGACAATGTGAACGCGCGTTGTCGTAATCGCAAACGGCAGCACGAACGACATGATGCCGGTGACCGCGAGCGTGAGGAAGCTGAATAGCAACCCAATATTGACCGAGTGTCGAAGCATAGTGCGGTGTGCGATCGGGCCGTTGCGACTTAACTATAACCGACGAGCGACCGCAACTCGTCAATGTGGTTCTGTCCCACCTCGCGCGGCAACACACTATGTTTCTTGCACAGCGCGGCGGCGTAGCCAGTGGCGATGCCCATCTGGCCGGTTGTGTTCTGTACCCGCGGACCGCCCAAACCAATGTGCGAACAACTAAAGCAACGCCCGGCCATCAGCAAGTTAGCCACGTTCTTCGAGTAAAAACAGCGGTAGGGAATGTAGTACATGCCGGACGGGCGATACAACGCCTGGGTCCGAAAATCGACCGGATAACCCTTCTCCTTGAGCTGGAAGTGGACGTCAATGGCACGCTGCTCTTCGACCACGGTATCAGCAAACTCGCGATTGGTCATAACATCTTGCATCGTATAGATATAGTCGCCCATCAACCGACGGCTCTCGCGTTTGCCGGCGAC
Source organism: Pirellulales bacterium (assembly GCA_041752635.1). Taxonomy (GTDB): domain Bacteria; phylum Planctomycetota; class Planctomycetia; order Pirellulales; family Lacipirellulaceae; genus JBGSWC01. The sequence goes on along the minus strand of JBGSWC010000362.1, from coordinate 1,999 downwards.
ATAGGCTACCCAAGTTAATGCGAGCGTCGCGTTGCGAGGATCGCGTTTCGCGTTGGCGAAGGTGCCGTAAATGGCGCGGAACATGTGATCGCGAATTTGCTCGGCATCGGCAATTTGATTCAGCTCGTTGTCCGAATACTCCCAGTTCCAGTCGCCGCGAGTCTCGTTGTGATTCTTGGCGACCGGCATGGCCCAGGGGACTTCGGGGAAATCAACCCGCCCGTTGGTCCGCGCCGTATTCCACATCACGCTCGTGCCCATCACCTTGTTGTCGGGCGTCGATGGCGACCACAAATCGCCATGCTTGTCCCAGCCTTCGTCGAATTCGTCGTTTGCTTCGCGGCCATATCTCGACTCGGCCCCCGCCCAATGGCCGATCCAACCATCGCCGGTACAGTCGATAAACGTTGGCGCCGTGAAACGCCGAATCGTTCCCGTGCCCGTTTCGCGCGCGTCGACGCAAACAATTGCCGAGCCATCTAACTCCAGTCCGCAGGCGCGGTGGTTGAAAAAGACCTCGACCGACGTGTCGGCCAGATGCTTGTGCCGTTTGTCGTCGTCTTGGTGGGCCTCGTCCGAACCGTTCTGCCAGTGCTTGGTATCGATCTTCTTGAGAATGCCGCCCCCTTTGCCGTGGATGCCCTCGGTATGAACGCGAATTTCGCTGCTGGCATTGCCGCCCAGTACGGGTCGGTCTTGCACCAGCGCAACTTTCAGCCCCTGTGACTCGGCCGCCATGGCGGCCCCGCAACCGGCGATCCCGCCGCCGACGATGACGACGTCAAACTCGTGATCGCTCGCTGGCTTTCCGGTCCGTCCGGCCGCATGATCTTTCCACCTCACGAGCTCGAGCGTGTTGTTGGGGGGGACGAAGTTGGCATCCTTTGTGAAATAGATGGCGTCACAGCGACCGCCGAACCCGGTGAGGTCTTCGAGTTCGATTGCTGCGCGTTGGCGCTGAATGTCGATCGAACCTCCGTCTTGCCATCCCCATCCGGGCTGAGTGCCAAAGACGGTTGGCAACGTTTCGCCGTTAATGTGCAAGCGAAACCGGCCGGGCGATTCCCACGCGTCGGGCGTCGGAGGGGGACACCAGTCGGTGGTGCGAACCAGCACGCGATAGCGCCCCGGTTCGTCAAACGTGGCGGTCGTTGTCGCGTTGGCGACTGGTTTACCTAGCCCGTGGGCCAACAGATAGACACCACCCATCGCGTCGACAAACTGCGGATCGATCTTCCACCCACCGTGGTCGGCGAAACCTTCGGCCTCGACGAGCACTCCCGACTTTGGCAAGTCGGCCGCTGCGAATGAGCGACTAAACGCGTCGAGCGACGAGTAAGCAAACGCTGTCCCGCCGACGATGCGAATGAACTGACGACGAGATGTTTTTGTGGCCATTGTCTAGCTTTCGTTTACTGACAGATTCGTAGCGGAACTCGCCAGGAGTATCGGTCAAGTAGCGTCCTCGGTTTTGAATTTAGTTTCGATCGTTTTGACCCTGAAAACGCCAACACGATTGGAGGGGACAAAACCCCGAATTTTGTCTCTTGCCCAACTCGCGAAAACCACTTGTTTTCCAGTCGATTTCAGACATTGCGGGCGATTTTCGTACCTGGGTTTTGAACGACCAGTTAGTATCAAAACGGACAAAACCCACCAGAACCTTAATTTTGCACCTCTTGCGACTTCGCCGAGAGAGCGAGCAACCCTCGCCTGCTTCGGCCCGCGGCTAAGCCGACAAGCGGCGATTAGCACTTCCCTTTCTAGCATATCGCGCGGCCAATTTCGACAACAAAATTTGGCCACGTCGAAAACGATTCGAGATTGAATTCGCGGCAAATCGCCATTCCCGCGAAGGCGGGACCCTCTCTTCGGTGTTTCGTAAGTCGTGTAACGGCAAGCACTTAGCGACGCAAGTTGTTCCAGGCCAATAGCTTGGGGCAAATCAGCTGGCGTCACGTGCGATCACGTACTCTCAGGCATTATCACCCTGATTGAC
>JBGSWC010000361.1:0-14857 GCA_041752635.1 Pirellulales bacterium | reverse complement strand
TGGAAGGATCCAGCCATGACTCCGCCGTTCGTCCACCTGCATTGCCACAGCCACTTCAGCCTACTCGATGGGGCGAGTCCCATCAAAAAGCTCGTGGCGCGGGCCAAAGAACTCGGCATGAACGGCCTTGCGCTCACCGATCACGGTAACCTCTACGGGGCGCTCGAATTCTACAAAACGTGTCGTGAGGCCGAGATTAATCCGATCGTTGGCTACGAGGCCTACATCGCCCCTGGGAGTCGGTTTGAGAAAGAAGGGGCGGGCAGCAGCAAGGACGCCAGTTATCACCTGACGCTTTTGGCTCAGAATCGCGCTGGGTTTCAAAACCTGGTGAAGATGGCGAGCCGGGCCTATCTCGAAGGTTTCTATCACAAGCCGCGGATCGACAAAGACTTGCTCGCCGACCATAGCGAAGGGATCATCTGCCTGAGTGGCTGTGTCTCGGGCGAACTGAGCCGCCATTTGTTGTCGGGCAATTCGGCCGAGGCGGCACTGGAGGAAGGGGAGAAAGTCGCGGCGTGGTTCCAGCGGGCGTTCGGCGATCGCTACTTTTTGGAGATTCAGAACAACGGCGTTGAGATTCAGCGGGCGGCGATGGAGCTGACCGTACAGCTCGCCCAGCGAATGGGTCTGCCACTGGTGGCGACCAGTGATGCCCACTACGTGAATCGCGAGGATGCCGAGGCGCAGGACGTGCTGCTTTGCATCAACACGGGCCGATTCCGCACCGACACCAACCGCATGAAGATGGAGGGGAACGAATTCTATTTACGCAGCCCCGCCGACATGTTGGCGGCCATGCCGGCCCATGCCGACGCGATCGCCCGCAGCCAACAAATCGCTGATTCGGTCAATCTCGATCTCGACCTGGGAAAGCGGCATTTTCCCACGTTTTCACCCCCGGCTGCGAAGACGGGCGAAGACTATCTCCACGAACTGTGCCTCGAAGGGCTGCGAGATCGCTATTCCGACGACCCTGAGTACTGGCAGAACAACGACCCGTCGACGGGCGAACTGAGCGATACGGTGATCGCACGACTCGACCGCGAATTGGGGGTCATCAACAAGCTCGGGTTCTGCGATTACTTTCTGATTGTGTGGGACTTTGTCCGCTTCGCGGTCGAGAAGAAAATCCCCAGCACGGCTCGTGGTTCGGGTGTCGGTTCGCTCGTTTGCTACGCACTGCGGATGAGCCACGTTTGTCCGCTGAGATACGACCTGTTGTTCGAGCGATTCCTCGACGAGAGCCGTCTCGAAGCGCCCGATATTGACATCGACTTCTGTAAGGAACGCCGTGGCGAAGTCATTCAATATGTTAAAGATAAATATGGCGAAGCCAACGTCGCCCAGATCGGCACGTTCGGAACGCTTGCCGCGCGGGCCGCGATCCGTGACGTCGGTCGGACAATGGGCATGCCGATCTTCCGCGTCGATCAAGTCGTGGCGATGGTGCCCGACCAACTCGGCATCAGCCTCGACAAAGCGCTCGAAACGAGCGACGAGCTAAAAAAAGTCTACGAAGCCGATGGCGAAGTTCGCGAGCTATTGGACCTCGCTCGCAAGATCGAAGGGCTCGCGCGCAACGTCGGCACCCACGCCGCTGCGGTCGTGATCGCCGAACGACCGGTCGACGAATACGTTCCGCTGCAGCGAGTGAAGGGCAAAACCGAGGTCATCACCCAGTGGGCGATGGGAGACGTCGAAGCGGCCGGGCTCTTAAAAATGGACTTTTTGGGTCTTCGCAACCTGACGATTCTCGCCAAGAGCATTGACTTGATCGAAGAGTCGCGCGGCGAGCGGCTCGACCCTTATAAGTTTCCACTCGACGACGAAGAGACTTTTGCCCTACTGCGACGGGGTGAAACAAAAGGCATCTTTCAGCTCGAAAGCGGCGGCATTCGTGACCTATTGCAGCGAATGAAGCCCGATAGTTTTCTCGACATCATCGCCACCAATGCCCTCTATCGCCCCGGGCCGCTCGAAGGGGGTATGGTCGACCAATATATCGAAGTCAAACATGGTCGGCGGGCCGCTGAGTATCCCCACCCAGTAATGAAAGAGGTGCTGCACGAGACGCACGGAGTGATGGTTTATCAAGAGCAGGTAATGCGGATTCTAAACGGTCTCGGCGGCATCGAGTTGTCGAGTGCGTACACCTGTATCAAAGCGATCAGCAAAAAAAAGCTGCCGATGATCGCCAAGTTTCGCGAGCAGTTCTTGCAGGGTTTGCAAGAAAAAGGGATGACCAAGAAGCAAGGCGAAGAACTGTTCGGCATGATCGAAAAGTTCGCCGGCTATGGCTTCAATAAGTCGCACAGCACGGCCTATGCATTGATCGCCTACATGACGGCTTATCTCAAAGCCCACTATTCGGTCGAGTTCATGGCCGCGCTCCTTTCGGGCGATATTCCGGGCCGCAACTTCAAGAGCAAAGACGCGCTCGTCGAGCATCTCGAAGATTGCAAGCGAATGAATATCGAAGTGGTTCCGCCCAATGTGAATACGTCGTTCGTCGACTTCGCGGTGCGCGACGGACGCATTTTGTTTGGGCTCAGCGCCATTAAAGCCTGCGGGGGCGGTGCCGCCGAGGCGATTGTCGCGGCCCGCCGGGCCGACGGGGCGTTTCGCGATTTATTCGACTTCTGTGAAAGGGTCGATCCGCAATCGTGCACGCGCGCGACGATTGAAACGCTGGTGAAAGCCGGGGCTTTCGATGGATTGGGGGGCAAACGGGCTCAGTTGATGGCTGTGGTAGATAAAGCTATGCAGGGCGGCGCAAGCAAGCTGGCCGATCGCCGCAGTGGTCAGAAGGGATTGTTCGACGACGCGGCCGAAACTGTGCAAACAGCCACTTCGGCAACATTGCCGACCATCGACGAATACGCCGAGAAAGAAAAGCTTGCTATGGAAAAGGAAGTTCTCGGATTCTACCTTTCGAGCCATCCGCTGGCAGAGTTCGAGAGTACACTGCGGACCTTTTGTAGCCACACAAGTCGTCAAATCGGCAACTTAGAACATCGCTCGGAAGTGTTGATGGGGGGCATGCTTGCTGCGATCAAGTTCTCGCACACCAAGAATCCCAGAGCTGGATCGACACATACCAAGTACGCGATGTGGGACCTCGAAGACCTCGATGGCATCACACGCTGCATTCTTTGGCCAGAACAGTTCGCGGAGTTTGGGCAGTTCGTTGAGTCCGATGCCATTGTTGGCATTCGCGGCGCAATCGATCGCCGGCCAGGGGCAGAAGAAGTGAATCTCATCGTCAACGAAGTAATGCCGCTCGCTGACTTAGCTTCTCGGTACACCAGCGGCATTGTCATTCGCATCGACGAAGCCCGCCACGGTGTCGACCATTTGCCGCGACTGCGTGAAATCTTGCGTGGCTATCCGGGCACCAAGTCGCTCAAGCTGCACTTGCAATTGCGCGACGGAGTGGGTGTGCAGTTCGACGCGGCTGCCGGTGTCGACCTGAATCCCGAACTGCGTCGTCGCGTCGACGACCTGCTCGGCGAGGGACAGTTCCACCTAGTCGGTTCGCCACCACCGCGCCCCACCAATGACACCAGCAACAGTAAACGGCGACGTCAGCAATAGCCAAAGCGGCGGCAGAAAACAAAAAAAGGCCGCGATGAAAAAAGTTCATCGCGGCCATCTGAGCTGTTGTTTTGAAAATGTCTAGCCGAGCTTATAGCGGCTGTAGACCATGAGGCTCATGAGTCCACCCAAGCCCATCATGGCAATGGTGGCTGGTTCGGGAATCGTCGTGGCCGACAACGAACCTGTTCCAGCACCACTGAAACCAGTGAGGAAACCATTGGCCGTGGTCACAGAGCCTTGCAGATTGAACGAGACCTTCACTGGGTCGAGAATGGGACCCGAGATCCCTGGTATAGCCTGCGAATCGATGGCCCCAGTACCACCAGCGAACATGATGTTGATCTGGAAGTTCCCAACGCTTAGCGGAGTGTAAATGACATCGACAGCATCGAGCGTGAGGTCGAGAATCGAAACGCCGCCCGGACCGAACAGTTCAAGATTTCCACCCGAGACGCCAAAAGCCGTTCCTCCAGTTGCGGGGATCATGGGAGCGATGCCGGTGATCGAGAGATCAAGCGCGGTGCCAGCACCACTAAGCGGGCTGCCGGCGACTTGAACAGCATCTTCAGTGATGACAATCGACGAGAGTGGATCAACCGTGCCTCCCGTGTCGGTCAGCGACGCGCTTCCCGACGAATAGGTCAGGTTCACGCCTGTGAGATCGAGCTGGATTGTACCAGCGGTAGAGTAAGAACCCACGAATGCGACGCAAATAGCGGCCGCAAGAGTAGCGAATTTGTGCAACTTCATTGGATCTACTTCCTTAAAAAAGTGTAATGCCGATGAATCATTACTTTGGTTTGTTCCCTGGTGGGCGACCGATAGCGATTCATTCCTATCCGGGCCTTGAGACAATATGACCAATGCGTCGGCAAACTGCAAGCTTGTAGCTGCGATTTTTTTGGAATTTTCAAAATAAAGCCCCCAGCCCGCTCGAAAGCAACCGAGTCGCGGCGGGTTTTTTGCCCCCCAACTGGCCTCGCCTGGGCTTTCTGAAAATGGCGAAACTCTTTACCATGAAACGACTTGTGGCGACGGCCGAACCTTTGTGGGGTTCGGTAACGCGTTGCCCCTGTCCCTCAATCGACTGTGCTGAACATTTGCCATGTTGACCGTAAATTTGCCCGATGGCTCGAAGAAAATATTTGAAAACAGGGTGACTTGCCTCGCGGTGGCGGAGGAAATCGGCCCTGGGCTCGCCAAATCGGCCATTGCGGCCGAAGTCGACGGTGTGCCGCGCGACCTCAGTTACGTGCTGCCGGCCAGCGGAAATGTCTCACTCAAACTGTTCACGACCCGCGACCCCGAAGCGCTCGCCATCATGCGGCATTCGTGTGCGCACGTGATGGCTCAGGCGGTGATGCGGCTCCACAAGGGTGTTCAACTCGCTTTCGGGCCGACCACGGGCAATGGCTTTTACTATGATTTCGCCTTGCCCGAGCCACTGTCCGAAGCCGACTTTCCGGCCATCGAAGCCGAGATGAAAAAGATCGTCAAAGAAGACGAGCCATTCGAGCGGATGCACAAGTCGAAGGCCGAAGCCATCGAGCTGTGCCGCGAGTTGCGGCAAGACTTTAAAGTCGAGCATCTTGAAACGGGGCTCGGCGATCAGGACGAAGTTTCGTTTTACCGCCAGGGCGAGTTCATCGACTTGTGCCGTGGCGTGCATATCCCCAGCACGGGCAAGATCGGTAAAGCGTTCAAACTGATGAGCGTCGCCGGCGCTTACTGGAAAGGGAACGCCGAGAATGCCCAACTGCAAAGGCTCTACGCGACCGCGTTCTTCGACAAGAAAGAGCTCGCCGATTACTTGATGCAGATCGAAGAAGCTAAGAAGCGCGACCACCGCGAACTGGGCAAACGGCTCGAGCTGTTCGCGATCAATCAAACTGTTGGCTCGGGGCTTATTCTTTGGCTCCCCAAGGGAGCCATCATTCGGCAGACGCTCGAAGAGTTTATTAAGGCCGAACTTCGCAAGCGCGATTACCAACCGGTCTACACGCCCAACATTGGCCGCGTCGAGCTCTACAAAATTTCGGGCCACTTTCCTTACTACAGCGACAGCCAATTCCCGCTGATCGATTTGAGCGAGCGCGAGGGCTGTGAGCATGGCGAAGGCGAACGGTACTTGCTCAAGCCGATGAACTGTCCGCACCACATCATGATCTACAAGAGCAAACCGCGCAGCTATCGCGACTTGCCGGTAAGGCTGGCGGAGTTTGGCACCGTTTATCGATACGAGCAATCGGGCGAGCTGAGCGGCATGACTCGCGTAAGGGGGTTCACGCAAGACGACGCCCACATCTTCTGTACCGAGGAACAGGTCGCCGACGAAGTGCGCGGTTGCATCGACTTCACGCTAACGGTGCTCAAGTCGCTCGGCATGAACAACTTCCGCGCACGGCTTGGCTTCCGCGATCCGAACGGCGATAAGTATGTCGGCAGCCCCGAAAAGTGGGACCGTGCCGAGGCCGCGATTGAACAAGTCGCCCGCGAGATGAACTTGCCTGGCTGTGAGCCCGAGCCAGGCGAGGCGGCCTTCTATGGTCCGAAGATCGACTTCGTGGTGACCGACTGCATCGGTCGCGAGTGGCAGCTTGGCACCGTGCAGCTCGACTACAACCTGCCCAGTGCCGAGCGGTTCGATTTAGAATACACAGGCAGCGACAACACGCCCCACAAACCGGTGATGATCCACCGCGCACCGCTAGGCAGCATGGAACGCTTTATTGGTGTGTTGATCGAGCACTTTGCCGGTGCGTTTCCGTTATGGCTCGCTCCCGAACAAGTTCGCGTGCTGACGGTTAGCGACAAGAGTGAAGCCTACGGGCGAGAGGTCCAGCAGCAGCTTCGCGACGCAGGCTTGCGGGTCGATGGCGACTACCGCGGCGCGAAGCTGGGGGCAAAAATTCGCGAAGCTCAAATGGAGTTGATTCCCTACATGTTCGTCGTTGGCGAACAAGATCGCGACAACGGCACCGTGACTGTCCGCGACCGTATCGACGGCGATCAGGGAGCGATGCCGGTGGCCGCCGCTATCGACAAACTCAAACAAGAGATCGCCGAAAAACGAGTCCGCCAAGTCGCCGAAACGTCGAGTGTTTCGGTCGCTGAAAAGGCCGTTGGCAACGAATACTAACGCTGCCTGCTGCCTGCTCCCCTCCGCCTGCTCCCCTCTGTTTTTCGCCATGACCAAACAAGCCATCGAAGACGCGATTCCGCATCGCGACCCATTCCTGTTGATCGACGAAGTCGTCGAGCAGTCGGCCGAACGGATTGTTTGTCGCAAACAGTTTACGGGCGACGAATTTTGGTACCGGGGACACTATCCCGACTATCCGTTGACGCCTGGCGTGCTGCTCTGCGAAGCGAGTATGCAAGCCGGAGCGGTGCTCTTGAGCGAGATCACCAAGCGAGAGCAATCCGAGAACACGCCGGGTGGCGTGCCGGTGGCGACCCGGCTCAATAATGTGCAGTTCCGCGCGATGGTCCACCCGGGCGATGCGATTAGAATCGAGGTCGATCTGACCGAGCGACTTGCCAACGCCTACTACATGTCTGCTAAAGTAACCAATGAGTCGACGGGAAAGCTAGCTTGCCGCTGCGAGTTTGCTTGTACCGTGGCACCGCCGCAAACACGAAACTAAAAGTTCCAGGAAATGCACCGATGAAAATTTTCTCAAGGGTTGTGGCTCTCGTGCTATTTAGCATCACTTTGCTTGCGACCTGTCGCGGGGAAACTCCGACTGACATTCCCGAAGGATTCAATCCGCTTCCGATTGCGAGTGATCTCACCGGGTGGGAAGGTGGTTCGACCGCCGACCCGCGTAAGATCACCGAAGCGCAGCAATTGAAATGGAACGACGAAATCAAAGAGCATTGGTCGGTCGACGGCGACGAAATTGTCAGCGATGGCCACGGCGCTCACTTGGTCACGGCCAAAAAGTACCGCGACTTTGAATTTTGGGTTGACTGGAAACTTTCGCCCGCGGGCGATAGCGGAATCTACCTCCGCGAGATGCCCCAGGTGCAGCTTTGGGATCCGGCTAACAAGGCGGCTCACAAACATGGTGCCGACAAAGGTTCGGGGGCACTGTGGAATAACAACGGCGAAGGCAAATGGCCGCTCGTGCTGGCCGACAAACCAACCGGTGAGTGGAACCGCATGTATGTGCGGATGGTTGGGCCATATGTGCGTGTGGTGCTGAACGACGAGCTAGTGGTCGACGATGCCAAGCTCGAAAACTACTTCGATCGCAAAGCCGAGCCGTTTGCCGAGGGACGCATTCACCTGCAAACCCACGGCAGCGAAACCCGCTTTCGTCGGTTACTGATTCGCGAAATTCCGGCCGATGAAGCAAACGAATTGACATCGACTATCGAAGCGAACAACTAACGAACGTCGACGACCATGCCGCAAGACTTCCTGCAAATCGCCGGCAAAGCGGTGCTCGTCTGTGGCGTCGCTAATCGTAAGAGTGTCGCCTGGCACATTGCGCGGACACTCGCCGAAGCCGATTGCCGGGTGCTGTATGCAGTGCGAACGCCTGAGCGACGACAGCAGATAGCGAAGCTGCTCGGCAGCGATGGTAAAAATGGGGACGACGACATTTTTGTTTGCGACGTCGAACACGAATCGCAAATCGAAACGCTCGCCGCCGACGTCGCGAAGCTCGATGTTCCCCTTGCCGGGCTCGTCCATTCGATTGCGTTTGCCGATTACGCCGATGGTCTTCGTCCTTTTCACGAAACGACCAAGCGAGCGTTCCTGCGGACGTTCGATGTCTCGTGCTATTCGCTCGTGTCGCTCGCCCGCGCACTTAAGCCAACGCTGGCCGACGATGCATCGGTCGTGACGATTTCGATCAGCACCACCACCATGGCGAGCGAAAACTATGGTTTCATGGCCCCCATTAAAGCGGCCCTCGATTCGTCGCTCGCTTTCTTGGCCAAGAGCTTTAGCCGCGACAGCCAGGTCCGCTTCAACGCCGTGGCGGCCGGGCTGCTCAAGACGAGCGCCTCGGCCGGCATCCCGGGCTATGTCGACAGCTACCTGTTCGCCGAAATGGCAACGCTCCGCCATCGGGCTGTGGCGACTCAAGAAGTCGCCGACACGGCCGCATTTCTGTTGAGTCCTCGCTCAAGTGGCATCAACGCCCAGAGGATTGTTGTCGATGCGGGGATGGAGACTAACTACTTCGACGCCGAGATTGTGCGGCGGGCGGTCGAAGGGCGATAGTCGGTTTGGGAGCTGGGGGGTCGAAATTGACAGGATGACAGGATCGGCAGTATCAACCCTGATCGAGTACGCGCCCCCGCCCCATCCGCTAATTACCCGCTGCGTCACGCAGCCACTGCTCGCGCGATGCGGGCCTGCCGAAATGGTAGCCCTGCGCCAGCTCGAAACCCATTTGCCGACAAGTCTCGGCTTCGGCGGCCGTTTCGACTCCTTCGGCGAGCGGCGTGATGCCCAACTCACGGGTCATTCGCACTAGCGTGGCGACCATCGATTGGCGGGCCGACGTGGCGGTGTCGAGATTGCGGATCAGTTTGATGTCGAACTTGACAACGTGGGGAGAGGTTTCGCTGAGTTCGTCGAGTCGCGCTTGGCCCGCGCCAAAGTCGTCGTAGGCGAGGTCCATGTGGATTTCCTTAAGCACTTCACAGAACCGCCGCATGTCGTCGCGGTCGGTAACGGCCGCTTCGTGAATTTCCATCGTGATCGGTAGATTCGGGGCGATTGTTCGGAGCTCAAATAGCGAAGCCAAAAAGGTCTCGTTGACAATCTCTTTAGGGTGGGTGTTGACGAATAGATTGCCACAGTTCGGCAGACCGATTGCGTCACGGGCGCCTTCGCGTCGTGCGAGTTCACTCAGGGCGACTTCTTGGCCCAGCCGCGCGGCTGTGGCGAACATCTGGGCTGGGTTACGTAGTTCGTCGAGCGAACTGCGGGCCAGCAACTCGTAGCCAACGCACACGTCGCCGTTGAGCCGCACGATGGGCTGAAAGTGTGGCACGAAACCACCGCCCGACATGACCTGCTCGAATTGCACTAGCGCCTGGGCGAAGGAAAGCGAGTTTTCTTCGACAGTCGCCGGGTGCTCGCTAATTGATTGGCGCTCGACTCGAAACAGGGTGCTGGCGAACTGCACAATGTCGCCGCTGGTGAGCGGCGATTCGCTCACTTGGCGGCCGTTGACAAACGTGCCGTTGGTGCTGTCGAGGTCGCGGACAATGGGGCGGCCGTCGGCGATCGAGAGTTGCGCGTGCCGCTTTGAGACATCGCTCTTTTGAATCGTCAGCGCGGCATCGGCTGTGCGACCAACGGTAAATTCGTTGCCGCGAATCGCGATCGCTCGCCCGTTGCAGCCCTGTTCGCTGCATTCGCGCAATGTCCAAGCCGTATTAGACAAAGTTGCGACCGATTCTGATGCAAATCGTTCTTGAGAATCTGTCATGCCTGTCACGCAAAGTGTTGAATGAGGTGAGCGCTACCGCCAGGCAGCGTGAGCGATTGCGTACGTCCGCTGGTCCCAAACTCGGTCAGAATTGTGTCTATTTCGGGGTCGGCGAGAACCGACTCGGTGAGCGCGATACCGCGGTCAATGAGCGTTGGCAGTGCCGTGGCTTGGCGAGTTGTCGCACCAAAGTAGTCGAGACGACCGTTGGCTGTTGTGACCATCACCTTGCCGCGATGGACACCAATCGCCACCTTTAACGGACCAGCCGCGGGCGTCTTGGCGGCCTCTGCGATGGTGAACGCCGCCCGCGTGGCACTCGCGGCGCACTGGAAACTGGCGAGCACCGACTCGCCCACTGTTTTCACAACGTCGCCACCATGCTCGATAACGATTTGTTCGACTTCGCGACTCCACTCCTGCACAAATCCGTAAGTCGCCGCGTCTCCCATAGTCGCATACAGATGGTCGACGTTGGGACAACCGGTGGCGACGAATGTGATGCTGTCAGCGCTCACGATTCGCCCGGCGTCAAAGACTTCGCCGGGAAACAGCTCACGAAACCGTGGCAATGTCGACGCCTGTGCGGCGGTCACAATGTCGTCGCGATTGAGTGTCCGCTCGATCCTTACAATCTGTTGTGATGGCTGTAGGTTTTTTAGTTCGATGACTTGAGTCCCGGACCGTAAAACCTCGACTCGGGAAGTGGTCGCCTGTCGTCCCACTTCAATCGTCGCCCGACTCGGCGCATTGGTGGCTCGCACGCGCAGCGGAATCGACTGGGCGAGATTCGGCCCTCGCAGCACGTAGTCGCCCGCGGCAAGTTGCAGATCGACTTGCAACGATTCGCGTGGTTCGAGTCGCAACTGCGCCACGACATGGGGTGCGTGCCAAGGGCCTCCGATACAATATTTTCCGACCGAAGTCGGACGAATATCGGCTGCGATGCGAAACACCAACTCGATGGCGTTCGACTTATCGGAATCGAAATCGTAGTCACAAGCTTCACAGTGGGCGTGTGATTCGATCAGTTTCAGGCTGTCGCGAGTCTCGGCCGCGACTCGGCAAGTTGGGCAAATAATGTCCCACTGCATCGCCAACAACCCCTCGGTGGCGGCCAGCAAACAAGCTTCGACAACCGCCGATTCGTCGAGATCGAGCCGATTAGCAAGTTGTCGGGGGCGAATCTTGTCGAGTTCCTGTGGCGGAGCGGTCGCCAAGAATTGCTCCAACTGTTCAGCAACCTCGGCATCGACGCCCGCGTCGATGACGGCGGCGATGCGCTGCGTCAATCGCTCGCGCGGCGCGGCTTTGAGTGTCGTTGGCTGCTCGAACGGATCGGCGAAGCCCCGGTTGGTGCCGCCGGCGATCGTTTGGTCGATGCGTGTGTAGACCTTGTCGAGGGCACGCCTGCACTTGCGGCCCGTTTCGAGCTTCGCGACGACTCGGCCAACGAGGTGTCGGGGACGGATGCGAACCGTGTGCATCAGCCGCGTTCCGCCTTCGGTTAGGCTTTGCAGTTCGACAATGCTCACGAACCAATCGAATGGTCCGCTGCTAAAGTCGCGGAACACGCTCATGCGGCGGCCTTCGACCCACTCGAACGGGTGTTCTTCCCATTCAAGTGGCATGCCGGCAAGCTTCACCTTGGCGAAACGTCGCATGCCCGCTTTAGGATCGTGTGTGGTCGTGTACTCGACCGGTGGCAGCCCAATCGCGCGGTTGAGTCGCTCGGTATTCGTAACAAGCGGCCACAACTCGGCTGCACTGGCTTTTAAGTTCCATGTGTAAGTCTTGGCGATGACACTCGCGGCGTCGTGGGTGGGAATCACGGGCCTAATCGTCGCGGACTGAACCTCGCCTCGCAGCAATCGCTCGACCTGGGCGAGCAATTGACCTGCATCGGCGAAGCGATCGTTGGGGCTTTTCGCAAGACACTTTGCTACCAGTTGCTCGACCGGTTCGCTGGTGTTCGCGTTCCACTTGCTGAGTTTCGGCGGCGCTTCGAAGCAATGCTTGCCGGCGAGTTCCATCGCGTCGTTGCCGGCAAACGGAGTGTGTCCGGTGATTAACTGATAGAGCGTGACGCCAATCGAATAGATGTCGGATTGAGGCATCGCTCCGCTGGCACCCTTAAACTGTTCGGGTGCCATGTAGAGCGGCGTGCCGAGCAGCCCTCCTGCCTGAGTCATAGCGAGCGACTCCGACTGGTCGATCGAACGGGCAATACCAAAATCGGTGAGCCGGGTTCGAATCGCCGGTCGTCCGTCGCTCGCAAGCTCGTCGGTCAACTCCAGCAAAATATTTTCGGGTTTGATGTCGCGGTGGACAATCTCGCGCTGATGAGCATCGAGCAACGCAGCCGACAATTGCGAGGCAATCGTGAGTGCATCGTATTCGGCCAGCGGCCCTCGCGTGGTGAGCCACTTCTTGAGGTCAATCCCGTCGACGAACTCGAGCACAATAAAGTGCATGCCGTCGTCTTCGTTGACCTCGATGAGATTAGTGATGTGAGGACTGCGGACCGACGCAAGCAACCGGGCTTCTTTCTGAAAGCGACGCAGCGCGTTCTTGTTGCTCAGAGCGGCTTGGCTCAAGACCTTGATGGCGACAACGGTGTTGTCGCCGAGGTCGACTGCCCTGAAGACGGCTCCCATGCCTCCCTGGCCAAGCTTGCCCACGATACGATATCGACCAAGCAAATCACCGATGGTTAGCTCGCGTTGCGACGCTACCGGCGCAAAGATGGCGTTTTCTGCCACGTCGGATGTCGACGTCGAGGTAACGCGACGTTGGGCATGAGTCGGCTTTGACTCTGCGGTGCGGTCGGTCTCATCGGTTGCAATCGGCTCGCAAGGCCCGGCGACGGCGATACCTTGTTCGCCGACGCCGTCGTAAACTTCGAATTGCTGTGCATCATCGCCCGCCGCCAGCAACTCGCCGAGGCATTCGATCAGCTCGTCGATTTCGGGCGGTTGTGTGCCGGCGGTTGTGACCGCGACCAACTGTTGTAGTTTGGCTGCCATACGCGATGATCGCCGACGGCATTCGCGAACGAATCGTTCTCGCGACAAGCAACGCCGGATGACGGCCGCAAAATCAACGGCATCGTCACCCATGCTGTTCTCGGCTCGTGGCGAACGACCCATTACCTTTGCTTCGACACTAGCAACGCGCGCGTTTGGCAGTCCGCTAAAGTCGAGCTGAGGCCCATCTGCGGACCAGCCAATGGTGGCCTCGCTCAGACGACCGTGTGCGAGTCCGATTCGGTGGGCAGCGACCAACGCTTTGCCAGTTTTCTGTAGCACCGAGAGCAGTAGGCGGGTGTCGAAGTCCGCCGAATCGAGCCACGTTGCCAATGTTTCTCGGCAACCTACTTGCATGACAATTTGCAGTGGGTGGCTGTCGAAGTCGTAATCGACGACGCGCCGCACGAATTCGCACTTCAAGAGCGCGATGAGCCGCGAACGCCGCTCGATTTCGACGTATTCGTCTTCAGAAATCAATTCGCAAGCGAGATGGTAGACGTCGACTTCGCACTTGGTTGTCTGATCAAATCCGTCGTAAGCGACAATGCCATGAGTGGTAGCGAGTCGCTCACGAATCTCGAAACGCGAAGCGGCCGCTCCCATCGCCGGCAGCACGAAGGCGCTGTCGAATGTGCGGTCGAGTAGGGCGACGTCGGTCATGATTGGCGCGAGCGAAAGTGCAGGACATGGACTTAGTCGGCCAACAAACGAGCCGGTAACAGGTCGTACATAAACTTAAGACGCGTCGCATCGCATTTCGACGCAAATTGGACCCAAGGCACAGTTGGCTGGCGACCGCAAAGCCGGCGAATGGGGTCACAACAGTCACAACGATTGTGTCGACGATGGAATCGACTATTGCGTTAAGTCGACCGAGAACGACGTCGGTGCGGCGACGTTGAAGAACGGCGCGAATGCCGTTCGGCGGGCACATTTGGCTCCGCCCCGCGGGTAAAACTGGAACCCCAGAAACGCATCGACCACACCGGTATCGGCCGGCATGATGAGGTTGGTCTCGCCATAGAGGGCCAAGTGGTTGTTGAGGGGTGCGAGAAAGTCAGCACCAAGCACAAACGAATTGCCAAAATCGGGTGCGGGACCGACAACAGCATTGTTTTCGCCGTGGCTGTCGGCGATGCCGAAATAGCAAGTCGATTGCACGCCCGTTTCCCAAAACTTGCGCAGGTAAATCGACCCTTGGTTGATCGGCTTGAGCGAAACGTTGGTTGTGCCAAATGTTCCCTGATCGCTCGAAGTGGCGATACGCGCCGTGATGCCGGTCTCGAAGTGAGGTGTCAACAGAACCGACCCACCGACACGCAATTGTCCAAGGCTAAAATTGTCGTACGACTCTTCGTAAAGATGGTCGTACGAAACGCCCCAGGCATAGCAATCGCGTCGCTGATAAAAACCGATTGTTGAGTAGTGTTGCCAGCGGTCAGACGCCTCGCCGACCAGTTCGAACACTTGGACCGCGTTGTCGGTCAGCACGAAACCAGTGCCAAGTTGCAATCCGAGTCCGAGTTGCTGGCTCAGCGGAATACCCCAATTGGAATTCACTTGGCCACCCAAATTGGCGTTGCCGCCAAAGTCTTGTGGTTGCTTCGACCCATCGATACCGCCGAAGAACGTTAACTCGTCGAGCAAGCTGGTGCCGCAGGTTTGGCTGGCCGGTGCTTGCCACGCCACCGCTGTAACGGTATCGCCCATCACTTCGTCTTGCTCAAAAGCGGCCCAGGAGTTGGCGTGTGCCGTGGATGATGATAAG
This sequence comes from Pirellulales bacterium, assembly GCA_041752635.1. Taxonomy (GTDB): domain Bacteria; phylum Planctomycetota; class Planctomycetia; order Pirellulales; family Lacipirellulaceae; genus JBGSWC01. The sequence continues at coordinate 2 of JBGSWC010000361.1, read as the reverse complement.
GC
>JBGSWC010000360.1:0-2472 GCA_041752635.1 Pirellulales bacterium | reverse complement strand
GCCTCACCGCCGCGCTGATTGCCTCGGCCTGCGCGTTTGGCTTTGGCATCATGTTGGGCAACGCCGACAATCCGACGCTCGAAATGCAAACGACCGCCGTCAAACGCATCGCGTGGACCTACGCCGCCTGCAACGTCGTGGCGGCCACTTGCGTGTGGCTCTTCGTCCGCGAAAGTGGCCAAGTGATCGATCCCGCCGAAACGCCCCACGAGCTGCCACAAACGACCGTTTGGCAACGCCTGGGCCGGGTGCTGGCGTCGCCCGCCATTTGGTTGCAAGCGGTCGTCATCATTGCCGCCTACAGCGCGTTCAAGATGATGGACAACTACGGCATCTATGCCGAGGATGCTTTTGGCTACACTTCGAGCGAGTCGGCCAAGCTGGTCGCCAACATCAGCTACATCCGCGCATTCGGAGCCATCGGTGCCGGCTTCGTCGCCGATCGGCTGCTCGGCGTTCGCCGGACGATTCAGCTTTGCTTCGTCATTCTCACCGCCAGCTACATCACGTTCCTCACAATGCCGACGAGTGCGACCCTGTGGCCTTTAATGGCCGCCAACATGGCCGTCAGTTGCCTCGGCTTCTTCGCCCTGCGGGGCATCTACTTCGCGATGGTCGAAGAGACCGGCACCCCCCACCACCTGACCGGCACCGCGGTCGGCGTCATCTGCTTCGTCGGTTTCTTGCCCGAAATCTACATGGGCGCCTTCACCGGCTGGCTCATCGCCGACGCCCGCGAAGCGGGAGATGTGCTCGTGGGGTATCGACAGATTTTTTGGTGTTTGCTCGTGATGAGTTTGGTGGGAATTGTGGCGACCGTGGTGCTGCGGCGGTATGTTGGACCTTCGGAACTTGCTAAATGAATGGCAGCCCTGTTTCAACATCCGCAGTCGATAGCGTCAATGAATCCCGACTTTATAGACTATGCGTTGTCACCAAACCTGACAGTAGATGAACTTTACACGATCGAGCTGTTGATTGATCGTGCGCGCAGTTCGTTCGACGAAACTTATTATGATACGTGGACCGAAGAAGCCGATGCGCGGACCGACCTAAATTATATCCCCAAGTTTCGTCGTGATTTTGTCGAGCCCGCTTTTGAGGAGTTGTGCAAACGGACGAGCCTTAGCTTTCAGCGATCCAACGACGCAGAGCGTCCGCTTCGAGACATCGCTGCCTTGCAGTTTTTTCCGCAGATCAGATGGCTAGCACTGATCAATCATGAAGTATCACACCTCAAGTCCCTCGAAGCGTTGAGCGAACTCCGAGAACTGCATATCTCGACGAATCCGATCAGCGATCTCACGTCGCTGCAGCAATGTCAGAAACTCGAAGTTCTCAGCGTGGGAGACATTTCGTGCTTGGACTTTGCTCCGCTATCGATTCTCCCAAACTTGCGAGAACTAAGGATCGAACCCTACCAAGTCGATGCACTTCGCAAGTCAAAGGCACTTCCTGCATTGCGATCGCTAGAGTTCGGAATCGGAGAATTTGACTCATTCGAAGGCTTTCCCAACATGCCAAACTTGATGCGACTTGTTGGCTGCCACCCTGATCGCCTCGACGGAATCGAACAATTTACCAATCTACGGAACGTAACCAACTTTTTCGGCAACATCGCCTCACTGGAACCCCTTGCATCGCTCCACAAGTTGACGCATGTGAACATCCTAAGTTCATGGGTCGCGTCGATCGTGCCCGTTGCGGACCTAACAGAGCTTCGGTGGTTCGTCTTGAACACCAAGGAAGACAATATCGATCTCTGGCCTCTACGGGGTTTACCGAATCTGCACGATGTCAGGATTACTTGTGACGATCGGGAACACTCCGACGTCGAGCCGTTGCGTTCAGAACTTCCTTCGTGGGACACAGAATTCATGCGCACTACACCAAAGCGACCGTCGATGGCGATAGAGCAAGTGACAAGCGATGAATTCGAATTCTACAACACTGAAACTCCCTACAACTACGACCCGCTTGAGTCTGATGAAGCGATGCTGACCTCGGAGATGGACTGGCTCGAAGAAAGGGTTGGCAATGCGCTCTCCGAAATCATCTCATCAGACGATTTCGCGATTCCATACATCGGCATCGTGTCTCGCTCATTTACAGTCGTCATTTATTCAGACAAAGCGGCGAGGCTGCTTCGCCAAATTGTCGAACGCATTCAGTCTGTTCTTTGCTCGTGTAAAAACGACGTAATTTGTTATCTTCATTCTGATAATATTGACGAGTATTTCGTCGCGTGGGTCTACCCGCAAAAGATACAAGTCACCGAGGAATATGCCCCAATCGTAACGCGACTACTCAACCAGTAGCTCTGGTAACGGTTGTCGTTTCATAGCAGGGGTGCCATGGGGGGACATCCGAACCCGTAACGCGAAACCAGCCCGACGCGCGAGCGAGAGAGCCGGTTCGCTGCGATAGGTTACCGAAACTCCCTAGCGCGTGGGGCTTGTATCGCCTGCTGCT
>JBGSWC010000359.1:0-6156 GCA_041752635.1 Pirellulales bacterium | reverse complement strand
CGTGGGCGTTCTCCAGTTCGCGTCGTGGTTGCGTCGTCGTTGCTCCAGCCGATATCGATTGTGCGTCCGAAGCGGTCCCACTGCTCGTAGGTGCCATCGTCATCAGGGTCGGCGTGGTTCTGCCGCACGACGCTGGCGATGGGCAAAGCGAAGGCTCCCATCACGTGAACAGCTAACGCTTAACCATCCAGATATTTCGGTACCGAACCGGATTGGTGTGGTCTTGCAAATAGAGCGGACCTGGTTCGGGGCCGAGCTTCCAAGTCGCGGCGGCGGTGCTTCTGGGGAGTTTGATGTTGTGGTGAATCGTGACGCCGTTGTGCCGAACGGTCATTCGGGCATCATCCTGTAATTTGCCGGTTTCGTCGAACTTGGCTGCCGTAAAATCAATGTCGTAAGTCTGCCACGACAGCGGAGGAAAGCACATGTTGACTTTCGGAGCCGCAATGCCGTAGATGCCGCCACACTCGTTATCGACGCCTTCCAAGCCAAACGAATCGAGCACCTGGCATTCGTAACGACCTTGTAGATAAACACCACTGTTGCTGCGGCGCTGGCCATCGGCAAATGGCATATACGAGAGTTGAAACTCAAGGTGCAGTTGACAATCGCCAAACTTCTCTTTGCTCGTGGTCCCGTGCATGAGGGAGCCATCGTCACTTAATTGTCCCCCTTCAAAATTGTCGGTCGACGACCCATCGAACAACACGATCGCGCCTTTGGGAGGCTCCATCCCCAACGTCTCGCTTTCGCGAATGACTTTCTTAAGTTGCCCAAGTTCTTCGTCGTCGGCGTAGAAGGTGAGTAGTTCATCCTTGATAGTCGCTGTTTTGCCCGCACCACGGAAGGAAGTAACGTCCCCTTTAGTTTGCCCCGTCATCACCTCGCGATCGCGCGGCTTGCCAGTCCATCCGTCGCCGGGCAGACCTCCTTGCAACACCACAGCACGAAATCGGCCATCGCCAAGTGCGATGACCTGCACACCGATTTTTTGGGTGGAGTCACCGGCCGCAGTATCACCGACCGCAATGCTTCCTTCATATTCGCCCTGCACTTCGAAGTCGGGTCCGGCGGCGTCGGCACTGAGGTGGGCGGTTCGCCATTTCTCGTCGGCTGCATCCTGTGCCACGACTTGAGTCGCCAAGGTGCCGAGCAAGAACAACGCGACCGTTACCAATCGATTCGTCAACATGGTGAAACTTTCTTAAGGCGACACTTTTAGCGCCGGTGATGGGGAGCGAGAATGCAAAGGCGTTCGGCGAGCTTGCCGAGTGAAATCGTCACGGTAATTGGTCAACAATCTCATACGTGGGTTTGAATTGCACGCCGGCCTCGTCCTTCAGGTACTGCTTTAATTTGATTTCTTTGCCCGGGGGCTCGTCGAAGCCATCTTCGCGGCAAAGCTTGAACACAATGTTTTGACCCTTGCCGTCGATCACTCCATAGCAGAACTGTCCTTTGCCACCCTCGCGGGCCTGCTTCTTGTACTTCTCGAGCGAACCCTTCTTGTAGACCACGAGACTGATCACCTTGTCTCCCTTGAGAATCATGGCAAATCGCCGCGGCTTGCCTTTTTTGACCTCTTCGAGGTACTTTGCCGAATCGTCGTCGAATGCCATGAGAGTCTCGATTGAACGATAGGAACCTGATTCTCGGGAAGTTGGCTCAATTCTACGATATCCGAAATTGTGCTGTCTATCGACCGAGCCTTTCGCGTCACGCTGGTGAATCGACCCGCAATGGGCGTTGCCGGTGAATCAACTAAGAATAGCTGAATCTTTATCAAAAACCACAAAACTGCTTGACAGGCGGGGGAACCCGATATTACAAAATGAAGGTAGTGAGGGCTGGGGGAGGCCCTCACCGTTTATCTAACTTGTTACACCTCACCCGGTGCTGAGTCGCTAATTTTTCAATCGCATCTTGTAGTCACAACTAATTTGGGGATTTTGGCATGGGCGCACGACTACGGAACACAAACCCAATTTTCGCTCTCTCTTTGTTGGTCTTTGTGGTTGGGGCTAGCGCCGTTCATGCCGCGATGATCGCGTCGACCAATTTCGATGGTCGTACGCTGACGATGGTCGAAGTTGCCAACGATACGGCGACAAATCTGGGCTGGTCGCTCAATGGTGTACTCGATCCGGGCGACATGTCGGCAAAAAACGAAGCTGGCGCCGGGCAGGCGATCTTTAATAACACAGCGCTCGTGCAAAACAACTTTGTTCCCGGCATCAACACCGGCAACGGCAACACGTTCTGGACGACCGATGTCAGCATCACACCCAACGCCGGCACGAACGTCACGCTCACCGATGTGACATTCAACTACATTGCCGTGAATGGAAGTCAGAACCAAAACGTCGACCGGAAGTCGGATTTCACCGTCACACTGTTCGACCCATCGGACGTCGAGGTCGATTCGGTCACGGTAGCCGACGTATTGGGTGGCACCGTCGCAGGGCAGCCGCTCGTGACCCTGACCTTCGCGGCACCAATCGCGCTCACCTCCCCTGGCAGCTATACGCTTCAGATCAAGGGGGGTGATTTCACCGGCGACAACGAAACCGGCAACCATACGGCGATCGACAACTTGTCGATCAATGGCATCGTTTCCGCCGTTCCAGAACCGGCATCGCTAGCGCTGCTGGCAATTGGTGTCGTTGGCTTTGTGGCCGCTCGACGAAATCGGTAGCTATTTCCTATTTTACATTTGAGGCAACTTCCGTCATATATTGCGCTATCTCTGTTGGATGGCAGGTCGGTTTTGCCGTACTCACACCGATAACCCGTAACTTCTTGTGTGTAGCCAATTGAACTTGTCAGGAAAGCCTTTTTCCCGATTTGTTCACGAAATGTTGCAATTCGCAATTCAACTCGCTATTCTCAGACCTTGACGGATGGGTTTTTATTTTCCGGCTGACGTCGTTGTTCCGCGTTGTCAGCCATTCGCCTGTATGGGGGTCTTCTTATTATGAATGTGACTCGTTTCTTGCTCTCGGCTGTCCTTTTCACAGGACTGGCCTCTTCTGCACAGGCAGTTCTGCTGGTGTACGAAGGTTTCGATTACGAACTCGATCCCACGAAAAACTTTACCCACATCGACGACACAGTTGCCTTCACCTTCGATGGGCTGGCCAAAAACGGGGGCATGGGCTTTGGCGGACCGTGGGAAGATATGACCTCCGGAAGCAACGCCGGAATCCCGGGTGTGTTTGGCCCCTTGGGCATGACCGAAATTCGTCCAGGTGCTACGGGCCTCGACAAGCCCGACTGGGACGGCGTCATGTCTGGAGTGGCACAAACGGGTGGTTATGTAGGTCTGTCGCCCGTTTCGAATGACCAATTTGAAGACCGCATCAACGCCCGACGCCCATTGGGGGCAACGGCTGATGTGCTGGCGGGCGACGATAACACATTGTGGGCTAGCATGGTCGTGCACTTCGAAGACAGCCGCTTCTTCTTTGCCCCTGCGTTTGCCCTCACCACGGGTGGCGGCTTCGAAGAGCGTTCGCTGATGCTCTCCGATGGTTCCGATGGCTTGGGCATCGGTAACGGTTCCCCGATCAATAGTGGCATTAACACGGCTGATGTTATGCTCGCTCAATACATCTTTGGCGTCCGCGACGAATTCTCGAAAACCGACGTCTCGAACCTCGACACGGCGATTGCTGACTACCTGATTGTGCTCAAATATGAGTTCGGTGAGGCTCAAGACACACTTTCTGGAGCGGTTTTTGCTGAAGGCTCGACGATCAGCGAGGCTGAGTTCAACACCAACGCGGTCAGCACGGTCGTGTTCATCGACGAGAGCACTCTCAATACGCTGGCGGTCGGTATGACGCGCGCCGGCAACGCCTACGACGAACTCCGCCTCGGCGATACATTCGACGACGTCGCCCCACTCGTCGACGTTCCGATGTTCATCCTCGGCGATACAAACAACGACGGCACGGTCGACACACTCGACATCGATCCGTTTGTGTTGTTGCTGACTGACCCGGCTGGTTACGCGACGGCGTTCCCTGGTGTCGACGCACTCGCGGTGGGTGACATCAACATGGACGATGTGGTCGACACGCTCGACATCGATCCCTTCGTCGCTTTGTTGACAGCAGGCAGCTTGAACGGCGGTGCCGTTCCTGAACCCAGCACGATGGCCCTGCTCGCATTGGGCGGCGTCGCGGGTCTCGCACTTCGTCGCCGAAGTTAATGCCGCCGAAGTTAATCACAAGGACTGTTCAGAATTTCAGCGCTTGTTGTAGTTACGAATGGTCGCCCCTGTTTGGACAAGACAACAACGCATTCACAAGCATGCCACGAAAGTGGCGTGCTTTTTTCGTGCTTTCTTAGCTGGACAGCGCCATGTCGCAATGCTGCTGATTCAAGGGAACGCAGATGGACGCCGATAAACGCAGATGAATTTCGATGCAAAATGCGATGAAAACCGACAGCCGCACCTCTTTTCGTTTGAGCCGTTAACGAACTACGCGCAACCGACGACTATCTGCGAAAATTCGGTGTGCATCAGCGTTTATTTGCGTTCCCTAGATCAATAACTTGCCGCTGTCCGGTTAGGACGATGGCTAAATCCTGTGGCTGAATCCTGTGGCTGCCAAGTCGGCATTGTTGCCCTACAATGCCGACGTTGGGTGAATCAGTTTGTTCCTATTCCGCCAGAGGATCGCGTTATGCTGCCGAAATCGATGATTGCAAGTTTTGTCTTGGCGACGCTCGCCGTCGCTGTGTCGCGGGCCGCCGAGACTTGGTCGCAATTTCGTGGCGACAACATGAATGGCGTGAGCGTTACTGAATGTCCGCTCGAATGGAATGCAACGAAGAATGTGCAGTGGAAAGTCGCGATCGAGGGCGAGGGATGGTCGTGCCCGGTTGTGTGGGGCGACCGCCTTTTATTGACGGCGGCGATTCCAGCGGGCGACGGAAGTTACCGTTGGGACGTGATGTGCCTCGACGCCAACAGTGGCGAGCCCCGCTGGCGTCGCACCGCACGAACTGGCCAACCAGCCATCCCTCGTCACCGCACGAACACCTACGCTACCGAAACGCCCGTCACCGATGGCGAGCGGGTCTATGCCTATTTTGGCATGCACGGTCTCTACTGCTTCGACATCGAGGGCGAGCCACTTTGGAGCAAAGACTTGGGCGTCTATGAGATGCGCGCCGACTGGGGCACATCGAGTTCGCCCGTTTTGTTCGCTGGCAAACTGTTCTTACAGGTCGACAACGAGCAACAATCGTTTCTCGTCGCACTCGATGCTAAGTCGGGCGACGAACTGTGGCGCGAGAAGCGCGACGAAAATTCGCAATACAGCTCGCCAATGATCTGGCAAAACAGCCAACGCAACGAACTGATTGTCGGCGGCATGATCTACCGTTCGCACGATCCCGACAATGGCAAGCTGCTTTGGCAACTCGACATGGCCAAGGGACGTAGTTCCGCGACCCCGCTGGCGATCGGCGACCGTCTCTACGTCGGCACCGAACTCCGCAGCCGCGGCGGATCAGATGACGGTGGTGGCTATCTGTTCTCGATCAAACCTGGCGGGTCGGGCGATATTACACAGACCGATTACGTCGAATGGCGAACCCCCAAGAGCGGCATTCAGATGGCCTCGCCTGTCGAGTCAAACGGTTACATCTACCTGCTCGAGCGGAATGGCGGCATCATCCATTGCCTTGAGCAGGCGACCGGCAAATCGCTCTACAGCAAGCGAGTCCCCAACGCCCGGCCGTTCTGGGCTTCGCCCTGGACGAGTGGTGGCCGGGTCTACTGCGTCGACGACGGGGGCACCACCCACGTCATCGAGCCAGGCCCCACGCTCAATATCATTGCCAAGAACGTGATCGACGAACAAACATGGTCAACTCCGGCTGTCGTCGATGGAAAAATCTACTTGCGAACCGTTGGTCACTTATACTGCATCGGCAATGAGTGACGCGGGGCTCGAACAACGAACGAGTGGGGCCGTGAAGCGACCAGCGTTGTTGGGCAAGCGATCGTGGGACATGCCGGCACAAAAAATGCGATCAACAATCAGTTTGGTTATACTGGCATCGAAGAATTTGGCTTCTTGCTGCCGTACTACTGACTGGAGTTGACTCGATGCCCGACGAGGTCCCGCCCCAAGCCCCGAC
>JBGSWC010000358.1:0-23742 GCA_041752635.1 Pirellulales bacterium | reverse complement strand
GTGTTCCCACGGACCGAGGTGCAGCTGGCCATCGGTGATGGCCACGACCACTTCGCGGCCCATGATTTGGCGCTTGTGGTGGGCGTCGGCGTTGTCTTCGCCAGTGCGGTTGTGCAGATATCCGCCGGTCTTGGGGTCGCTCCCCGGACTGAATGGCACCAACTCTTCGAGCCACCGCTCGTAGTCGGCATGCAGGCCCGACTCGTTGTCGTTAATAAACACGCTGGCGGTGATATGCATCGCGTTCACCAGCACCAAGCCGTCTTGCACGCCACTCTCGGCGACGAGGTTTTCGACCTCGCGATGGAGCGAAACTATCGCCCGCCGCTCGGGGATGTTCAGCCAGATTTCTTTGGTGAGGGACTTCATGGAAATGATGAGCAATGATTGATAAGTGATGAATGACGTCTCTTCGCTCCCTGCTCCGTGCTGGGTCCCATCTGGGTAGCTCCCTGCTCGCCACCCGTGGGCAATTTGACACGCGGCGCTGGAGTCAATCATACTCGCAGATCCATTTCGGGTAATGTCAGTCTGTCCATCGCTTCTTCGCGAGGCTCGATTATGCGCGGATTGTTGCTTTCCTGTTTAGTTGTCGTACTGTTTGGTTGTGCGGGTTCGCTGCTTGCCGCCGACAGGCCGAACATTATTGTCATCCTCAGCGACGACATGGGCTACAGCGATATCGGCTGTTTCGGCAGCGAAATCGAGACGCCGGTGCTCGACTCGCTGGCCGAGGGGGGACTGCGGTTCACCCAGTTTTACAACGCGGCGCGTTGCTGTCCGTCGCGGGCATCGATTCTCACCGGGCTCTATCCGCATCAGGCGGGCGTGGGGCACATGACCGAAGACGCCGGCACGCCGGCCTATGCCGGGAATCTGAATCGCCAGTGCGTGACCATCGCCGAAGTGCTCGGCACGGCAGGCTACAAGAACTACGCCGTGGGCAAGTGGCACGTCACGCCGCACCCCAACCAAAAGCAGTACGAAGCAGGCACCATCGATCGCAGCAACTGGCCGCTACAGCGGGGTTTCGATCGCCATTACGGCACGATATTGGGCGCTGGCAGCTTCTTCGATCCCTGCACGCTAGCCGACGGCAACAAGCTTGTTCCGCCCGGCTCGCCCGACTACTACTACACCGATGCCATTGGCGATCACGCGGTGCAGTACATTGCCGAGCACGAGGGCGACGACCCGATGTTTATGTACGTGGCCTTCACGGCCGCGCACTGGCCGATGCATGCGAGGGCAAGGGACATTGCCAAGTACAAAGGCAAGTACGCCGAAGGTTGGGACAAGCTTCGCGAACAGCGCTACGCGCGGATGCAGGAACTCGGCGTGATTGACGAGTCGACCGAACTCTCGCCACACCATCGCCCCTGGGAGGAGATCGATCACCAAGATTGGTTCGCCCAGCGGCAGGAAGTATATGCGGCAATGGTCGATTCGATGGATCAAAACATCGGCCGGATTGTCGACGCGCTGAAGCAGACCGGCAAGTTCGACAACACGCTGATTGTCTACCTGCAAGACAACGGTGGCTGCCAAGAAGAAATGGGGAGCAACGGCAATCCCCGCAATGTGGGGGAGAATCAAACAGACGCCAAACCACCGGGACCGGAAGACCTGCAATGGGACATGGTGCCGCTGTTTACCCGCGACGGCAAACCGGTCCGTAATGGGTTTGGGGTCGAGCCCGGACCCGCGGACACTTACATCGCCTACGGCATTGAATGGGCGAACGCCTCGAACACGCCCTTCCGGTTGTACAAGCACTTCGTACACGAGGGGGGCATTGCGACGCCGCTGATTGCGCACTGGCCGAAGGGAATCGCCCGCAAGGGAGAAATCGAACACCAACCGGGGCACTTGATCGACATCATGGCGACCTGCGTCGATCTGGCCGAAGCCCAATACCCGAGCAAGTTTCACGATGGCCAGTCGATCACCCCGGCCGAAGGGACGTCGCTCACCCCAGCGTTCGCCGGCGACAACATCGACCGCAAGTACCCCCTGTTTTGGGAACACGAAGGGAACCGCGCGATCCGCGACGGTGACTGGAAACTGGTCGCCCGTGGCAAGAAAGGCAAGTGGGAACTCTACAACCTGGCCAAAGACCGGGCGGAGCTGCACAACCTGGCGGAAGAGAACCCCGAGAAGTTAAACGAGCTGCGGCAGAAGTACGAAGCATGGGGCGAACGCTGCGGCATCTACCCGCTCACTCCCTATTGGCCGAACCGGTAGCCGTCAGATTCGTATTAATCGATAAGGCCGATTTGGTGGCGTCCGCCTCACAACCGGCACCGCCCGCAGGGAGTGGTTGCCACGGCCATTCCGCAAGAAATTCCCGCACTGTTCGACAAAATTGGTCGCAATTCCCGAGCCGATGGTTAGGATGGAAGAGAGCGCGACGAGAGCCTTTCGTAGGATCGGCGCGTACGTAGCCGGATTCGCAAGAATTCGGGGACGCCGTTCGCGATGGCTCCAAGGTGCTGCCATTGTGGCTACCTGATAATCCCTACCCCGTTTCGCCGCCGACAAGGTGAGTTTTTTTATGAGTTGTTATCGGCGTATTTTGTTGGCCGTGGTTCTTGTCACTTGTGCCCTTGGCAACGCGCACGGGCAAGAGAGTGACGCGACCAGCGCGCAAGATGCCTATAAAAATGCGGTGGCTGCGGGCGATGAGTACTTGGCCGATGAAGAATACGAATCGGCCATCAAAGCCTACGCTCAAGCGACAAAAATCCAGGGCTTTGGTCAGCAACCCGCGGCATTCATCGGGCGGGGCGACGCCTATCGGCTTGACGGACAACTCGAACGCGCTTTATCCGACTACAACAAAGCATTCGAGTCGCTGGGCATTCTCGATGCTCCGACACAGGCCCTACTGCAGTACGGTCGCGGCATGGTCTATCTCGACGCTGGCCAAGTCGAACTTGCCGCCCAGGACTTGCAGGCGGCCTACGACACCGATAGCGAAAACATGGACTACGTGTTCGCGCTCGGCAAAGCCTTCGCCCTTGGTGGTCGGGGCGCACAAGCCGAGGAATTGCTCACCGGATTTATTCAACAAGACGACCAGAACGCGGAAGCCTACGCGCTGAGAGGCCGAGCATTCGCGGCACAGCAAAGGTTCGATCTGTCGCTGGCCGATTTACAACGGGCCGTCGAAATCGATCCGACCGACGCCGACACATTCTTCACGCTCGGCATCGTTCGGTATCAACAACAAGAGTATCGAGACGCCACCGAGGCGATCGCGAAGGCGATCGAGTTGTTCGAGCCGGGGACAAATGGGATGCCGTTCACCCAGGCTTACTTGACCAAAGCCTCCATCCACGAAGAGTACGCGAAGTCAACCGGCGACATCGATCTGGCCGAAGAAGAACTACGCGCGGGCATCGCCACTTGCGACGCGCTGCTCGCTCAGTTGCCCGAAAACGCTGCGACCGCCGGGGTTCGCGCCTTGGCACTATTCCAACGCGGTGTCGGACAGCGACTTTTGGGTCAATTCGCCGACGCGGTTCGTTCGCTCACCGCCGCCATCAACGCCAACCCCGAGCTCGCCGAAGCTTATTTTCGCCGGGGGATTTGCTGGTTTGAACTCGAAGAAAACGCATTGGCGATCAAAGATTTTCAGCGGGCCCAGAACATTCAGTACGACAACCCCCGCTATTACCTGTGGGAAGGCTTGGCCGAGGCCCGGCGAGGCGATTTCTATAAAGCCGTCGAGTCGTATAACGAGGCGGTATCGCTGAGCAATCGTTACGTCGACGCCTATTTGAATCGCGCCCATGCATTTATGAAGTTGGGCGAGCACGAACAGGCGATCGAAGACTTCAATCAGTGCATTGGACTCGAACCAACGACGGGGCTCCATTACTTCAAACGGGGCGTTGCCTGCGCGCTCGCCGACCAACACGATGCTGCTGTCCGCAGTTTTGTGAACGCGATCAACTTCGAGCCGAATCTGATTGACAGCTACGAGTGGATCGCTCGCGAATTCGACAAGACGGGCAAAAGTGACCTCGCCAGCGAATACCGCGCCCGGGCGAACGAACTCCGCACGAGTGGCGAGTAATCGCCCCTGTCGCCGTCGCTTGTGTCGAGTCGGCGACCCCTTATACTAGGGTTTCCCGTGTGGTCGCGTTAAATCTTCGCCGTGAAGAATGCCGCGTTTACACGGTTATCTGATTGGTGGGCCAGTCGTTTCAGGCTCACGGTCGAGACTCCCATTCATCGAGGTATCGAGGTGGCCGACACAGCGCCGTCGTTTTTCACGCGTCACGAGTTCCTCATTCGCAGGCTTCACTCGCTGAGCGGGCTGATTCCCGTCGGCGCGTTCATGTGCGTTCACTTGATAGTGAATGCCAGTATCGTGGCAGGGCCTGAAACATTCCAAAACAATGTCCATAACATCCACGCGCTCGGCCCGGTGCTGCCGCTGGTCGAGTGGGTCTTTATCTTCATTCCGATCATCTTTCATGCCGTGGTGGGCGTGATGATCGTCACTGGTATGGTGCCCAATGTGCAGCATTACCGCTACGGAGCCAACTGGCGGTATGTTGCCCAGCGAGTGACCGGAGTCATCGCCTTTTTGTTTATCGGCTACCACGTCTTTCACATGCACGGTTGGTTTCATGCCGAATGGTGGCGAGCCGGGGTTGTGGAGCCGCTCGGCGGAGGTCAGTTCAAACCCTACAACGCCGCGTCGACAGCGGGCATGGCACTACAACAACTGCTGATTGCTGTGATCTATGCGATCGGTGTTCTGGCTTCGGTCTTTCACCTCTCCAACGGCATCTGGAGCATGGGAATCACCTGGGGAGTCTGGACGCGACCGCAAGCCCAACAGCGTGCGCTCTACGCTTGTGGTGGTTTCGGCGTGATCCTGGCGATTGTGGGATTGAGCGCACTCTGGGGTGCCCGCGAACAAGGTTCGGGCGAAAATCTCACCAAAGCGATTGAAGCCGAAAACCGCATGACGGACATGAAGATCGAGATGGGACTACTTCCCGACGATCCAGAGAAGCGCCTTGAGGCGAGCGAACCAGAAATCGAGTCGACCGATCCAAAGACCATGCAACAAACCGGCTGGTCAGACGACAGCGAGACCAATACAAAACCGTAGGTGGATTAGACCATATTTTACGCAGTTTCGGCCCGATGCCACGCCACGCCGACGAGACGTAGCTCGTCGGCTAGCGGAGTGACTTCAGCACTCTGTGTTTACTTGCCTGATTCACAGTTAACAAAAAAAGATGACGTCCACCGTTTCGCGATGGTGGCTCCACGAACGGACAGAAAGTTTTATGGCCGAACAACGTGTGCTGATCGTTGGCGGTGGCTTGGCCGGTTTGGCCGCCACCATGCAGCTTGCCGATTCGGGAATCAAAGTCGATTGCATGGCGCTCGGCCCGGTGAAACGTTCTCATAGTGCTTGTGCGCAAGGGGGCATCAACAGTGTCAACGATGTCACTCGACAACAAGGCGATAGCGAGTACCTGCACCTCGACGATACCGTCTATGGTGGCGACTTCTTGCAGCACCAACCGCCGGTCAAAGAAATGACCGACTGGGCACCGCGAATCATCGACCTGATGGATCGCATTGGTGTTCCCTTTAACCGCACCGCCGAAGGCTTCCGCGACCAACGACGCTTTGGCGGCACGCTCTTTAAGCGCACCGCGTTTGCCGGTGCCACCACTGGCCAGCAGTTGCTATACGCCCTCGACGAACAAGTCCGTCGCCACCATGCCGCTGGCATGGTCGCGATGCACGAGGGCTGGGACTATCTCGGCCCGGTGCTCGACGACGATGGTCGTTGTCGCGGCGCAATTGCCCAAAACCTGATCACAATGGAGATTCGCGCGTTCCGCGCCGATGCCGTGGTGCTCGCCACCGGTGGCTGTGGACTCATCTATGGCCGCAGCACGATGAGCATGGCCTGCACCGGCAGCGCTGCGAGCCGCAGCGTGATGGCGGGCGTTCGCTATGCCAATGGCGAGTTCATTCAAGTTCATCCGACGGCAATCCCCGGTGCCGACAAGTTGCGGCTGATGAGCGAAAGCGCCCGTGGCGAAGGGGGCCGCGTGTGGGTGCCGATCAAGCCACACGATCCCCGCGAGCCGGGCGACATTCCCGAAAGCGAGCGATATTACTTTCTCGAAGAGCGTTATCCGAAGTACGGCAACCTCGTGCCGCGCGACATCGCCACTCGCGAGATTTTCAATGTCTGTGTCAACGAAGGCCTTAGCGTCGAAGCCGACAAAGAGTGTGTGTACCTCGACCTGACACACATTCCCCGCGCAGAACTCGACCGCAAGCTGGGTGGCATTCTGCACATCTACGAAAAGTTTCAAGGCGTCGATCCTCGCGAAGTGCCGATGAAGATTTTCCCTGCTGTGCACTACAGCATGGGGGGCATGTGGGCCGACTACGAGCGGACCGCAGCGGGTGGGCTCGTCCTCGGTTCGCCTCGCAACCACCAGACACACGTGCCAGGGCTTTATGCCATTGGCGAGGCCGACTATCAGTACCACGGTGGCAATCGGCTCGGTGCCAACTCGCTGCTCTCGTGCATCTTCACTGGGCTAATCGTTGCGCCGGGCATTCAAAAAATGATTGGCGGACTCGCCAAATCGGCGGCCGATCCCGAGTTTGATCTGCTGCATCGCAGTCAACGGAGTGCCCAAGAACTCAAGTTTAGGAATATGCTCAAGAGCGAAGGAAACGGCGAAAATCCCTACCTGTTGCACCAAGAGTTGGGCCACGAAATGACCAAGGCGGCCACCGTCGTTCGCAAGAACGACCAGCTCGACGCAGCCTACGCCAAGGTGAGCGAACTGGCCGAGCGAGCCAAAAATTGCAGCCTTAGTGACACCGGCAACTGGACCAACCAAAACGTGGTGTTCACTCGGACGCTGATCGATATGTTCCCCATCGCTAAGGCGATTCTTAAGGGAGCCCGCCAGCGCGACGAATGTCGCGGGGCCCACTACAAACCGGAATTCGACATGCCGGGTGTCGATAGCGAAGACCCCACCGAGCGTCGCCGCGAGGCCGAATCGTGGTGCGACCGATTCGAAGAAAAGAACCGCAAGTGGCTCAAGTCGACCATCGCCTCGTTTGACTCGAAGGGGGAGCCAACGCTCACTTACGAAGATGTCGACACCTCGCTGATTCCACCCCGACCGCGCCTCTACGGCATCGTCGGCGGCGATATCATCGAGAAAGTTTGGAAAGAACGCCAAGCGAAGAAAGACGCCACCCGACCATCGGCGAATGGCAGCGACGTGAAGTGTGAGACCGAAGCCGTGGCGGCGAGCTAGCGATTTGGACAGCGATGATTTTGGTGGCGTAGAATACAGTGTGTAATTAGCTCGCTGCGAGTCTGAACTGAGAGTTTGAACTGAGAGTTTGAACGCAAAACAACTTCCCTATTACAGGAACCGCGCTTTCTGAGCTGGAAAGTGTCATTTTTGCCGAAATCGGGAAGTTATTTTGCGGTGGTTCCTTAGCGATTTGATTCATCGGCTCTCGCCACCCCACGAACGCAATTTTCACAAATACCGCTGATAAGCCGCGACCGCTAGTTCGTCTACCCGGTCGTTCTCGGCGTGGCCGCTGTGGCCGGCGACGCGGGTGTATTTCACTTTGTGTCGGGCGAGTTGCTCGTCGAGCGCCTGCCAGAGGTCGACGTTCTTGACCTCGGTCCACTTTTTGCCTTCGCGACGTCGCCAACCGTTCGCCTTCCACGTGGGCATCCACTCGCTCATGCCCTTGCCAACGTAGACGCTGTCGGTGAATAGCTCGACATCGGTCGACCGCTTGAGCGCCCGCAGTCCCTCGACCACGGCAGTCAGCTCCATGCGGTTGTTGGTCGTCTCGGGAGTGCCGCCAGAGCCTTCTAGCTCTTTGCCCGTGGCGACGTGCCGCAGCAAAAAAGCCCAGCCACCAGGTCCAGGATTCCCACTGCATCCGCCATCGGTGTAAAGGTGAACTTCGGGCATTTTTTGGCGGTCAGTGTGCGGTGGTCCAAGGGCAGCGAACGGAAGGTTTAGTTATGAACAACCCTTGGAGTAGGGACAAGGTTCCCGCGAGGGCGAGGCTGCCGCCCAGCCTTGAGCTCTGTTCCCCGGCTTGCCTCTGCCCGAGCCTCGTGGCCTGCTCTCTTAAACTTGATCCACCTGTTATGAAGGTCTAACCCGCCGATTGGCAAGCAGACCTTTTGATGAATGCAAAGCAACGTCGGCGACATTGGCCGGAACAGATTTTTAAGAAGCTACGAGATGCCGACGCGATGTTAAGCGCTGGCCAGGATGTGGCTGCGGTGTTGCAGTCGCTGGAACTGCGTGAGCACGCTTGTGCCGGCCTACGACTCGTTTCCGCCTACAAGCTACACTGTCAAGCCTGGCAGCGCCCCCGTGCTATCCCCCACGCGTTCGACCGGCACGCCGATGCCTTGCAGCATCGAGACAAACAGATTCATCATCGGCGTGTCTTCGGGGTACTCGAGATGGCGGCCGGGAGTGACGTGGCCGCCCCCTTTGCCGGCCACCAGAACCGGTAGGTCCTCGTGCCGGTGGCGGTCGCCGTCGCTGATTCCGCTGCCGTAGACCAGCAATGTGTTGTCGAGCAGACTCTCGCCTCGCTCGTCATTCTGCGACAACTTCTCAAGAATATAGGCGAGCTGTTTGACGTGATGCTCGTTGATTTGCTGAATCTGTTTGACCAACTCTTCGCGATTGCGATGGTGCGACAGCGAGTGATGGCCTTCGCGGTGGCCAAGTTCTCGATAGGGGTAGTTGCTCCCCTCGTCGGCGAACATCAAAGTACAAACGCGGGTGGCGTCGCTGGCGAATGCGAGCGCCATCATGTCGCCCATCAAGCGAATGCGCTCGCCGATTTCGTCGGGACGACCATCGGGACGTCCAACGACGGTATCGTTTTCGGTGAAGGCTGGATTGTTGAGTCGGCGTTCGACGTCGCGAATTCCTTCGAGGTATTGCTCGACTTTTCGGCGATCGTTGGTGTCGAGCCGTTTGCGCAACTGGCGTGCATCGTCGGCAACAAAATCGAGCACACTTTGCCGCGCGTGTTGGCGGCGTTGTCGCGAGAGGAGTTGTTCGACGGTCGAGCCCCCGCCAAACAGACGGTCGAAAACGAGTGCCGGATTGGTTTCTTTCTCAAGCGGCTGTGTCGGTGATTTCCACGAAAGCGTGTGGGAATAAGCACAGCCATAGCCACTGTCGCACGAGCCAGCCAGTCGGCCCGGTTCACAGCCCAATTCGAGCGACGCGAAGCGAGTGTTGTGCCCCCAATGCTTGGCGGCGATTTGGTCGACCGAAATGCCAGCCCGCATGTCTTTCCCGCTGGACTTCACCGGCTGCGTACCTGTAAGGAACGCGGCCGCACTGCGGGCGTGGTCGCCGGCACCGTCGCCGTTGGCGCGAGCCTTGTCGGCAGCCAGGCCACTAATGACCGTTAGATCTTGGCGAAACTTCTCGAGCGGAGCGAGCGTCTTCGGCAAGTCGAAATCGGTTCCCGTTGTCTGTGGCTTCCAGTTCGGCATGTGAACGCCATTAGGGACATACAAAAAAGCGAGCCGAGTGGGCGATGCGGCCGCACTCGCCGTGGCTGCCTCGACCGCGCCCAGAGGCAACGCGCTTTCGAGCATCGGCAATGCAATCGCAGCTCCGACGCCACGCAGAAAAGTGCGTCGCCCAACATTCGAATTGGTATTCATTGGTTAGTCCTATAATTTACAGGATTTTTATTTACCACAGAGTCACTGAGGTTACCGAGACGAAGAGGGGGAATTGCAATTTACATCCGCGCCACAATATCTCAGTCCCCTCAGTGACTCGGTGGTGAAAACAAATCACTCGGTAGCCTGTCCCCGAATCGATACATTTTCAAACAAAAACGGTCGACTCTTCACAATCGCGAGCACCATCGCCGAGAAGCAATCGCCCTCGGCTTCTGTCTCGGTCATGATTTCGCGTAGCGCACATTGATCGTAATATTCTAACCCACGACCGAGTGCGTAGGTCAACAACTTCTCGGCCAGAGCGCGGCGGAATTGTGCTTCGCGGCCGGTCAATAAGTCACGCAAGCCGGTTGCCCCCTTAAACTCCGTTCCATCGGGAAGTTGTCCCCGGTCATCGATTGGTTGTCCGCCGTCGCGATCGCGGACGCGGCCAATGGCATCGAAGCTTTCGAGCGCGAAACCGAGGGGGTCCATTGTCTGGTGACAGGCGACGCAGCCCGGATCGCTGCGGTGGGCTTCGAGTTGTTCGCGAACAGTACTGGCGATCGCTTTGCTCTCGTCTTGTGCCAGCGCCGGAACATTGGGTGGCGGTGGCGGCGGTTCGTCGCCCAGCAAGTTGGCGAGTACAAACTTGCCACGCAACACTGGCGACGTGCGGTCGGGATTGCTCGTCACTGTCAGTACACTGGCCAGCCCCAGTACACCACCTCGCCCGGAGGCCCGCTGATCGTCGGTGAAATTGACCTGGCGAAAGTAATCGCCCTTCACGCCGTCGATACCATAGTGTTTCGCGAGTCGTTCATTGAGGAACGTAAAGTCGGCATCGAGCAGCGTCGTGACAGGCATGTCTTGAACGACGACCGCCTCAAAAAACTTCTCGGCCTCGCGAGCCATCGAGTTGCGGAGGTCGTCGTCGTACTCGGGAAACTTGCCTGGATCGGGACGAAACGACTCGAGTTGCCGAGTTTCGAGCCACTGTCCCGCAAAACTCGTCGCCAAATTGCGAACGCGTGCGTCGCGGAGCATCCGTTTTACTTGGGCGTCGAGTTGTATGGGCAACACGCCACGATCGGCGAGTGAAAGCAATTCGTCGTCGGGCATGGTGCCCCACAAAAAATAGCTTAGTCGCGAGGCGAGGGCGAAGTCGTCGATCGGCTGCACACCTGAGTTTGGCTCGATTGAGTCTGACTCGATCGCTTCGGTGTCGCCCACCATGTCGCCCACCATCAAGAATCGAGGCGAAACGAGCACCGCCTGCACTGCCAATTGCAATGCGCGATGGTAGCTGTCGCCAGCTTCGCGGGCCTCGGCCATCAACGCGACAAGTCGATCGATCTCGGTTTCGTCGACCGTACGACGGAAAGCTCTCGGCACAAAGGCTCGTAGACGATCGCGGGCAATCGACTGCCATTGATCTCCCTCTCGCCAGTCGTCCGGTGTTGGCTCTTTAACGAGCAACAACCGCCGCGCGATCGCAGGTGCATCATCGGCGAGTCGCAGCGGGCCGTGTAACTCGATTTGATGAACAATCAAATTTCGGTCGCGGTCGACCTCCCGCTCGGCGCGTTCGTTGTAGTAATCGTTGACGAAAGCGACACCGATTTCGTGGGCTGCTTTATCTTTGAGATCGAACAACGCAACAAATACCTCTGATTCTGACTCGATGCTCCAGACGTCGAATTGTTTGAGCCTTTGGTCGTCGAGCCACAACTCCATCCGCACCGGATCGTCGCCCGCCTGCTTCCCCGCAACGGTGACTCTTATCGCGTAGCGCCCTGGTTTGACGATCGTGAAGTCGCTCTTTAGCTTGGCGTTCGTAAACAGCACGCGCGAATTCACGCCATGGTTGGCGATGCCCTCGCCCTCGCCCAGCTTGAGCTTGCGGCCACCTTTGTCAATTTCTTCAGCCGTCGGAACGGCGCGACTTGCAACGACCCCTGCGGCCGTGAGGTACTTCTCGAACAGCAGTGGCGAGATCGCGAGCACGTCGCCGTTGTTGTCGAATCCATACGCCAACTCGTCAGGGGGAAACAGCGTGCTCGGATCGTAATCGACACCAAGCAAGTCGCGGACCGTGTTGTGATACTGTTCGCGATTGAGCCGTCGCAGTGTGACGTTTCCTGGGTTCACTTCGCCGGTACAATCGACCGAGTCGAGCTTCGCGGCAATCCAGTCGACGAGTTGCTCACGTTCTTCTTTCGTTGGCTGGTCCACGTCGGAAGGGGGCATGTCGCCGGCTCGCAAGCGACGGATGACGTCGATCCACTCGTGACGGTTTAATTGAAAATCATCGCCCCCGCGAAGCCGTTCGACCGCGAACCCCGACTCGGCTTCGTCGCCCGAATGACAATCGCGGCAATAATTCGCAAGCAGCGGCTCGGCGAGCGCGGCGTAGTCGGCGATCGGCTTAAGCGATTCGTCGGCGTCCAACTCAGCGTGCGAAACTAGAGCGACTGCGAGAACGCTGAACAGTGTCAGCGCACGCGAACATCGGAAGTGCATCCTTGGCACTGCGAGCATGTATTCTTCCTGGTCGAGGGCGGGATTAAAATGTGACCGGGAGGGCGGGGAGCGTATCGAACGCTCCCCCTTAGTCTAACGCCTCCGCCTCAGAATGACACCACATTTTTCGCAGTCCAATCACTAATATCGGCAGTATCTCACGCAAGGCAGCGCGGTTAAAATAGAGCTTCAGCGACGGATAAGTCGCTACACAATAGTAAGTTGCATCAATTTGCCCTCAACTCGCGAGTTGACTCCGTTGACTAATCTCCCCAACCTATCGGCCGCGTATGGCCCCGGCAAATTCGGCCTGTCTTTCGAATTATTCCCGCCCAAGACACCGGCCGGCGAAGCAGCGCTCGTTATGCACGTCGACCGGCTCATGGAATTCGAACCGTCGTATATCACCTGCACCTACGGTGCGGGCGGTTCGACGCAAAGCAAAACGCTCGACATTATCTCCGCCGTCGCCCAGCGGCACGGCTTGCCCGTCGCCACTCACCTGACTTGCGTCGGCCAAACGGCCGATCAAATTGCCGCCTACTTGCAAACGGCACTCGAACGCGGCGTTACCAATGTCGTCGCGCTTCGCGGCGATCCGCCAAAGGGGAGCGATACGTTCACCTTCACCGAGGGAGGCTTTCGCTACGCTAACGAACTGGTGGCGTTTATTAAAGATAAGTTCCGCGCGATGGGCATTGCTGTTGGTGGCTATCCCGAGACCCATCAAGAAGCAACCAGCCCGATCCACGACCTCGACAACCTTAAGCGCAAAGTCGACGCCGGTGCCGATGCGATCATCACTCAACTCTTTTACGATAACGCCGATTTCTGGCGGTTCCGCGACGAATGCGACGCACGCGGCATCGCCATCCCCATCGTACCGGGACTGCTGCCAGTCACCAACTGTAAACAAATCCAGCGGATCGCGTCGCTCTGCGGAGCGAAGCTTCCGAAGAAATTCACCGATGCTCTCGAAGCCGCCGGCGACGACGAAGCAACGCAGTTCGCCGTGGGTGTCGATCAAGCCACCGCGCAGATGCACGAACTAATCGAAGCAGGCGTGCCGGGCGTTCACTTGTATGTGCTCAACAAAAGCGAAGCGGCGAGCGAGGTTCTGAAAGCGGTGAGTTTGCCGGGTTGAGTTTGGCGTAGCGGTGTTAGCTACAGAATCGACTACATCGGGGACGCAAGACCTGGTTCGTCACCAGAATCTACGTGTAACAGCGTTGACTTTTAATCACGGAATCTCAGCTCTGGACCGCCGGTGAATACCAAATCGCAATCGCCCGCCGTCGGTAGGGCATGAATGCGTTGCGATTCTCGGCGCGGAGTTTTTTGAATAGGTCGTCGATGATGGGCATGGTTTTGTTGTTATTAAATTAGCCGCAGATGAACGCGGATGGACGCAGATGGAGTTATGTCGATTTCCGCTTCCGTCGAATGGCCTTCGCATAGATCGCACCAGTTCTATCAGCAAACAAATCCCAACACAAACAGCGGCCGTTACTCCCATGAGCTGGCGTAGATAACTGCTCCAAAACATGTTTGTCGACGGAACTTGGCACGCAAACGCAACGACCGCCGCCACAATCGCAAGTTCGCTGAACCCAACCATTTACCCGTTACCCGGTCCTCATCAATCTGCGTGCATCCGAGTTCATCTGCGGCAAAAAAACTAACCAAAGTCGACTCCCTTGAGCCGCGCGATTTCCATCAGAAATAATCAACTCGGCACCACATCAAAACCGGCATCGGTAAAATGCTGGTCGAAGGTGAATGCCGTTTTGATGCCGTGGGTTTGCATGAGGACAAATGATGTGCAATCGACAAAGCCGATGTTTTGATCGGCATGCTTTTGCATGACGATCAGAGCCTGAGATTCTACTAGCTCGTCGGTCCGTAATATCTTCAGGTCGGTTGATGAGTAGAGGTTGCGTCCCTGTTCGACGGCAATCCTTATCCCGACCCTTCGTGCCATGAGAGTCATAAATTCCACAATGACGAGCACGCTCGTGCAAAGCGGTTCACTTCGCGATCCTAAGCGTTGCCATTCCGCCAAGGCTTCTGTTCTGTGCTGATCTCGACGCAACTGCCTAGCCAGAAGCGGTCCACAATCGACGAAAATCACTGGTAATCCTCGGAGAGATAATCATCGTGCCGAGCGCTCAAGTCAGGCGGAGCAGTACCGTCGAAGACTTCAACTTCATCGTAAATTGATCGTGGCTTAGGTGGTGCGACCTCGTTTGATACACAAGCGCGAACAAATTCTTCGAGCGACTGACCCCGTAGCGAAGCCTCTTGTTCGGCTTTCTTGCCCAGATCATCGGGAAGTTCGATATTGATACAAACCATAAGAAAACTCGCTTGCGAACATGTTAGTGTCGGTAAGGCGATTTCTATTCTACCCGAAATCGACCCCCTTAAGCCGCGCGATTTCCATCGCGTCTTTATCTCCCCGGCCACTCAAACAAACCACCACGCGCTGGTCCTTCGGCCGGCCGGCGGCGACTTCCATCGCTTTCGCGACCGCGTGCGAGGTTTCGAGCGCCGGCATGATTCCTTCGTTGGATGCGCAGGCGTCGAACGCCCGCATCGCCTCGCTGTCGTCGCAGCTCGTGTACTTCACCCGCCCCGAGTCTTTCCAGTAGCTGTGCTCGGGGCCGACGCCCGGGTAGTCGAGGCCGGCGCTCATGCTGTGGACATCGCACGTTTGGCCGTCGTCGTCTTGCATCACATAGCTAAAGCTACCATGCAGCACGCCGGGCTGGCCGTAGGTGAGGGGGCTGGCGTGGTCGCCCGGCTTGTTGCCACGGCCGCCGGCTTCGACGCCGACCATTTCGACAGGCTTGTGATCGACGAACGGATAGAACATGCCGGCCGCGTTGCTGCCGCCACCGACGCAAGCCACCACCACATCGGGCAGCTTTCCCCAGCGAGCCTGTGACTGCTCGATCGTCTCGCGGCCGATGATCGATTGGTAGTCGCGCACAATCATCGGAAAGGGATGCGGACCGACCACCGAGCCAATGATGTAGTGCGTGTCTTCGACGCTGCTCATCCAGTCGCGCATCGCTTCGTTGATCGCATCACGGAGCGTGCGGCTGCCACTGGTCACGGGCCGCACTTCGGCCCCCAACAGCTTCATGGCAAACACGTTGGGCTTCTGCCGACGGATGTCTTCCTCGCCCATATAGACCACGCACGGCAAACCAAAGTGGGCACACGCGGTCGCCGTGGCGACGCCATGCTGGCCGGCACCGGTCTCGGCAATCACGCGGCCTTTGCCCATTCGCATGGTCAGCAAACACTGGCCCAGCGTGTTGTTGATCTTATGAGCACCGGTGTGGTTGAGGTCTTCGCGCTTGAACCAAATCTGCGCACCGCCGACCTGCTCGCTGAGCCGCCGTGCATGATACAAAGGCGACGGCCGCCCCACGAAGTCAGCGTACAGCGAGTCAAGCTCAGCCGCAAACGCGGCATCGTGCTTGCTCTTGTCGTATTCGGCCGCCAATTGGTCGAGGGCCCGAATCAGCGTCTCGGGAACATAGCGGCCACCGAATTGGCCAAAGCGACCAGCGGCGTCGGGGAAATTTGCGGTTGTGGGCATCACTTTTGGGGGGGACCGGGAGTCGGGGGGCGGAGTACAGGGGTGGATCAGCGTGAGCCTTGGGCGTTAGGCCTCGGGGGGTTCGGGTGTTTAACCGTTTTTCGCATGCGATTTCAACTTTGATTCTCGATTGGGGGTGTAGCGGACGCAAGGGCGAGCTTGTTCGTAGTAACCCGATTCATCGGGTCTTTCGGAGCAAAATTCCTCGCTCGCTCGACCGCATGAATGCGGTTACTACGAACATACTCCTACGTCACCAAGCCTTTCGTCACCATCATCAACACATCTTCCAGCGTTGGTTCTTTGTCGGTTCCATTCTACAAGTCCTGTTCCTCGTTTCTGTCCTTCATCTGGGTGACCACGCTTGCGAGTCCGTCTCGCGCGCTGCCACCCTCGCCGTGTTCGATTGCGAGTTCAAAGTGCTTTTTGGCCATCGCTAGGTTGTCGTCGATGTCGTACCAGTATCCGAGCGAGGTGTGAGCGGGACCATATTTAGGGTCCGCGCGAATCGATTGTAAGTAGCACATTCGCGCGAACTCGCTACCGACTGATGATAAGTCGACCAACTGCGAGACATCGCCCATGACATCCCACAGGTAAGCATCGTCAGGGTATTGCTGCGTTAGTGCGCGCAGGCAATCGACATCCGTTGACGTAAATACGTCTTTTGCGCGAATGGCCTCGATTGTGTCGTCGGGCTCCATTGCAAGGCACCCACATTTCTTCCTAGGTGAAAATTTACTCCGACGAGACGTAGCTCGTCGGCTAGGCGGCGGTCATTTCTCGTTCGTAGTAACCCGATTCATCGGGTATTTCGGAGCAAAGTTCCTCGGCAGCTCGACCGCATGAATGCGGTCACTACGAACACACTCCTACGTCACCAACCCCTTCGTCACCATCATAAACACATCTTCCAACGTCGGTTCTTTGTCGGCGAAGCTGGTGAGTCCCACGTCGGAAGTGGCCAGGCTCCGCATCAGGCGGGCGACGTCGGCGTCGGTGCCTTCCAGCTCAACGATGCAGCGGCGGGTGTCGACTTGCACGTTCTTGACCTTGGGGTCGCTCCGCAGCAGGCTTACCCCCTGTTGAAGCTTGTCGCTGGCGAAGCGGACTTCGATGTGGCGGTTGCGTTGGATCTTGCGGTAGACGCTTTCGATTGGTCCGTGCAGCAACAGTTGGCCCCGCTCGATGATGCCAATGCTGGTGCAACAGTCGGCCAGCTCGGTGAGGATGTGACTCGAAATCAAAATTGTCTTGCCCATGTTGCGTAGCTCTTTCAGCAGCGCTTTGACTTCGAGTCGAGCGCGGGGGTCGAGTCCGCTGGCGGGTTCGTCGAGGATCAGCACCGGGGGATCGTGGACCAGCGTTTTCGCCAGACAAAGGCGTTGCTTCATGCCGCGCGAGAGACCATTTACGTAATCATCGCGTTTGTGGGTGAGGTCTAAGAGTTCGAGCACATCGCCGATGACCGCTTTGCGACTCGCGCGAGGGATTTCGTAAGCGACCGCAAAGAAGTCGAGGAATTCCCATACTTTCATCCCATCGTACACACCAAAATTGTCGGGCATGTAGCCAATGCTCCGCCGCACGGCGATGGGGTCGTTGGCCACGTTGTGACCGTTGATGGTCGCGTGGCCATGCGTTGGTTTGAGCAGCGTCGCCAGAAAGCGACTGGTCGTGCTCTTGCCGGCGCCGTTGGGGCCGATGAACCCAAACATTTCGCCGGCGGCGATGCTGAGGTTCAGATTGTCGACGGCGACGAAGTCGCCATAGGTTTTGCCGAAGTTCGTTATTTCGATCATGCGTTTGGTTTTACCACTGAGTCACTGAGAACACGGAGGGAGGTAGGACGAATTGCAAATTGCGAAATAGGAATTTCAGAGAGAAAATTGCAGAATCTTGACAAACACTTTGCAATTTGCACTTACTATTTTGCATTTTGCATTCTCTTTTCTCAGTGTCCTCTGTGGCTCCGTGGTGAAATCGTTATTCGTCGCTTTCCAAGTCGGCTTCGATCTTGGCGACAACATCGAGCGGCGTGTTTTTGTCGGGGCGGGGCGACGGAATCGCACCATAGTCGAGGTGGGCAACTATCATCGCGGCACCGCGGATTTGAGGGGCTTGGGGCGACACGGCGAGTCCCGGCAACACTTGGTCGATGCGGCCGACGAGTCGCGTTTCGCCCGGTTCAATAAACTTGGGGTCGAGCGCTAATTGGAAAATCGGCTCGAGGTTCAGTTGCTTCTCGTTGGCCTCGCCTCGGCGCTCGTTGGCGAACAGCGGAGTTTTGGGGTCGATCGTTATCGGGTCGAGTTTGAATGGTTTGCTCGCACTTGACTCGATGTCACCAACCCACATGCCAAACAGGTCGCCCGACTTGGCATCGCGTCGGACGATGGCCACTGAACGTAGTGGCGCATCCATCCGGTTGATGACTTGATCGAGCCCGTTGCTGGCTTTGCCGACAACAATACCGGCACCCAGCGGTAGCATCTCTTCGCTATGTACCATGTCGGTCGCGGCCGACGAGACGCGCAGCCCTTGGAGCTTGACGGTCGTGTTGCGTGAGATCTCGACTAGTTGCTGCGACTGGCCGGGGAGCAATGGATCGCTCGTATCAACGGGGAACGGCGCGGCCAGTGCCGTTTCGTTGTCGTATTCGAGATTGTAGGTCGTGGCCAGCGAAGTATAGAGGGCCGTGTAGCGCGACAGGTGGCCACGATCGTGGTTGCCTTGCAATTCGAGCAACGCGATCTCGGTCTGTGCGCGGACGAATCCGATGTCGAGTTGGGCTTGTTTGACGACCACGGCCGTGCCGGCGAGCGCAATGAGTGGAGCCGCGATCCAGGCGTATTCGACTTTGTTCAGCGCGCGGAAGAAGGCCCAGTTCAGCGGCACCAGCACAACCAGGTAAACCGCGAGACACGAAATCACAAACGTCGAGTTCGGTACCTGCACGCCGGCCGCTTCGCGGAGTGCAGCGCGAGCGGCCGTGCTGGTGGCGTTGAAGTTGTTCCAAGCGCCGATGCCGCCGACGACTTCCGGGTCGAGTGTCGTGACGACACTGATTGGGTTGCCAAACATATCGGTGTCGTCGACTTCCGAAGTCGTCACATTCGTCGCATCGCGACTGCTGTGGACATCGCGAGCAAACAGTCTCACGTTTGTCGATAGCGAAGCATCGAGCCGCCGTTGCTTGAGGCCCTTGTCGGCCCAATTGCAGTTGTAATCGCTCGGCTTGAAGGCGAACGGAGCCGGCGAGAATTCACGCGACGGCCTTTGCATCAGGCAGGCGTTGAACATGTTGTCGAAGTGGGGCGACCAGTTCAGTAAATCGCGCTCGGCGAGTTGCATCGCCGAGACGACGATTCGTCCGCGGCCCACTCGTTTTTCGGCAAACAGTTCGCCCGTCTTGTCAACGAAGTCGGCCCCCTCGGTCAAGTTGAGCGTGATGCCCGACCAAGGTTTTGTCGGCGTGAGCGTCTTGGCTCGGCGGCCATACGACCAGTTATCGTTGAGCGGAGCGATGTCTTCACTGATCAGCCGTCGCGCGCCGCCATCGGTGGCGGGCAAATAGGGTTCGAGGAAACTTCCCTCGAGCAACTTGAGCGAGTCGGGGCCGTTGACGATCAACTGACCTCCCCAGTGCAGCCAGTCGACGAGCGCCTCGCGGCGGGGGCGGTCGAGTTGCTCGGGGTCGACCTCGTCCCACATGATGTAGGCGACCGTCGTCCAGCAAAGGGGGTTCTCGGGGAGCGGAACCTGGTTGCTTAACTCTGGCAGCAGCACTCGGTAGTAGAGGGCATCGTCGCCAGAGACGTCGTCGGCATTGTTGCCTCGATAGGGACTGTCGATCGCGTTCAACGTTTTCAGATAGGTGTAGCGGCTCGGTTCTTTGGCCAGCACCACGAAAAAGTACTCATAGGGTTTCATTGTGAGCAGACCCGTCGAGTTGCGGCTCCGCTCGCTGCCCCCCGCACGCTCGCGTAGCACACTCTCGGCCGTCATGCCTTTGAGTTGTTGTGGCACCAAAAACACGTTTTCGACCTGGCGAGCGTTGCCCTTGGCGAGTCGCACCGGGCGCGAACTGGCGAGGTAGAACGGTGTGCGGTCGATGCCGATGGGCCGACCGTTTTTGCCGACGACTTGCAATTGTGTCTCGCCGACCCAGTCTTCGTAGTTGGCCTTCATCGCCTGGGTGGCGGTCATCCAGTGTCCCGCTTTCACGCGGGGCAGCCCCTGGGCCTGTTCGCCTACTTCGCTCGGCTTGGGAATCGGTCGGGCGATTTCGAACGGCGGTCGTTCGCGTTCTTTCTTTTCCTTTTCTTCCTGCTCCTGTTTGGCCTTCTCGGCCGCCTCGCGAGCCGCCTTTTCGGCGGGCGTTTCGGGGCGACAACCACTGCACCCGGTGATCGACAACATCGCGCAGCAGAGCAGCAGCGCGAGCGCTCGCGTCAGCAAGCTCGAAGTATGTGGCGGTTTTTCTTGGTTCAGAATCATCAAGGCGGATTGTACCCTAGCCGACGCGCTACGTCTCGTCGGACCAGTACGGGAGAGATTTGTCGCTGTCCAGCGACGAGGCGTAGCTCGTCGGCTATCGACGCATCCTGTTTTCAATAGTTCAATTCGCTACAAATGAACAAAAGCTTGCAATTGCTCCGTGACCAATTTCAATTTGAGGAATCATGGCTACCGTTAGTGGATATTCATCGACCGTCGCATTGTCGCTCGACATTCAAGGCGAGTCGATACCTTTGGCTCAAGTTGCGCCAAATCGTTTTATCGTTCAGGACGCTTGCGAACGACGCGATCCGTGTGAGGCGATGCTGAACATTGTGGTCGATGGCGAAGTCGACACAACGGCGATTAGGTTGCCCGATGGAATTCCTGGACCAGGCGTCTGGGTGGCCTACGAAGCGACGAGTTCTTAGCGATGTCGCCGTCGTGCCAGCGCCAGCACCACCGCCGAACACAACCAAGCGACTGCACTCAAGAACAACGCCAGCGCCGCCACCCGCCCATTGATGCCGTAGTGCAGCATGGCAAACGTCCGCACCGAGATTGGTTCGATACCCGCGGGCACCACCAGCACGGTCGCCGAAAGTTCGCCGAGCGATAGCAGCCCGGCCACAACACCGGCGAGCGCTATCGTCGTCCACTGACGAGGGATCGCGACGCTGAACAATATGCGAAGCCAGCCCGCTCCGTCGGTTCTCGCGTTGTCGAGATGCGACTCGGGCAACTTCATCATGCCGGCCAGCACAATGAGCGTCGCAATGGGAGTGATACGCAAGAGCTGCGCGAGCAGTGGAGCGATCCATGTGCGATCGTAGAGCGTGGCCAGTTTGTCGAGCATCGGCACATCGGGCGGTTGGCTAAAGAGCCTCAGCAGCACGACCCCCACCAGTGGGCCGGGCAGGGCCAGTAGCAACACCACGCCGATGGCAATCGTCGGTTTCGACTTTGGCCAATAGCGGGCCGACCAAGCGAGCAGAGTGGCCGCCAAACTCGCGAGCAACGCGACGGTGAGAGCCAGCGCGAGACTCGCCACCATTTCGCGCCCGTGCAAGCGAAGCGCGGTGGCCATCGTCTGCGCGAAGTGCGATGCACTCCATTCGAATACCGGCTGGCCATTGTCCCACAACCGCGGGCGACCCGCTTCGAGCGCCAGGCTGCCAAGGGGTAGTCCGACGCAAGCCAACCACACGGTGGCCACAACACACGTCGCGACAGACTGCTCGCTTGTTTTCAGTGGCCACCGCCACGCCGCGACGCGGTGCTGGAGTGTGCGATCGGCGATCGCCCGGCTGCCGACGAATAAACCGACAACTAGCAACGATCCGATAGCGAGTGTGCCGAGCAACAGTCCTTGCCAGCGAGTCACCAGCGAGAGGGGGACTTCGGGAGAGCTGCCATCGCTCGGAAATGCCCCCATCGCACTGGCCGTGTAGATTTCTTCGCCGAAGGTGCGAATGCCAAAGAAATCGGTCACCGAAATATCGCTTGTGCAAACGACAGTGATCCAGATCGCCGCCAGCGCGATCGACGAACGAGCTTGAGGGAGCGTCACATACCACATGACCCTTCGCGGCGAAGCACACAGCGCGGCCGCCTGTTCGGCTTCGCCGTCGATGTGGGCGAGGCCAATCAATACGACCATCACCACCAACGGCACCGCCGCCGCTGCGTGAACGAGCACAGCGCCGATCCAGCCGCGCAAGATTGTCGCCCCGGGGTCGCCCGCAGTCGGCGGATTGAGCCAACCGTTCACTCCTATCGCCGATTGCCACCCGGCGACGTGCAAATAAAGCGGCAGAAAGACCAGCGGCAAAAATGCCGCCAACCACCAGCGACTGCCGCGAATGGTGGACTTTTGAATAACCATCGCCACCAAACTGCCGACCGGAAGCGCAACAGCATTGACCAGCAACGCAAGCAGTAACGAATGGCCCACAATGCCGCGAATGCGTGGTCCCATCGCGAGCAGTCCCATCGCGAACAGGCCTGCCAACAACAGACCAGCAACCAGCGGCCAAATCCCGCCGCTTGGCTCGTGTTTGCGGTCGCGAAGGGGCGGGGGCAATAGCTTAGACATGGGACCAATCGCGGCCGAACGAATAATGATGCGACGCAAATGTCCATCGTAGCTTGTAGTCGAGGTTATCAGGTGGGTTATCGGGTGGTTATCGGGGGTCGCAAAGTTTTTGTTGCATTGCTACCCCCTGGTGCTGTATCCTAAGGCTAGCCGAAATGGTGGCAGGAGAGGCCCGGCTCGTTTGTATCGCCCCACACTGGGTGCGGTCGTCGGAAGGGTGCCGCCGGCGGCGAAGGGGTCAACCGGGCATGGGAATCCAAGTCAAGTGCCCTCATGGGCACGTGTTCAAAGTAAAAGACAAATACGCCGGCAAGAAAGGGCTCTGCCCCCATTGCGAGGGGCAAGTTGTGGTCCAGGTGCCCGACGTGCTGAGTAGCCGCGAACTAAAAAGCGCCTACGACAAGGCGTGGAATCAAGAACACGAAGCGTCGCAGAGCGGAATTGGCAGCAGTAGCAGTATCTTCGACGAACCGCTGTCCGACCAAGACTCAAGCACCAGCGGCAGCCTGCTCGGTTCGTCGGTCATTCGCCACCATGTTCGCTGTGGCTTCTGTAACGAATCGGTCCCCATGTGGTATGCGAAGTGCCCCAAGTGTGGCCATTATTTCGAGAATCGCTGACGCAGATGTTGACGCAGACCTTCGGGAGTCGAGAGCTGGGGCTCAGTTCGCTTCGCTGCCCGGTTCTCCTCTTCCGAGCGCCTGGTCAATGATCTTCTGCAAGTCAAAGTGCCCAGCGCTCATGGAGTCGAACACCGACTCGTGAGCCGTTTGCTGGTCGTAGGCCCGGAGCTTGGCGAGAATCTTTTCGATCTCGTCGGGCGTGTGACCTTGGTCTTCGAGCCAGGTGACTACCTGAGCGTGGCGGTTGGTGTCGGACATTTTTGTCGCTACTTGAGGGACAACGAAAAATAAAACAGGCGTGAACCTGACGTGCCCAAAGTTTTGAACGTTTTGACCCCGAAATGGCAAACACGATTGGAGGGGACAAAACCCTGCATTTTGTCTCGCTCGAAAATTCTTAAAACCCCTTGTTTTCCAGTCGATTTCGCACATCGCCCGTGAATTTCGTACCTGGGTTTTGACTGACCAGTTGGTGACATTTTGGACAAAACCGTTTTTGGGGAGTCGAGTGTGGAGTGTGGAGTGTGGAGAGTGGAGTGGAAAGGGTTGATAGCATGGGCGTCCCCGCGCGTGCGCCGCGCGTGCGACGTTGACGGGAGGGCGAGGCTCCTGCCGAGCCGGGTGCCACCCGCTGGCTTGT
>JBGSWC010000357.1:0-3676 GCA_041752635.1 Pirellulales bacterium | reverse complement strand
GTCGGCTATTTATCTGAAGCTCGTCGTATGTCTTTCGCTCAGCGTCTGGTCGAACATATCACGCGACTGCGGACTCCGCTCGTGGTTGGTCTCGACCCTCGCTGGGAGTCGCTGCCCGACTCGCTGCGAGATGGAACCGATTTAGAGAGCCAAGCGATTGCCTACCAACAATTTTGTTGCGACATCATCGATGTGGTTGCCCCGCTCGTTCCTGCCGTGAAACCTCAGGTGGCCTTCTTCGAGCAGCTTGGCTGGCAAGGAATGAAGGCACTGGATGGCGTGATTGCCAACGCCCGCGACAAGGGCCTGCTCGTGATCGTCGACGCCAAGCGGGGCGACATTGGCAGCACGGCCGAGGGCTACGCCGCCGCCTGGCTCGGGGGCGATTCACCATGGCGAGGCGACGCGCTAACCGTGAGCCCCTATTTGGGCGACGACACACTCGAACCCTTTGCCAAAGCTTGCCACGAAACGGGCGCGGGGTTGTTCGTGCTTGTGAAAACATCGAACTCCGGCAGCGGCGCGCTGCAAGATCGCATGGCTGACGGGCGGCCGGTTTGCCACCACGTTGCCGAGTGGGTCGAGAAAGTCGCCCAGCGCGACAGTGACGCCACCGGCTACGGCAGCATCGGCGCGGTCGTTGGTGCGACTTATCCCGAGCAATTGGCCGAATTGCGACAATCAATGCCCCACACAATGTTCCTCGTCCCCGGCTTCGGCAGCCAAGGGGGGACCGCCACTGACGTTGCCCCGGCTTTCGACGAGCGCGGCATGGGGGCGATTGTCAACAGCTCGCGGGCGATCATCTTCGCCCACGCCCGCCGCGAGTTTGCTGACCTCGACTGGCAACGCGCTGTCGAAGCGGCCACTCGCGAAGCGATCGAACAATTGGCCGGCGTCGCGAGAATTGGCTAGTTGCCACCCTTGAGCATTGCCGCTTCCGCTTCCGCCTCGCGTCGCGCGAGTTCGTTGGCGTCGGCCCGAAGTTTCTCGATATTCGACTCCTGCTCATTCAGCTTGTCGGCATATCGCTGGTACAACTCGCTCGTGCGATCGAGTGATTGCATGTTGCGTCGAATACGATCTTGCTCGCCAGCAATGGCTATTAGCTGCTCGCGAACTCGATCTTCGGCGCTACGAATATCGGCAAGCTCGGTTTTTCGTTTGGCATAGGTTCGTAGCGACTCTTTTACCGACTCAGTGATTTCGGGCGACTTAAGATACTTCGCGAGTTCGGTGTTGCTCATCGATTCGATTGCGATAGTCTGCTTTTGTCGGTACGCTTCGGCGACCGCCAGCGTAGCGGTTGCTTGGCTTGCAACATCGACCGCAAAGCGGTACAGCGACCGCGTCTGCTCAACTGCCAATTCTTCGTCTTGCAGCTTCCAGGCACCATCGATCTTCTGCTCAATCAAAACCTGCTTTGGCTTGGTCGCAGAATTCTTGATGATGTAGTCGGTTGTTCTTTCGCGACTGACAACAAGATTCAAAGCTAAGTCGACAAGCGTTGCGCTGACAAGTCGCTTTTGCTCGGGCGAGCGTTTGGGATTGACTTCGGTCTCGAGGTCGAGCGCATAGCTCACCAGTCGCTCGGCATCGGGGGGTACGTGACCCAAGCGAGCATCGCCGGCAAATTCGCCACCATCGAATACAGCGACCGGTCCCTGCATCCAGTCGAGGTCGGTCGAATTTGTCAGGCGCAGACCGTTGAGCGGGTGCTTTTCATTGACACTCGCGTTGTAGATCGAGAGCCGCTCGATGGGGACTTCGCTGCCAATGATCGGCACCATCGCTGAGTGCTCGCGCTCGAGCGTTACCGGCTGGTCGATTTCGTAACGAAACAACTCGCCGACCTCGCCAGAATTGACCATGCTCTCCGTGGAGTCGAGCAAGTTGTCGTCGAGGCGTTCGGCCATGCGCTCGCGAGCCGCGGCAATCTGCTCGGGCGTGCCCCCGAACGATCCCCCGCCACCGCCGAATCCTCCCATTCCTGCACCACCGCCACCAAACGCACCGCCGCCAAATCCACCTCCGCCCATTCCTGGAGGCCGGCCGCCGAATCCTTTCGCTCCGCCCAAGTCCTGGTCGTAGACGCGCGGCGCAAGACCGGCGAACAGATCGGGGACCACTTCGGGGCGTTCGACGTAGAGCGGTTCATAAAGGTCCATGCGAAACGAAATCGGCCGACCACTGACGAGTGCCAATTCAACATTGTTCCAGTCGTCGAGCGTCGTGTTTTCGATAATCGCCCAGCCTTGCAACAGTGCTTTGTCGTCATCTTTCAGCACCAAGCGATAAGACGTCTTCCACACCGGAAACTCGCGAATGTAACCGACCCGAACGCGGCGTTTGCCTTCGCCACGAAATCGGAGCCTGATCGAGCGCTGGTCGTTGGAGCCCGTAGCCGCCAAGAGTTCGAGCCCCCGCTGAAAGTCGGCGTCAAGCTCTTTGTCGACAAAACGCACGAGTCGCACGTCACTGAGTGCAATGCTTTGCAAACCACCATCGCCCAACAGTAGCAGCGAGTGATGCTGAGTCGTTGTGTTCTCGATTCTTTCGATGCTTGTTTCCACTCCAACAATCTTGCCAGGGACCGGGTTGATCTTAGCACCGTCAACCCTTAACTCGACCTGTTCGCCCCGAAGTTGTTCGAGCAGCGCCGCGAAGGAAACATCGCCAGCGAGGTCGACACGTAGTGCCGCTAGCGACCGGGCGATTGGTTCGCGGTTGTCGTAGGTGACGAGCGATGTCTTGCCACCGTCGAGGTCAAGCACGACGAGACTCTTGAGCACGTCGCTGATGTTCTCGACCGGAAATTCGAGCACTGCTTCGCCATCGCCGTCGACGGTGCCAGAGTGTTCACAGAAGGCGACGCCCGCCGAGTAGGCAACAATCCGCGAGAGGGGCAAATCGATCGGCTCGGCCGCCGACATCGATGGAACGACAGTAGAGATGGCAATAATCAATAGAGAGCGAACGAACATCACGGGGAGCCCCTTCTAAGGAAAAAGTCGCAGACGAGTCAACAGCTTGGTATTCTAACTTATGCGGCGTCGCTATTCCCCCTATTCGCGAAAGTCTTGGATTAATGTGCATTAAACTCGCGCGTTGGACCGCTTGGTGTCTCATTGGCCTACTGTGTTCGCACCAGGCGATGGCCCAGCTTAGCGAACGCCAGTTCGTAGAGTTACGGCAAATCATGGAGCGTCCGGCAACTGTTGACCTGGTCGCGTCCCCGATCGCGACCGTTGCTGCTTGGGTTCAGCAGCAGACGGATCTCAATTGTGTGATCGACGAGCGGAGTCTCGACGAGTTGGGGTTGGACGCGAGCGAAGAGGTGTCGCTCAAAGTTACCGACGTGCCGCTGCGAACCGCACTGGAACTGATGCTCGAACCGCTCGATCTCAGTTGGAGCGCGCGCCCAGGTGTGATCGTGATTCGTTCAGTCGACGAAGAGGCGACCAAATTGCTCCCTCGTGTTTATCGCGTCGGCGGTTTGTTGCAGTATGAGTACAACGGCGAGAAGTACACCGATTACGACAGCATCATCGACATGTTGGTGTCGAATGTTGCTGCCGATACATGGGCCGAAAATGGAGGTGGCGAAGCCGAGATTCGCCCGGTGCCAGCCGCAAACGCGATCGTCGTCACGCAAACGCTAAAAATACACTGGCAG
>JBGSWC010000356.1:0-4910 GCA_041752635.1 Pirellulales bacterium | reverse complement strand
CGGGAAATAAATCTGGGTCATGTTGGTCATTCACAACTAACATAGAGCTGGCGACCGTCGTAAACGCTTGGCGAGAAGTGCCCAAGTCGATTCAACTTTCCGTACGCGTAACAGATAGCCGCTTCCCGTCACCGAACGCTTGTGTAGTCTCGATGGAATTGCAGCCTATTGAGGCCGATCAAGCGACGTTCGTCCAGTTGTTTAGTAGCTTTGCAAAAGGCCAAACGCGTCAGTCTGTAGCTGGACGGATTAGTA
Source organism: Pirellulales bacterium (assembly GCA_041752635.1). Classification (GTDB taxonomy): domain Bacteria; phylum Planctomycetota; class Planctomycetia; order Pirellulales; family Lacipirellulaceae; genus JBGSWC01. The sequence continues at coordinate 4,655 of JBGSWC010000356.1, read as the reverse complement.
AGCCCGACCGCATGTTCATCGATGAGCAGGGTTTTGAGAACTGGGAATATGAGGTTGCGGACTCCGCGGTGTCCGTCCAAAAGCTCCTGCTCTTGTTCGACCGGCAAGGGAGATTCGTCGAATGGCGGTCCGACTCTGGATGCTAGCGTCAAAGGTAACGTTGGGCAGTCCAGCCAACTGACTTGGGTGTGAAACGCCGACGCACGTTCCAGAGTCTCGCTAACCCGCTGAGGATGTCACAACCGCGGTCGGAATCGGGAACTGCAAATCGGCACCGGCTTCATCCACCAACGCAACGGAGGAAGACGGCCAATCGTCGCCACGCAAATTGGCCAAGAATCGTTGTAGAAATTGGCCACGCGGTAGCTTAAATTCGGGGGTGCATGCCAGCGCTGTTGGCGTGAGCGTAGGTGGTGTTGGTCGTGTAACTGGCGGGGGTAGGATGACTGGGCAGGATGACTGGGCCTGATGATTGGGCCCGATGATTGGACAAGCGATGAATTGTGGGCGACGGAAAGTGACGGAAATGAACCTAAATTCTGCGACTTTTGCACGTGCCCGTTTCGTTTGGGGCTTTGATTCAAGTGGTTTTGTGAACGAGGTCGGTGCAAAAGCCGCCGACTTTTGCACCTCGATCGAATTGTTGGCCGCGCGACTAAATTCGACCGGCCGCCCGCACTGCTGGACAAGCCAGAGGGGGGGCACCCGGCGGAAGGCAGAGGGCAGAGGGCAGAATCAGGGCAAGTCATTCCCGCGAAGGCGGGAAGCTAGATCAGACGGAATCGATCGATTGAATGAACGCAGTACAGCAAGGTCCGACAAATCGAGTGCTGAGTTGGCGCTACTGCAAGCTTTGCGCGAGTGGGGGCCGAACGCGCTAGATTCCCGCATGCGCGGGAATGACGGGGGGGCGAGAATGACATTGGGGCCTGCTTCGCAGGGGAGCTTGGCGCTTCACCAACCCCTAGCCCCCAGCCCCCAGCTCCTAATCCCCCAAAAGGGTTTTGTCCAAAACGTCGCCAACTGGTCGGTCAAAACCCAGGTACGAAATTCACCGGCGATGCTCGAAATCGACTGGAAAACAAGGTGCTTTTGCAATTTCGGCGAGAGACAGAAATCGGGGTTTTGTCCGCTGCGATCGTGTTTGCCATTTCGTGGTCAAAACGGTCAGAACAAAAGCAGCTATACGACGCGGCTCAATGGCCCCCATCAACCAACGCAGGCAACGAGCCGAAAGTTGCTCGTTGCCTGCTTGACTGCATGGAAGCTCAAGCGGCATTGGTGGTCGAGCTGCCAACTTCGACTTCGACCACCTGTGCCCGATCGCTGGTGGCCGGTTTGTCCCACGCTTCGAGTTCGTCCCTTAGGACAAGAACATCAGAGGGGGCTTCGATACCGACGCGAACTTTGTCGCCGCCGATCTTGACAATGGTCACCACAACGGAATCACCAACTCGAATTCGCTGTGACTCTCTCCGCGATAATACTAGCATTTTGTGCGAACCTCCGTGCTCACGCAACGCGATGGATGTACTGAAATTATGTATACCTACCACGAAGTGGTTGGTCAAGCATCTTGGCGCGAAATTCTTAGACGCGTCGATAGCGCTGGCTATCGACTCGTCGAGCGGTCGCGACAAAACGCGGTTTGGTGCGTTGCCAGAAAACGAGAGAAGTCAACCTGGGCAGTCGCTATGCGGCTGCCCACGTGTTGTCGAGCATTTTGGATTTCGCAAATCGCCGGCCTGTCGAATCGTAGAACATTACCAAATTCCGGTCGCATTCCCAAACGGCGGTCGGTCGCGACTGTCGCGGGCCGTGCAGACAATACAGCACGCCGCAGGGTCGCCCGCCGCGATGCAGCGGACGCTCGCTCAGCGGAAATTGATCGGGTTCCAGATCTTCGCGTTGGCTCAGTACCTCAATAACGTGGCGACGGGTGGAATCTTCACTTACCTGTCGGTGCGGACTTGATGGCATACGGCTCTTGCTACTCCAATAGCTCGGCTGGTGTGGGACAAACTCGCGATGAGTAGGCCGCCCGAAACCAAACCTCCCTGTGCTGGCATAAGATGTATCGGGAAGTCAAGCACGGCAGCTTTGGTGGACTTGGTAAAATAAAACGACTTGGAAGAATATGGTGTCGCTTGCGCGCAAATTGCGAGCCCAGCTAACTCTATCGACCCCCCCGACCAGTGGTGTCGATTGGCCGCCGCTGCTGGCGCTATGGTCGCTGTAAAGTCGTTGACCCTTCTAATTTACGCCGATTACGTAGGCGGGAACATCGCCATGACAGTAATCGCGGGCGCGGCAATAGCGCGACTTCGGAGAGTCGGTGGGCCGAATAAATGGCGGACCGCCGAACGGGCATTGAGAGAGAAGCAGCAGACCACTAAACCACAGACTTGTGTTCGATTGGTCGTGGTGTTGTCGAATGCGCTTACAACGCCAACGGCCAACCGAGTGCCCGGTACAACCGGAGTTGAGCCTCGTTGTAATCGGCGACGGCCGTCGCATAGCTCGCTCGGGCCGCGTTCAGCGAACCGGCTGCTTGCAAGGCTTCGATGGGCAGCCCTTGGGCTTGTTCGATGCGGGCAAGGTTTTGATCGTACGAGGTTGCAGCAACGGCGATGGCTTTCTGTGTGGCGGCGATGCGACCGGCGCGGGCGGCGACTTGGCCTTGGGCTTCGAGCACTTCGCGGGCGACCTGGTCCATCAGGCGAACTTGTTCGAAACGGGATTGCTGGACCATCGCCGCGTTGTCGCGACGGGCAGCCGACTCGCCAAAGCCGAGATTACGGACCTGCCACACGGCGAGGGCATTAAACTCGGCCCGGTCGTTGAAATCGGCTACTGTGTCACCTAGCCCGCCACCGAAACCACCGTAGGTCATACCTAACAGAACGCTCGGAACCAACGGAGCCGACTGCTCTCGGCGGAGTCGCTCACACGCTTCGGCGACCAAGCACTGAGCCGCTTTCAGCTCGGGCCTGTTCGATAACCCGGTACTTACGAGACTGGCCCCAACACTTTGAGCGGGGATCAAATCGAGCGGTACGAGTGTTGGCTCGGCACAGGTAAACTGGCTGCCTGGCGACGCGCTAATCGCTTCGGCCAGCCGGGCCGAGGCGGCGATGACGCGTTCTTCGGCCGCCAGGCGCGCCGACTCGGCGAGCAGTGCTTCGGTTGCCAAGCGATCAGCATCTGATTGCAAACCTTCGCCAGCGCTGGCAAAGTTGGCGGTGAGCGAGGCAAGGTCGTTGATGCGAAGCTGGTTGTCCTCGGCAATCGCAAGTTGCTGTTGAGCCGCGAGCAATTGTTGGTGAGCCACACCGGCGGCGAGCAGTTGGTCGTGCGTCGCTGCGGTGGCCGTGTGCCCGTTTGCCCAGGCGCGACGCTCGGCAATGCGAGGCTGATAGAGCGCGTCGACCAGATGGAATTGAGCTACGAGTCCGGGCTGAAAGGTTGGTCCGGCACCGACGGCTCCGGCACCGAGTCCGGCTTGGAGGCTCGAGCGATTCACGTCGAGAATCGCACCATCGCTGGCCTGTAAGTTGCCGTCGAGCCGGTGGTAGCTCGCCCCCACCTGTAGGATGGGCAGCCACAGCACACGAGCCGCGTCGAGCTGGGCGAGCGATTGCTCGGTTCGCCAGCGGGCGATGCCGACGATCGGATGCTGTCCATCAATGCTGGCGAGTGCGGTGGCGAGGTCGATCGGTGTCGGTGCGACGTTGCCTACGGTCGGCAAACGACGCGGAACTGCATCGAATTGGCTCGGCTGAATCACCTGGTCACTGGGCGATGGTTCACAGGCGGCCGTAAGTTGGATCGCTTCGTGATCGACAACGTTGTCATTCGCTTCGGGCGACGCATTGTTCGTTACGACTGGCACTCGGGGCGTCGTCGCGCAACCGCCGACGAGTGCCGCGGCAAGCAGCAAGGCAAGGGCGGAGGTGTTGTAAGTCATCACGATTTGATGTTTGGCGAAAGCGAGCGAAAGTCGTGCTGTATCGACAATAATCGGAAAACCAGTTGTTCCGTCCAATCAGCAACTAGCGAAAAGGCGGATTAAGCCCGTCGGTCGATTCCGATGGGGCCGGTTGTGCCGGTCGTATCGCCATTCAAACGTTTAAATCCATTCTCAAGCTATCAAGTAACGGTGTAGCCAATTACACTGGTGAGGTTAACGAAGCGACCGCAGTGAAGGCAATTATTGTGATGAGCTTGGGTACAAAGAGCGCTGTCCACTTTGGGCGAATGGTTGTCTGCGGAGTGTTCGCCACGTCGTTGGGAGCACAAGAGGCGACGCCCGTCAGGGTTGTCGAAGTCGCCAAGCAGCCGGTCGTTCGCACGACGACTCAACCGGCAACTGTGAAAGCTTTCTATTCGGCGGAGATTTACGCCAAAGTCGATGGCTACATCGCCGAAACCAATGTCGATATTGGCGATAGCGTCGAGCAAGGCGATGTGCTGGCGACGATCGACGTACCCGAACTCGAAAAGCAGTCGGCCGTGCGAGCCGCCCAAGTTGCCAGTGCCGAAGCAAGCGAAGCGAGCGGCCGTGCAGGGGTGAAACTCGCCGAGGCGGAATTTGCCGACGCGCGAGCGGGTGTGATCGAGGCCCAGGCGCAGATCGCAGCGGCCGAGGCGATGGC
>JBGSWC010000355.1:0-9578 GCA_041752635.1 Pirellulales bacterium | reverse complement strand
GACGGTGCCTTCGAGCCGAAGAGTCGAACCACTGTCGATTTTTATCAGGGCGTCGGAATAATGGGCAATGACGTTGCCCGAGAGCGTGACCATCGAATCCGCACCGATACGCAGGGCCCCGTCGCCATTACCGTCGCCGATCAGATTGAATGTTTGTGGCAAGGCCGTCGTGAAGTCGATCGTCACGTTGCCCCCTGCCGCGATATTGACAGAGGCCAGGGGAGTGCCGAATCCTTCGGCGTCGTCGAGATTGATGACGCCGGTACCGCTGGCATACCACATGCCCTCAAAGTTGGTATTGCTGAGCGCGAAGATCGTTTCTTGGGCGACCGAAACGGAGCCAGTGCCCGACATGTTGCGAAGCTCTTCTTCGTCGTAGGCGAGAATGGTACCGTTATTGACGATTGCAGTAGGATTGTCAGGAAACAAATTGGCATCGCTTGTCGGCGTACCGATTTGCAGCACGCCGAACGAATTTATTGTGAAGGAGCTTGCCATTTCTGAGGCGGCTGTTGCATCCATGACGAGCGTGCCGGTGGCGGCGACAGTGATCGGCGAGTCCATTGCATTGGCATCGCCTGAAATAATAAGAGTTCCCAACTGCACTCTCGTTGGTCCATCGTAACTGTTGCCGTCGTTGGCGAGATGGAGCGTGCCACGAACCAAAGTGAGCGAGCCGGCAACGATGGAGCCACCACCCGAGAAAGTGTAGGAACCGGTGTTGTCGACGGTGATCGACGCCGGACTCACATCTTCAGCGATGTTGACGTTTCGATTCCCCGATGTATTGTCGAAGGTGACAAAATCTTCGTCGCGAAACTGTGACGGAGCGTCGCTAAATGCGAAGTTCGCCGCTGCTTCGATGTTCCAATCTTCGTTAACCCCACCGGTCCAAACGAGACTTCGCCCAACCGCAAGGCTGGCCGAGATATCGAGACCGTAGAGCTGTACATTGTTGTCGGCACCGGTGACGCGGGCGTAGTAGGTGCCCGGATTGAGAATACGATTGATCGATTCACCTAGCCCCGCCCCGCTGGCATTGGCCAGATCGAGTTGCGATGTGCCATTTGTGTCGTAGAGTGCGAGCGTGAGATTGCTGAGCGATTTAGCGTTGAAGGAACTCTGTGTACCATTTTGCGGTCCAACGTTGTAAGTCGCACCTCGGGGTACGAGGCTAATGGTCAAATCAAGTTCGCTCGCGAGCGTGAAGCTGAAGAAGTCGACATCGGAGTTGTCGTCAATGCTCACAAAGTCGGTTTGAGTGGGCGAGACGCTCGTGCTGTCGCCGAAGCGGCCAACTCGCGTGACAGCTGAGGCGGTGATATCGCCGAGCGGCGTGGCGCTTTGGAAATTGTTGTTGCCACCGTTCTTTTCGAGAGCGTCGCCATAATTGCGTTGTATTGCAAGGATGTCGTCGAGTTGTGGTCCATCGAAACTGGTGCTGATGAACGGTTCCATCAGAATGCCGGCGTTGTTCGACTCGACGTGACTTATTCCAAGGGCATGACCCACCTCATGCATCAGGGTGTTGCGCAAACGACGGTAGTTGCTGCCCGAGTTGGAATAAAACGAGACGTCGTCGGTGTCGAAAACGATGTCGCCATTGTCCGGAAAGTAGGCGAAAGCGAGCGTGTTGCCGGTCGACGATACGATTGACCGACCACCCATGCGGATGTCAGGACGGACGCCAAGTTGCCCAAGGGGGGTCGATGTGCCGCTGATTAATTGCCCCGTGTCGTTCGGCTCGTAGACAAATGTGAGCCCCGAGACTTGGCTTATTTGATCGAACCCTTGGTTGAAAAGGTTCCACCACGGACGATTGGTCAGGTCGCTGCCAGTGGCATTCGAGGTGCCGCCGATGTTGTTGTCGTCGAGAAATGCGATGAGGTCGCTCGGCATCGTGTTGCCGCCGCTGGACACGCTGACGCCATCGGCGACGAATCCCCATGTGAGCGTGATTGGCGTGCCTTGCGAACCGGTGTTGCCGTTGGTGGCCGTTGTGTTCCAGCGATCGCCGACGATGAAACCAAAAGCCGACAGTGGCAAAGTGAGTGAGAAATAAGCACTCGCAGCCAGCGCATAGTACCGCCACAACCGACTTTGCATTTGCATAACCCTGTTAGAAGTCCACTTCGAGACGCACCCCGATTGTTATCCCTACGCTCGGCGAGCAACAGCGTGCCAAGTCCACTAGCGTGCCAGGTCCAGAGGAATTGCCCTGGAATCCTCCGCCGCGCCCGACCTATAGCATCGTGTTTCGCTGTAAGCCGGTCAAGCAAGTTGGCAGTAATCACGGCAATATCGGGAAAAGTCGGTCGAGTGGCCAATTTACCCGATTATCGGCAGCTCGACGCGTTTGAGGCTCCGAACCGCCGCGAAATTGGGCCAGTACCGACCAGTTTGTCGCAAGTTAAAATGCGTATTTTGGGGAGATTTCGTTGGTTTCCACGTATGCTACATTAGGGAAGAAAGAAAGATTAAAAAATGCCCCAGACTAAATTTCTTCCCGAACACTTCATCAACCGCGAGTTGAGCTGGCTCGAGTTCAATGCCCGCGTGCTCGAAGAGGCCCAGCGGGAGTCGAGTCCGCTGCTCGAGCGGCTCAAGTTTTTAGGAATCTTTGCGTCGAACCTCGACGAGTTCTTCATGGTCCGCGTCGCGGGGCTGCGCGAACAAACCTTCGGCGACCTCGAACCTCAAGATCCGGCGGCCGATGGGCTTTCGCCAATCGCACAACTCCAGCGAATTTCGCTGCGGACGCGGCAACTCGTCGGCCAGCAATACGAGTGCTGGAACCAGTCTCTCAAGCCGAAGCTCGCTGAGGCGGGTCTACGGGTCGTTTCGGAAGACTCGCTCGATGGGCCGCAGCGGAAGAGTCTCGATCGGTATTTCGGTCAGCGTGTTTATCCGGTGCTGACACCAATGGCGATCGATCCGAGTCACCCTAGTCCAAGGTTTCACAACCGCGGGCTCTACGTCGCCGCGAAACTCGCCAGGCGCAAGGGTATCGGCCCGGCGAACATGTTTGCGGTGGTCCAGTTGCCTTCGGTGTTACCGCGGTTCCTGCCCATTGAGCAAGGCAATCGCGAAAGTTTTGTGGCGATCGAAGAAGTTGTCGCCCGTCGATTGCCTGAACTGTTCGGCGGGTACGAAATCATCGCCAGCGGCGAGTTCCGCGTCACCCGCGACATGGACTATGAGCTGCTCGAGCAAGAAGGAGATGACATGGTGCGGGCGATCGAAAATCGCTTGCGCGATCGGCAGCGAAGCGAATCGGTAAGGCTCGAAATCTCGGCCGACCTGCATCCCGATTTGCGGCGGACGATCATTGCCGAAGAAGAGCTGCACGACGGCGAAGCCCCATCGGCTCGCGGTTACAGCGAAGTCTACGCCGTCGACGGTCCGCTCGACATGACCGGCTTCTTCGAGTTGATTGGCCAAGTGAGCTTCGAGGACTTGCGAGTCTCGTCGCACGTGCCGCGAGCGGTACCAGGCTTTTCTCGCAACGACGACCTGTTCGCGACAATCGCGCGGGGCGATGTGTTGCTCCACCATCCGTTCGATTCATTTGATCCGGTCGAGCAGTTCATCCGTCGCGCGGCGGCCGATCCGCAGGTGCTGGCTATCAAGCAAACGCTTTATCGCACCAGCGGCGATAGCCCCATCGTCAAGGCACTCATCGAAGCGGCCGAGAATGGTAAGCACGTCACGGCACTTGTCGAACTGAAAGCTCGCTTCGACGAGGCGAACAACATTTCGTGGGCGCGGCAAATGGAACGAGCCGGCGTTCACGTCGTGTTCGGTTTCATGGACATGAAGACGCACTGCAAGCTGGCGATGGTCGTCCGCCACGAAGACAAACGAGCCACGCGATACGTTCACCTCGGTACCGGAAATTACAACCCGTCAACGGCAACTCAGTACACCGACATCGGGCTGTTCACGGCCGACAAGACAATCGCCGACGATGCGAGTGCATTGTTTAACTTTCTCACGGGTTATTCGCAACTCAACCGCTGGCAGAAGCTGATCGTCGCACCACAGGATTTGCACTTCCGCACGCTCGCACTGATCGACGAACAGACGGGCCGCGCGAAGCAAGGTAAACGAGCGCGGATTTTTGCAAAGCTCAATTCGCTCGTCGATCGCGAAACCATCGAGGCCCTCTATCGCGCGAGCGTTGCTGGCGTGCCGGTCGACTTGGTGATTCGCGGTATCTGTTGTTTGCGACCTGGGCTCGAAGGGATCAGCGAGAACATTCGCGTACGGAGCATCGTCGATCGGTTTCTCGAACACAGCCGCATCATGGTGTTTGGCGAAGGGCCTAAGCAACAGGTCTTCGCGAGTAGCGCCGACTGGATGCCGAGGAACTTTGAACGTCGCGTCGAGGTGATGTTTCCGATCGAGTCGCCTGCGATAAAGGAGAAGATCGTCAAAGAAATCGTGCCGACCTATCTGGTCGACAACGCCCGCGCGCGAATCATGCAACCCGACGGCACCTACGTTGCGGCCGAGCAGTCCGATAACTCGTCCTTTTATCGCAGCCAGCAAATGTTGATGGATGGTGTGTTGCCACCCGCGACCCTAACGGTTGCAGAAGCCACCCCACCGCCGCAGTCGGAGACCGCCGCCGAAGATCCCAGCAATGGCAAGAAACCAGCACGGCGGAAGCCGAAGCCGGGGCGGGTTCAAAAGAGTGAATCGAAGAGCGGGAAGTAGGCCCCGTAACAGTTTCCGGCAGCCCCTGATTAGACACCACAATCGGCGGATCGAAATCCGGCCCTCGCGTCACTCTTTTCGTGAGTCTTCTTGTCCTTCGGCCACCATCTCGTCGGCTTGCTCCATGTCGTTTCCTTCGGGATCGGGGTTGGCTGGCTGCGTGCCGTCCCATGCAATGGTTGTTGTGATCGCGAAGTGGTCAGAGCCTGTGGGGTGAAAGCGATCGAGATCGACAATGGATGCCGTTGGCGACAAAAACACCTGGTCGATGGGAAACTGAAATAGCCGACTTTCGGCGTGGTAGGTGTTGTAGAGCCCACGACCGACTCGTGGATCCTTGAGGCCGCTGATTCGTTGGAACATCCGCGTGGTGTGGCTCCAGGCGACGTCGTTGAAATCGCCCGTGATGAGCCAGTCGTCGTCGGGCGATTCCTTGGCCTCTTTGGCGACGATCAACAACTCAGCGTCGCGGATGCGGCTGTCGTGTCGCTCGTCTTGGCTTTCGTCCCACAAGCCGGGGGGGGTTGGATGGAGACCGACGAACCTCACTTCGCGACCGTCGTGCCAGCGGAGCCGCGCGAAAATCGAAGCCCGCTTTTTTGACACCAAGTGCTTTACTTCGGGATCGCTTAGCGGCAACTTGCTAAAGAGCATGATGCCGAGCCCTTCTTCGCGAACGACGCCAACACGATGCGGATATCGATCGGCGAGTGGTGCCAATGCTTCGTTCCACGCTTCGTTGATTTCAATCAGCAGCAGCAGATCGCTGTCAATCGACTTGAGTTGCGCAAGAACCTGTTGCCGCTGCTCGTTCTCGAACTTGAGATTAACCACCGAGACAGAGTGATCGGCGAGTTCGCCTGCGGAAACGCTGGGCAGTTCTTTGCCCCACACGGGCAAGTAAGGCGCGACATGACTGAGTTGCCACAGCCCAATGCCAATCGTGACTGGGAGCAGCAGGCCGTGTTCCCACGACCACCCAGCGGTCCAAGCCCAAATGCAAAGGGAAACGAGCGGTAATGTTACTAGCGCGGCAATCTGTAAACGTGGGAAGTCGAACAGACGAACCCACCACGCGCCTACCGGGAGCAACGGCAATAGCGTAACCATCGCAAGGAGGCCGATGGTGACGCGAGTTAATAGGGCTAGCATATTGTGACTCTAAACCTGTGGGTGGCTTCGCCCCCAATTATACGAACTCGGTCGCATGTTGCGCCTGCACGCGGGGCAAGCCACCCATTGCTGCGCTAAGGCTCGTCGGTCGATTCGAGCGACCAATCGCGGCGCAACCAATCGACGATTGTCTCGAGTTCCGCGTCGGTCACTTGATTGAGCGCTTGGTCATCGTGGGGCGCGAAGGCCGGCATGCGGTCGTTGCGTTCGCCGTAGAACTGCGACGCGCCTGGGTTGCGAATGAACGCCAGCATCCAGTCGCGCGACATATAGCCGGTCAGGTCGGGGGCTTCAAAGAAGTAATCGTCGTCGGCAACGCGGGCGAATTCTTGGCCCTCGTAGTTGTGACAGTCGACACAGCTGAAAGTGCTGTTGATCGCTTCGATGCCGGCTTCGATCTGCTCGCCACTCTCGGCGTTTTCTTTTGCTTCGTACGGTAAATCGGCCATTGCCGCTAGCGCGGCGACGGTATTAGCAATGTTCGTTTTGGTTTCGTCATCGGGATCGGCGAGATTGTCGGCGAGCCACTCGGCCATTTCGCCCTCGACAAACGGCGAGTCTTTGTAACCGAACATCTGGTCGCTAATGAATTGCTCGTGATCGAGTACATTCGCGTTCCACCCGCGGCTACCGACACCAAACAGGTTGGGGGCCGACCAAGTTTCGGGCTTGATCGTCGCGAGTGGCTCGGTGAACTCGCCCGATGTGTCATAGTGGGCGTGGCAGGTCGCGCAGTGACGTTCGAACAGCCGGAAGCCGGCGATCTTTGTGTCGGTGCGAATCATCGACAGAATGCCGCTGGGCGCGATGCCTTGGTGAGCGATTTCGTAAGCTCGCTCCGATTCGGCGAGGGCCAGCTTTTTGGCTGCGAGAAACTCGCGCGAGGCCTTGGTTTCGCCGTTATAGTCTTCGTGCAGCGCTTTGGCCGAAAGTCCCAGAATGGCGATGAAGATCGCTATGACGAAACCGATGTTGAAGCGATGGCCCAGTTTCCAGCGGCCAACGATCGGCATGAGCGCCATCACGGCGAGCACCGCACCGGGGATGATATGCGCGCCGAGCCGCGTGCCTGTTTCGCCAGGGGCGACAAGTTCGACCATTTTTAGTAGTTGAAACAGAAACAAGAAATACCACTCGGGTCGTGCCGAGTTAAATGACTGCGACGCATCGGCCGGCGGGCCTAGTTCGGTACCCATGTAAATAGTGACCAGTGTGACGGTCACTAAAACCATTAAGAAGGCGACAGCGTCGCGGAGCATTTGATCGGGCCAATAGTAAGCATCGGACTTCGCGGTTTGTTCGGGCGCGGTCACTCCGTAACGTCGGAACATGGCAACGTGAGCCACCAACAGCGCGATCAAAATGCCCGGCAGCACACCGGCGTGGAGCGCAAAAAATCGCGTGAGTGTGTGGTGGCCATACTCCGACCCCCCCACGGCGAGCGTCTTGACTTGATCGCCGATCATCGGCGACGCTCCGGCAATGCCGGTGGCGACTTGTGTGGCGCGAAACCCACGCTGATCCCAAGGTAGCAGATAACCGGTGAGTCCGAGCGCCAGCACAATCAGCATCAACAGCAACCCGAGCCAAAAGGTGATTTCGCGTGGAGCGTGATAAGCGCCGTGAATGACCACCTGCATCAGATGAATCGCAAGCAACACAATCATGGCCGAGGCCATGTAGTGGTGAACGCCTCGCAACAGCCAACCGCCGGTCATTTCGTGTTGAATGTAGTAAACGCTTTCCCACGCCGTTTGTGTGCTGGGGCTGTAGTGCATCCAGAGAAAGACGCCCGTAATCAGTTGCGTGAAGAACGCAAGCATGAGCGTCGTTCCCCAGCAGTAGCGCCACCGCGCGCCGCCGGGAATGCGCTGAAACAGCGTCTCGTGAAAGAAACGCTTGTAATCGGTGCGGTCTTCGAGCCAATGGTCGAGAGTGGAGAGCATGTTTGCCGAATGCGGAATAATGAATGACGAATGACGAAGGCAGTCGCGATGCGAGGATGTTCTGGCTGTTAGCGGACCGCTGAATATTGACCGCTCTAAACTTCGATTTGGTCGGCGACGCCCACTTTGAACGTGAGGTAGTTGACCCAAATGTCGTTGCCACGCAGTTCGACGGCAAGGTGATCGAGTCCGCGAGGGCTTGGCGAACTGGCTGGGTCGGCGATGGCTCCGTCGATTTTGAATTCGCTGTTATGGCAAGGACAGAGGAAATTGTCGGCCGACGTGTCCCAGTGAACGCCGCAGCCGAGGTGGGGACAGATCGACGAAATGGCGACAGGCGGCGCGCTGTCGCTGTCGCGACGCAAATAAACGGTGCCAATGGGTTCGGGGGGGTGGTGGGTCCAGGCGTCGTTGCGATCGGTAATAACGGCAAAGCGATAGGGTTTGCCATCGGGGGGAACCGCATCGAGCGAAGCGACGCGAATGAAGTCGCCTTTCTTTTTTTTGCTACGAACCACTGGGTCGAGAAACGCGGCTATGCCGACGCCCAGCGGACCCAGCACCGCCACGGCGGCGGCAAGTCCCGCCGCGAGATGGTACAAAAAGCCCCGTCGTGGCCCGGTGGAATCGATATTTTCAGGTTCGGACATGAAAAATAAGCGGTAGAAGGAGGAAGCTAATGGCCCGTTCGATTATTCCATGCCTTCGAGGACCGCGTCAATTACGCTTTGCACTGCCGTCGCCAGTGGTGCGTCGATTCGCACGCCTGCGGCAGCCTTGTGACCACCACCACCGAACTTTTCGGCAATTGCACTTACGTCGAATTTGGTGCGACTGCGGAGGCTCACTTTTGTAAGGCTCGGCTCGACTTCGACAAATAGCGCGGCGGCAATAACGCCATCGACCGTGAGCAACCGGTTCACGACATCTTCGGTGTCGCTCTGTTCGGCACCGGTGGCGGCAAAATCGTCCAGAGTGGCCGTGGCCCAGGCAAACTTTTCTCCCGGAGCGAGTTGCATGTCGGCCATGATGCGGCCGTGCAGTTGGACGCGTGCTTTAGTGCTGCGTTCGAAAAGCAGCGAAAAGACACTGGCTGGTTCGGCACCGGCGGCGACTAACCTCGCCGCCGCCGTCAGCGTGTCGTGTGTGACCGACGCAAAACGAAACCACCCGGTATCGGTCGCCATGGCCGTGAAGAGTTGTGTCGCGACAGTCGGCGTCAGCGTCGCGCCGAGCGCTTCGATGGCCTGCATCACCAGCCGGCCATTCGATTCGCTGTTGATTTCTTTGAACTCGTGCGCACCAAGGTCGTCGCCGCTGACGTGGTGGTCGATCACAATTTTTGTCGATGTCGACTCTTTCCAGATCGGGGCAAGTGGTCCCATCTGTTGCCAAGCACTGGTGTCGAGCAACATCCGGCAGTCGATGCGGTCGTCGGAAATATCTGCCGCTGTGACGCCGAAGCCCAAGACTTCGATGCGGTTGTCGACATCGATAAACGCGACGTGCGGCGGCACCGCGTCGCCGTTAACGATCCGCACTCGTTTGCCCAATTGCAAAAGCGCGGCCGCCATGCCGAGCTCGCTCCCCAGCGCGTCGCAATCGGCACGCATGTGGGTGTGCAGCACAAACGATTTGTGGTCGGCAACGAGTTCGACGAATGGTTTCCAGTCGATGGGCATGGCAGTCCGTAGACAATTTTTTGCGGCCGCGGGCCGAAGTGTGGATGTTATGGCGATG
>JBGSWC010000354.1:0-10924 GCA_041752635.1 Pirellulales bacterium | reverse complement strand
GACGGCTCGCCAGATTGTTGAAAGTGACTTTTTTCATGGTAAGAAGCTAGCGATGGTTCGGCACCAGTGCTATTCGGCCGTGATGAGGTGGTTGGTGATGTTGTCGGTCGATTCGTCGGTGTTGATTTGAACAATGCCGCTCGACTGCGTGGAGTCACTCAATACGGGTGTGCCGAGGTAGCCAATGACTCCGCCCGTGTTGGCTGGGTCGGCCACATAGGTGCCGTAAGGATTGATTCCCGCCGCTGTCCAAATGGATGTGCCCCGCGCGGTGTAAATACCGTAGCGCTGGTCCTGGCCGGCCGAGAAAATCAGCGGCACCAGCCGGAAGGCCTTCGGATCGCTACGGTACAAATCGAAGGGGTCGTGGTCGGCCCCGGCAGCCGAGACCCAAGCAGGTTGCGCCGGGTCGCCGAGCAATGCCGCGCTCGACTGCAACGACGAAATGTAGCCGGCCGGCCAGCGAAGCCACTCGACTGGGTTGCCCCAACCGTCGATGAACTCAAACGCACCATCGCCATCGGTGTCGCCGATTTGATATTCGGCAAACAGGCCGCGAGCTTCGCCATCGGCCGTGGCGAACATGACTGTCATATAAAGGCATTCGGCACCTTGGTTAGCAAGGATAGCGTCCATCGACGCCGTGCGGGCGATTCGCGCGTACTCGCGTCGGTAGGCTTCGTTAAGCGGAGTCGGTCCGCCGTAAGCGCTTCCCGACGATGACGCGAGAAATCGCGGCACGCCAACGGTGCTGTTTGGTTTTCTTACTTCGTCGATTACATCAGTCGGATCGTCGTTTACTGTAATCGGGTAGAGCCAGACATCGCTCCAGCGGTCGGGCATCTCGAGCATCATCAGCTCGCGAACCGCGTTGAGTCGATATCCGGCAAGAGTTTTTCCCTTTTCGCCACTGCTAACGTTTGAGCTGCGCACCGCTTGTTGCGCGGCATCACTCACCACTACCCGCCGTGTGCGATAAGTGTCGTAATGCTGCATCACAAGCGTATGAATGCGGTCGACGACCCCTTTGGTGCGGCTGATGCGGCCGGTCGTTGCCGCTCCGGCGGCGACGCCGAGCAACAGCGCCGCCAAGATGGCGATGATCGCAATCGTCACCAACAGCTCGACGAGCGTAAAACCGCTTCGTAATGACGAATGACGAAATCCGAGTGACGAAAGTTTTCGTTCGCCATTCGTCATTTGTGCTTCGTCATTCACTCGCGAAGCGCAGCAAGTTGTAAGAGGTGATAAACGCATTACGGTTGGTCGTCGGCCAGAGTCGTGTTGTTCGTGAAGTTCGAAATCGTGTCGCCTAGCTCGCCGATGAATGGACCATCGGGATAGAGCAAGATGTTGCTTGGATTCGTACTCGAATCAACGAAGAACACCGAAAAATTGCCCCACACGTCGTCGAGCCCACAGCACAACACTTGGCACTTGCCTTCGTTAGCGTAGCGAATGTCGCGGAGTGTCAGCGGGGCATTCGCCGAAACGGTGCTGTTGCGGGTCTTGATACCGACAACTTGATCTTCGCCAGCCACCTGCGGATGCAACCGGTCGTTCAGCCCCCGCGAGCAGTCGAGATACACCAATGGCTTTTTGGCGTAACCGGGTGTGTAGGTCCAGAAGTTAATGCGGCGAATCTGCTGTGGGCCACCATTGACATTTATCTTGTAGGTAAACCCTCGATCAACGGCACCGAATGTCCCATCGCTGTTGCGGGGGCCGAGGCGAGAGACGTCGAAATCAAGCAGCGGGACGCGTTTGCCAAGGTCTTCGCCATCGGCCACGTTGAACGACGGACCACCGGGGCCTGAGATCGGATACTGGGCGTCTTTGCTAAAACCACCAAGCCAAAAGTAAATCGCCTCGGCAGGGGTCAATCCTCCTGGAAGATTCATTTGGCTGCTCCCCAAACCGGCAATTGCCAGCAACAGTGAATCGGGCTCGCGACTCTTCGGAAACGCTTTTTTGAAATGGGTAACAAAGTCTTTGAAGACCGGGTCGTTCGGCGACTGAGCACCAATCACGTTGGGTGGATACGAGCCCCCCGAAATGTCGTTGCCATACGCTTGAAAGGCGTCGCTGATTTGATTGATCTCGGCGCGCATCGCGGCTTCGCGCGCTGTGCGAATCGCGGCATTGCCGGCGACGAGCAAGAGCGCCGCCAAGACGCCAATGATGGCGATCACGACCAGGAGTTCGATGAGGGTGAAACCGCTACGCGCGTTGCCAGTAGGCAGAGGGCGGAGGGCAGAGAGCAGCTTTATCGACTTTACGTTCATGATTGAGTTTCGCTTGTCAAATATCATTTACATTGTTTGCGACTCCGACGAGGCGTAGCTCGTCGGCTATTGGAACTTCTTTCTCATCTCGCTTTTCATTCCGAATTCCGCACTCAGCATTCCGCACTAACTAAGGTTCTCGATCAAACTCACCAGTGGGATAAACAGCGCGATGACGATGAAACCGACAGCTCCGCCAAGGAAGACGATCAGCAGTGGTTCCATGAGCTTGGTTAAGCTGTCGGTGAGCACCGCGACCTCTTCGTCGTAAACGTCGGCCACTTTGTAGAGCATGGTGTCGAGCTCACCCGTTTCTTCGCCTACGTCGACCATGTTGACAACCAAGTCGTCGACGACGCGTTGTTTGTATTTGAGCAGGTAAATCAGCGCGCCGAGAACTGGAATCGAAGTGATCCAGAAGAAGAGCGCCACCGGATGAAAGCCGGGAGTCGAGTTCTCTTTCATCGGCTTCGCGAGCGACTCACCGTCACGGATCGCTTCGCTGATTTTGGTATACATTCGCTCGAACACGGCGTTGCCCGACGTGTCGCGGGTAATGTTCAGCGCTTCGAGAATCGGCACACCACTCGCCACCAGCGTGCCGAGCGTTCGCGTGGTGCGAGCGACAGTATTCTTTTCGACGATCTGGCCGAACACGGGCACCTTAATGATGTATTGGTCCCAGCCCATTCGCCCTGCTTTGAATTTGCGGATCAACTTGATGAACAGCAAGATCGACATGGGAATCAGCGGAATCAAAAACCAGTAACTGGCGACCCAATTACTCATCGTCACCAGCAGCACTGTCATGGGCGGTAGTGGCAGGTCGAAGTCGGTGAAGATTTCCTCAAAGCTCGGCACGATGAAAATCATGATCATCGTCAAAATGAGCGTCGCGATACCGACGACGAACACCGGGTAAACCATTGCCCCTTTGACTTTGCGTTTGAGCGACTCGGCCCGTTCTTGGAAGTCGGCCAACCGTTGGAGAATCAGCTCGAGCGCACCACCCGCTTCGCCCGCCTTGATCATGTTGACGTAGAGGCGATTGAAGCATTTGGGACTTTTGGCCATCGCCTCGCTGAGCGTCGACCCCGCTTCGATCTCGTCACAGGTATCTTCGAGCGAATACTTGAGCCGCCCCGGTTTGGCCTGAGTGGCGAGAATTCGCAGGCTTCGCAAAATCGGTAGCCCCGCGTCTTGCAGAATCGAGAGCTGTCGCGTGAATGTCGTGAGTTGGCGGCTCTTCACACCACCGAATACGAGGCCACGCTTTTTCTTTTTGTTCGCGCCCGTTTCTGCCGCCGTCTTGCGACTCTTCTTGACCGAAATCTTGGTCACGAAGTAGCCCATCTGGCGGATCGTCGCTTGCGCTTCTTCCTCGGTCTGCGCATCGATCACATCTTTGATCTCCGCACCCGTGGCGTCCATCGCTTCAAATTGAAAAGTAGGCATTTTCGTAGTCTTCAGTAATCAGTTTTCAGTGGTCAGTTAGTAGTCAGTTTTCAGTTGCATTGACTGACAACTGAAAACTAACCCCTGATAACTTGTTAGGCTTCCATAATTGTTTCGCGAATGACTTCTTCGGGGGTGGTAGTTCCTTCGAGGGCGGCTTTCATACCGGCGTCGCGGAGGGTGACCATGCCCGCTTTGCGGGCCGCTTCGCGTAGTTCTTCAGTTTGACAGTTATTCATGATCATGTCGCGTAAATCGTTGTTCATTACCATAAGTTCGAAGAGTCCAACGCGACCTTTGTAGCCGGTGTTATTGCAAACTTCGCAGCCACCACCGCGATAAAACTTCTTGCCGCGGGCCTCTTCAGGGGTCATTTCGAGGTCGCGAATTTCGCCGACCAAAATCTTGTCGGGGTCTTGCCGAAGTATCGCCCGCAGGCAACTGGCGAACGTGTTGCCGATGGAGGCATCGATCGGCACTTGGATGATTCCATCGATGTCGTATTCGACCGGGTCTTCGGTGGTGATGAGCTTGTCTTCGATCTTATTGAGTTCGTTGAGCGCGGAATAAAGCGTGGTTGTCTTGCCGCTGCCTGTGGGACCGGTCACGAGGACGACACCGTTGGGACGGATGATCGCTTCGCGAAACCCTGCGAGCGTTTCTTCGTTCATACCGACTTTTTCGAGGTCGAGCGACACGACCGAGCGATCAAGCACTCGCATGACGACGCTCTCGCCAAACATGGTTGGCAGCACACTCACTCGCAAGTCAACTTGGTGGCCACCGACCGACAACTCGATGCGACCATCCTGAGGCATACGCCGCTCCGCGATGTCGAGGTTGGCCATCACTTTGATGCGAGTGGTGATCGCGAATGCCAAGTGGCGCGGCGGTGGTACCATTTCGTAGAGCACACCGTCGGCCTTGATGCGAATGCGAAACTCGTCTTCAAACGGCTCGAAGTGCAAGTCACTGGCGTGGTCCTTGATCGCCAGCAGCAGCACCATGTTGAGCAGTTTTCTCACCGGCGCGCTGTCGGCAAGTGCTTCGACGCTGGTCAGGTCAATTGGCCCATCGCCCCCGACTTCGGCCGCTGCTTTGGCGAGGTCGGCGTCGTTTTCGAGGTCGTAGACGATGCTCTCGACGCTCTCGGTATTCTCGCCATAGTAACGCTCGAGCGCCGACATCATGGCGCTTTCGGTCGTCACGACCACGCGAATGTTGAATCCCAGAAACGTTCGCAACTCATCCTGCACGCCCAGGTTTTGTGGATCGCACATCGCCACGGTGAGCGTGTCGTCCTTGAGCGTGATCGGAATGATGCGATACATCTGAGCCATTGGCTCGGTCACCTTACTGAGCACTTCTTTGTCGATGGTGAGATCGGTCACCGTCACGACTGGCAGCGACATCTGCTCGCCCAGAGATTGAGCCACCTGTTCTTCGCTAACGAGGCCCATGTCCATAGCGACGCGGCCGAACAGTTGTCCGGGGTGCTGCTTCTGCTCGTCGACCAACAGCTCAAGCTGTTCGTCGGTGATGAAACCGAGGTCGACCAGAATTTGTCCGATACGTCGCATTGCCATGGGAAGTTGTCTCTGATTGTTCTTTAGCCACCGTCACCAGACGGTCGATGCCCTTTTCTTGTTTCATCCACCGTCTGGCGACGGTGGCTACATTTCGGTCGCTCTATTCACGTTCGTTGGGATCGTCGTCAAACATTCCCCGTTCGGCCGCGGCGAAGCGGGCGGCGAGGTCGTCGGGTGTGTTGCATTTTGCCAGCGCGTCTTCCTTCGACACCAGCCCGTCTCTCCACAGCTTGAAGATGTGGTCGTCGAGCAACTGCATACCATACTTTGCACCAGTCTGAATTTGCGACGTGATGCGAAAGATCTTGTTCTCGCGAATGAGGTTGGCGATGCCTGAGTTGACGACGAGCGTCTCGAATGCCGCCACGCGGCCACCTCCGACCTTCTTGAGTAGTTGCTGCGAAAGAATGCCAATGATCGAAGACGCAAGCTGCGTACGAATCTGATCTTGTTGATTGGTTGGGAAGACGTCGATGATACGGTTGATGGTGCCGGCAGCGCTCGACGTGTGGAGCGTACCAAACACCACGTGGCCGGTTTCGGCGGCCGTGATGGCCGCTTCGATTGTTTCAAGGTCGCGCATTTCGCCGACGAGAATTACGTCGGGGTCTTGGCGAAGGGCGCGACGAATCGCTTCAGAGAAACTCGTCACGTCAACTCCAACCTCGCGCTGGTTGATTGTCGACTTCTTGTGGTTGTGTTGGAACTCGATCGGGTCTTCGATCGTAATAATGTGATGGTCGAGGTTTTCGTTCAGGTAGTCGACCATCGCCGCCAGCGACGTACTCTTACCCGAACCGGTCGGCCCGGTGACAAGCACCAGCCCGCGTGGGCGGATGATGATTTTCTTGAAAATCTCGGGCAGTCCGAGTTGATCCATTGTGAACAGATCGACCGGAATCTGCCGAAGCACCATCGCCACATTGCCTCGTTGCCGAAATATCGACACACGAAAGCGAGCCTGTTCGCCAAACGCGAAACCAAAGTCGGTACTGCCGGTCTCTTGGAATTCTTGCTGGCAACGATCGGGCGTGATGCTTTTCATCAACCCCATCGTGTCGGGCGCTTCGAGCACTTTGGTCTTGAGCTTCTGCATCCGGCCATGCAATCGCAGCACGGGAGGTTGCCCCACCGTGATGTGCAAATCGCTCGCGCCTTGTTTAATGGCGGCCGAAAGCAGTTTGTCAATGAGAATCGTGCCCATGGCGAATCATTCGAACCGGGTTGGTGGTGTTTGGTGAGTGCGCACCGGCACACAGTTGACACCCAACGGCAGAGAACATTGTTCCGAGCTTTGCTCAAGCATCTGCAAGACAAGTTTCGCAAAGCAAGTCGTCGCGCCCCCGCGACTGGCGACCTGCTGGCATCGCGAGCCCAGCGGCGGGAAAGCTGTTTGTGGGACGAAGTGTTTTCAACCTCTCGCCACAGACTGCTACCGTCACGTGCTCGATGTATTATCCACTCTGCTGGCAACCGACTCAAGCAGGAAGGTGAGCGAATTGTCGCGAGTTGTTGCTCGGAACGAACATGTCTGTGGTGTGATTCGATTGATCCGAGTGACCATCCGAAGTCTTCGCGAGCTTGGCTTCGGGTGCTCAGTCTCACGACTGCCCAAGGGGGTGGCAACTTTCGCTAACGGCGCAAAGTTGATCAATCGCAACGACTTAGTGCTCCGATTTTTTCGCTACCCGGAAGACTTCTTCAATTGTCGTTGTTCCGTTCAGCACTTTCAGGATCGAATCGTCCCAAAGCGTTGTCATACCTAGCTTTACGGCTTCTCTGCGAATGTCCTGGGTCGCGGCTCCCTGGAAAGTGAGCTCGCGAATGCGGCTGTTCATTGTCATCAATTCGAACACACCGAGTCGACCACGATAGCCGCTACCTCCACACGAACTGCACCCCCGTCCCTTCATGAACGTGGCCGTTTCGGCCTGTTCAGGAGTGATGCCGGTTGCCCGCAATTCGGCCTCGGTGGGGGTGTGGGGCTGCTTGCATTTCTTGCAGATGACGCGCACCAATCGTTGAGCTAGCACGCCAATAACGCTGCCCGCGACTAGATAATTGGGGACTCCCATATCGACCATACGTGTAATGGCACCGGGCGCATCGTTCGTGTGTAGGGTACTGAAAACCAAGTGTCCTGTTAAACTCGCTTGGATTCCCATCGATGCCGTCTCGTAATCCCGCATCTCCCCCACCAAGATGATGTTGGGGGCTTGCCGCAACATGGCACGAATGATCTTCGAAAAATCGAGCCCAATGTTGTGCTTCACTTCCACCTGGTTGATGCCCGGCAAGTAATATTCGACCGGGTCTTCGGCCGTGATGATCTTACGGTCGGGGCGGTTCAGCTCGTTCATCGCTGCGTAGAGTGTCGTCGTTTTTCCCGACCCGGTTGGTCCGGTGACCAGCAGAATGCCGTTCGGGCGCCGGATCAGGCTACGGAAAACTTTGAAGTCGCGTTCCGAAAGCCCCAGTTGCCGGACGCCGACCTTGATGTTGTCTTTGTCGAGAAGTCGCATCACACAGCTTTGGCCGTGGCTGGTGGGGAGCATGCTGACCCGGAGGTCGAGCTCTTTGCCCCCGGCGGTGATTTTGATGCGACCGTCTTGAGTTCGGCGACGCTCAGCGATGTCCATGCGGGCGAGAATCTTGATACGCGAGAGCAATGCCCCTAGTAACCGCCTGGGGGGGCTATCGCGCTCCACGAGCACTCCATCAATGCGGTAACGAATCCGCACCCGGTCTTCAAAGGGCTCGACGTGGATATCGGATGCCCGCAACTGCACCGCTTCGCCAATCATCAATTGCACAAGCCGCACGATCGGCGCACTCGACTCGTCGACATCCTCATCGCCGTCGCCATCGCCATCTTCGGTTTCGGTGAAGTCGATCGCCGTGTCGGTGAATTCCTGCAGCATCGAGTCAGCCGACTCATCCATCCCCTGCCCGTAGTTGCGGTTAATCGCTTCGAGAATGCTCTCCCGTGTGGCGATCGCGATTTCGATCTTGCGGTTGAGAATGAACTGCAGCTTGTCGATCGTGTCGAAGTCCTGGGGATCGCTAACCAGCACTTTCAGCGAACCTTCTTCTTCGGCGAGCGGTATCACCGCGTTTTCGCGGGCGACCGACTCGGGCACGAGCTCGACCACCGACGGCGGAATCGCCACATCTTTGAGATCGAAGAACTCATAGCCAAACTGCTTGGCCATCGCCTTGCTGATCACTTCGCTATTGGCATAGCCCAGTTGAACTAGCGCGTCGTTGATTTTCAGGCGATTTTTGGTCGCCATGCCGCGAGCTTCGGCCAACTGCTCGTTGCTGACGATGTTTGCGCGAACCAGATAATCGCCGATGTCTGCCATTGTGACTCAATGTCTCGAAAAGCCGCGAAGTGTTGGGCACGAACGACGTAAATGCCTATCCCCACTAGACTAATGGCGGCACCAGGGGGTGTCAACTAAAGACGCCGGGCCACGGCCGTTTGGCCGGTTGGCGAAATTCCATAAAGTTACTTCGCATGGGGGCGATGCGCTTATTCGGCCGAAGTCGTGACTTTGTTGCCAATCCGACTTGTTCACACGAACAACACGAAGGTCTCACCGCCGGCCTCACGGGTCCGCACTGGACAATCGCCGCTCGATGCGGTGAACTCACACTCTCACCACGTGCAACAAAATCGCAATCGGAGCAATCATGCCAAAATGGCCCCTCGGAGTTTTCTGTAGCATCGACGAAGGGCTGGGGGTCCATCTCGATGTGGCCCATGAGCTGGGCGTCGCCACTTGCCATCTGCACACGCCTAGCCCAGCAGCGCGGACGCCCGAGCGGGCCGCCCAGTTTCGTGAGCAACTCGCGAAGCTTGGCATTGAGGTGACTGTCGTCTTCGCCGGCTTTGCCGGCGAGAGCTATGCCGACATTCCGACCGTCGAGAAGACGGTCGGTCTCGTCCCGCTCGAAACGCGTGCCGCGCGATTTGAGGAACTGAAGCAGATCGCCGACTTCGCTCGTCACTTGGGGGTGAGACCAGTGGGGGTACACTTAGGGTTCGTCGCTCACGATGAGAATTCGTCGGGCTACAAAGATATGGTCGCGCTCACCCAAGAGCTGTGCGATTACTTGGCCACAAACGACCAAGTGCTGCACCTCGAAACGGGACAGGAACCGGCCGATGTGCTCGATGCGTTCTTGGTCGATGTCGCACGGCCCAACATTGGCATCAACTTCGACCCGGCCAACATGATTCTCTATGGCATCGGCGAGCCTTTGCCGGCCCTCAAGCAACTCGGCCGCTGGGTCCGTAGCATCCACTGCAAAGACGCCAAGTGGAGCGACCAGCCAGCAGTGACTTGGGGCACCGAGACGCCCGTCGGCGCGGGGGATGTCGATTTCAAGCAGTTCCTCGCCGTGCTCGACGAAATCGGTTACTCCGGTCCACTCACCATCGAACGCGAAATCCCCCAGCAGCCCGACCGGCAAAAGGCCGAGATTGGCGGGGCCTTGGAATTGCTACGGAGTTTGGGCGCAAGATAAAACTACACAACAAGCCGACATCGACCACCTCACGCGACTAACGCGCCCCAGCGACCTCACGCGCCGTGCTCCGAGTTCTGACCGTTTTGACCCCGAAATGGCAAACACGATTGGAGCGGACAAAACCCCGAATTTTGTCTCGCTAGCAAATCGCAAAAACCACTTGTTTTCCAGTCGATTTCGAGCATTGCCGGTGAATTTCGTACCTGGGTTTTGACTGACCAGTTGGTGACGTTTTGGACAAAACCCATTTTTGAGAGTCGAGAGTGGAGTGGGGAGAGTCGAGTGGCAAGGGTTGAGGCGTCGGTTGCCACCCTCTGGCTTGTATAGCAGTGTTTGCCGAACAGAGTTTCATGCCCCCTTTCTACCACACCGCGCGGCCAATTTCGACGACAATTTTTGGCCATGTTGCGTAACGGAGTATGGCTGCAACGACTCTGACGGGTGGCTCACAGCAACACGCTGGAGGTCAGTGCCACCAGTCCAATAAATCCGACCGTCCGGATCTGTGGGAGCCTTGGGGGAGCAATCACCCAGGGCCACCCGGCCCGATTGGCGGTTTGAGCCGTTGTGGAAGGTGGGTGTCCTTCGATGTCGAAACCCGCCATTGAGCACACGTAATGAAGTTGTTGTTGCCTCCAGTATTAAGCAAAACGCTAAGGGTTCTCGATTTTTTTCAAACAACAGCCAATTCGAGCTGCGCTCGCTTGGAGGACTAATTCGCCGAATGGAAACATCTTGTCTGGTTGGGTACAAAGTTTGCGTGTCACTCCTCTGCGACGGGCGCTTTTCGAATTACTCGCGGCCTTAGGCCGCCTCTCGAAATTGACCCTACCTGTACTTAACGTACGCGGAGATCGAAATCATGAAGGCTGTCTGCTGGCATGGGCCATTGAGACGTTCTTTCGCTTCTTCAAGCATATTCTCGGTTGCCGGCATCTGCTCAAGCACGATCAGAACGGAATCGAGATTCAGACCTACTGCGCGATCATCGCCAGTATGTTGATCGCATTGTGGACGGGCAAACAGCCGACGCTGCGAACGTATGAGATGATCTGCTTC
>JBGSWC010000353.1:0-5482 GCA_041752635.1 Pirellulales bacterium | reverse complement strand
GGTCGACAAACGCTCTGAGACCTTCTTTCAGGCGACGTTCGACGGCGGCATTCTGCCGAGCGGTGCCAAGGAACTCATCAAAGCCAGCGGCAAATGTGTGGTGACAATCGACGGGTATAGCGGCCTGGAGCCGAAGTGCATCCATGCAAAACTCGATTACCGCAAACGGAAACCGAACATCGCCATCAATCGCTCGAATCTGATGCTCTCTGCCAAGTCGCTCACTGAACTGCTGGCCGATGGTGCCGACTGTCACCTGAGTGGCGGGCAGAATTTCGATTACCACGGCTCACTACTTGGAGAATAAGGGAAAGAATGCCACTCCCCATTTACGAAGAGTTCACGGTTGACGACGGCCAATTCTCAGTAGCCTCTCCGGGAGGGGTAACTGTTGAGTATGATGGCGTTTTGCGGGTGACAGTGCCTATTGGCCAAGTGCTAGGTACCAACGCGACTGTTTTGAATGCCACCGGGCAGGGCGGTCTTCAGACGAACGGTAGTGTGACATATCGCGGCGCGATGAGGGTACGCCGCGTTTCTGGGACTGATGCGTTTCGTGCTTATCTCGGCAACTCAAGCGGTGGTTCGTGGGCCATCGCCAGCGGGAATGTTAACATCATCCCGATCACCGTTGGTGATTGGCAAGTGATTGAATTTTTTGGTGGTGTCCCAAGTCTCGCTTTTCTTGACCGCTTTTACCTCGGGGTCGGCGCCGGCTTCACTACGGTTAGCGAGAGCGTTTTTGAGATCGACTACGTCATTTATGCCGCAGAAGATTTCGTATCCGACATCTCAGCGACTTTGTCGCCAACAGGATTGTTGACTGGTACCTTTACCGACCCCGACAACGGCGCAGTAACTGCAACGGCCGTACTGACCGACTCGGCCGGCAGCGTGCTACAAACGATCACTCCAAACGTCGGGGACGGCACGTTTCTAGGTCACTTTTCCAGCGCTTTGATGGATGGCAGTGTGCGGCATGCCTACATCAAGCTCTCGAATCTCGGTGGGTTTGATGTTGGTGACTACGCGACGCGTTTAGGGGCGTATGGCGAAGCAGACGACGGGTTCTATGAGATTTCAATGCCCGTCAAGTCGTGCTGGCAACTGCCTACAACGGGAACAAGCCCCCGATTCAAAACGGCGACGAGCCCGTTTCCCGTCGGCGACGGCGACTGGGCGATCGTGCTGATGTGCGACCGTACGGGCACCGGCACACAGCGACCGATCGAAGTGAACGTGAGCGCCACTCGTTATTTACGCGGCGATTTTAACCTGGCTACCTGGCGGATTTTCGTTCGCGATGGCGCGACGACTCATTCGGCCAGCGTCGCGATTCCCGTCGCGGCGCCCGTGCAATATCTGGCGATTGGACGGCGTGGCAACAACATCTGGGCGCTCGCTTACGACCCGTCGCAAGCCGACTCGACCCCCTGGAATTTTGCCGAGACGGCCATCTCGCCGACGCGCACGGCAATGAACGCCAACATGGCGGCGACAGGATTGTCGATCAACGGCGACACGCTGTTTCACTCGCAGTGGATGGGGCCAGTTAGTTGGATCGACACGGGCGGGTTGCCCGATATGACGACCGACGCGGGCAAGGCGACGATGCTCACCTACGCAATGAGCCCCGAACTCGCGGCGACGGTTGCGACGCACCAATGGGGGACGCTGTTTGTCGATGGTGTGGAACGCGCTGATGTTGAGTATCTCGATGCGGCCACGGCGACGATTGCCGATTCTTGGCAGCTTCGCGATACCATCGGATCGCTCCACGCGGCATTGACCGTTGCTAGTGGCGCGACGGTATCGATCAACGTCCGTCCGAATTTCACGCTCCCCGCGAATCAACTCCCCTCCGAAAATCCTTGGAGCAAAGTTAATCCGCTCGGCTACATTCGCGCGGGCGAGGTGCTCGTCAACGAAAACTATCGCAACTCGGCCAACGCCAAATGTCATGCGCTCGGCCGATTCGCAAAACCAACCACCGCAGGAACGACCGGCCGACGCTCTGGCTGGCCGCTCCCGGTCCGCGTTGCTTACGAAAACAGCGGCGCGAATGCGGGCGACGCATCGCAACAAGCGGCGTTTGCGCACGACTTTCACGCGGCGATTGCGATGGTCGAAAGCGCGGCCGACGTGCTCGCTGTGGTGAACGCGGCACACTCCGAAATTGACGGTACGTTCGTCGAGACGGTCAGCGCGACAGCGATCGATCTAACTGACCTCACGACGTTGTTGAACCTGCCGACCACAGAAGACTCGGTAACCGACGACGGCGGCACGACGACCGGCAACGCGTTTAGTTACGCTTGCATCGGCAAAGTGGGGGCGCGCGTCTTTTCGGCCCACTCGATCGGCACCGGTGGCACTCGCGACCTGGCGATCTACTCTCACAACGACGACGGCCCGCTGCTGAAATTGGTCGACGCGCAGAATAGCCTGGCACCTACGCCGATCGGTTGTTGGGAAATTGTTAGCGGCGAATTGATGGTTGTTTTCTTGGTGCGCGATGGGTCGACGACGATCACGCACCACGTCGGGGCGCTGGTGTGCGTCGATCCGGTCAACTGGGATTCCTACAGCGCCTGGCGCGACCTGGCTGGTAACACATTAACGGGACCACTCGACGCCGCGACCAACTTGGCGAACTGGATTTTGCACGCGGCCGCCGATGCCGTCGGCGATGGTTCGGTGCAAACAAGCCTACAATCGACCGTCGCGGGCGACTCGAATGGCAACGTGTTCCTCTGTTCGAACGTCAACAAAGCCAGCGGCAGCGATGTTATTAAGATCAATCATAACGTCTACTCCGGCGGCAGTTGGACGCGGACCGAGTACGATGTTACGGCCGCGCTCACGCTCGACGCCGTCATTTTCTCGCCGGCTATCGTCCGACTCACGGCCGACGTCTACGGCTTGTTCCGTAACGTGCAAAGCGGAACACCAAGCTGGACCACGCAAACGAACGCATCGGGCGTGACGATGCGGCAATTCAATTTCCACCGCACCAACCCGGCTGGCGTCGCCGAAGTGCTCACGGACCTGCCGACGAAACTGGCCGCGGCGAATGCGTTTCGTGTCGATCCGCTGGGCGGCCCGAACGTCGTGACCGGCGGCCTGGTGCTGGTGGGCAACAATATGGCAGCCGACCTCAGCGGCGCTATTGTCGAGCGGCGATTGTGGGCTGTATCGACCGCTGCGACAGCCGCCAGCGGCCTTACGCCTGGCCGATCGCAGTCGCGTAGTTCAAACCGTTCCCGTTCCCGTTCACTCAGCAGGTGATGCGATGCTTGTAATTACTTCACTCGAACCAGGCGACCAGGATTCGACCGTGCGAAGCGAGGCACTCGCGCATCCGGGCGGACTGATTGACATGGTTGGCAGCGGCACTTGGAGCGGCGCGACGCTCAGTTTGTTGTGGGCCGATTCGTCACTCGACCCCGCGACAGTGGCGAATTATTCGCTCGCCCATGCCGATGCCGTGCTCACCGCCGATGGCAATTGGCAAGGGAGCCTGCCTCCCGGGTTTGTGGTGTTGCAGCTCGCCTTGGGCGACGGCTCGACCGACGTCGACGGGTTTGTCAACGCGGTTGATCCCGATCGGCAACGGGCACTCAAATCCACCGGCGTGACACCGAGCTAGTAGTCGACAGTCAACATCAACAGACAAGTGAGCCGACCGATGATTCAAGCAGGCGTGCCATTTTACCGACCGCTCAAAGCGACCACGAACGGCGTGACTGTCATTGCTGGCGAGTCGATTCTGCTTTCGACGATCTACGTCAACGGTGAGTCTGTTGACGTAGGCGATTGGACACTGGAAAGCGAAGAAGCGGGCAACGATGGTCACTACATTCTGACGATCATTCCACCTACCACGCTGAACATCGGCGATGAATGTATCATCGCCGTTTACGCTAGCTATCAACTCACGCTGTACGCATTCACGCTGCCCGTGGAAATTGTCGGTTCCGCAGTTGGGCCAATCGAGCAGGTACCGATTGCCGAATCCAATGTCTGGAAGCTCACGAAGCGGCACGACGGCATCACACGTGCAGCCAACTCGATTGTGATGGAGCCAGGTGAGAAAGCTTGGGTTGCCTTCGAGGCAGAGCAGAAGCTACCAACGGGCGTGTATCTGCAATCGGTAGGTGTACCAATCAGCAGCACACCAGCCGAACTGGTTGTGAGTGCAAGCGATCGAGGCGTGTTGGGTACGCAGGCCAAGCTCTACCTTGATGCGACTGATGCAGTTGCAGGAAGTGATTACACAATTACAGCCGTGCTAGTGCCGAGATCGGGGGAAGCGATCGTGGCTAGGGGAATCGTGCGTTGCAGGAGCGAAAGCTGATCGCAATACGGGCAAGAGAGGCAGGGGGGCACCCCCCCTATTGGGTCCTTCCGGGGGGTACCCGCAGTGGTGCTTCGCCCCCGATCGACAGAGTTTTTCATGGCTAGGACTATTAACAGCAAGTAAGTAATCGCATCGCCACAGCGTTGGTGGGAGGCCGAGACGTGTGGGATTGGAGCCCGAACCGCTGCCGGACGCAGAGCCTACGCTCGCGGAGCAGCTTCGTGCCGAGCAAGAGCGCGAGCTGCAGCAAGCGGCGATCAAGAAACGGCGCGAAGGGGGCAAGCTCACTCGTGCCGAGCTTAACGCGCTGGAGCGATTCGAGCGAGAGAAGGATCAGCGGCATGGGCGGCGGTATGTTCGGTCGATGCCGAAGAAGGACTACTGCGAATTCAGCGGCCGCCAGGTCAAGGTGCTGCTCGAACAGGCGGCCAGCTATGGCATCCCGCTGCGAGGCGAAGCGGTCGATGTCGCGGCGGTCATTCGCTGGCTCCACGATTTTCTCGCGGAGCACAAACACGGTCTCGCCAAGCTGCTCAAGAGTGCCGCTCTCGGCGAGTTCTTTCCCGGCGCGAGCGACGACGACTGGCAGGAGAAGTGCTGGCAGGAACGCTTCTACGAGCTCCGCGACAAGCGACTCGCCCGCGAACGCGACATGCTCCCCCGCGGAGTCGTCCACCAGGTTCACATTCAATGGGCTGCGCGGCTGCGAAAGCTGGCGGAGAAGTTAGCCAAAACCGCACAACTCACCGGCCCCGATGCTCACAGGCACCTCAATGAAGCGATGGAAGATTGCGAGCGGTTGCTTACTGCTCTTGATACTACTGACGACGATGATAGCGATCCGCTCGCCGAAGAAGATCCAACAACAACTGCGTGAGGTGTCGCCCACGCGGCAGCGCGCAACCATCGACGAGCTGCGATGGGCGATTCGCAGCGCGCGAATTCCGCGGCTGCGCTCGCGCGTCGAATTCGCCGAGCAAGTCGTCGTGCTGCCCGAGGGACCCCACGTCGACGAGAAGTGGCGACGGCTCAATCAGCCCTACTCCTACCACCTGCTCCACAGCATGGATACGCTCGGCTTTCGCCGCTTCGCCGTGACCGGCTGCGTGCAATCGGGCAAAA
>JBGSWC010000352.1:0-10381 GCA_041752635.1 Pirellulales bacterium | reverse complement strand
ATGGCCGAGTGTCTCGCGGCACTCGAACGCGACGATGTGTTCATTCGCACCCGTGCCCTGAGCACCACGCTCATCGCCCGGTTGCTCTTGGGCGATCTCTTCCTGCACGGCATCGGCGGCGCGAAGTACGACGAGGTCACTACCGACTTCGCGACCGAATTTTTCGGATTCTCGCCAGCCAGCTACTCGGCCATCTCGGCCACAGTATCGCCCCCCATCGAACACACACCGATCACTAAGCGCGACATCACCGCCGTCGACCAAACACTTCGCGACATGCGCTATCACCCCGAAAACTACATCGCGCGACACTCGCGATTCTTGCTCGAATTAGAGCAAACTAAGCGACTTTCGGTCCACATGCCCAAAGCGAGCCCCAGCGATATGGAGCGGCACCAAATCATCGATGTGGCGAACCTTGAAATGTGGGAATCGCTCGAAAGAGAGGTTCGCGAATTACAAAAGCGCCGCGAACAACTCGAGCGTCAAGAACGCGCCACTCGCATTCTCGACTCCCGCGAGTATGCTTTTTGTTTGTATCCCGAAGACTACCTTCGCGAGCGAATGAGCGGGTTATTGACGAAACTTTGAGACACTCCGACGAGACTTAGTTCGTCGGCCATGTTGCTTCATCCTTTATCCTTCTGCCTTCATCCTTCCCCATGCACTTCCGCACCCGCGCCATTCATGTCGGCAACGAAACCTGCCCCCACACCGGGGCGGTCGTTCCTCCCATTCATCTTTCGACGACATTCGTTCAACCTGGTGCTGGTGAGTGGGGGACATTCGATTACTCACGAAGTGGCAACCCCACCCGCAAGTGTCTCGAAACGACGCTCGCTTCGCTCGAAGGGGGCTGTGGCGCGTTGGCTTTCGCGACCGGCATGGCGGCCACTCATTGCGTGACTTCGATGCTGAAACAGGGCGACCACATCGTCGCCGGCTGCGATCTTTATGGCGGCACTTACCGACTGCTCCATAAAATCGCTAGTCGCGCTGGCATCGAAGTCTCGCTTGTCGACACTCGTGACATCGCAGCGCTGGCGGAGGCGATGCAACCCCACACGAAACTCGTTTGGATCGAAACTCCCGGCAACCCGATGATGACCCTCACCGACATTGCCGCCTGTGCCGAGGTGGCCCATCGCCACGACGCGCTATTGGCGGTCGACAACACTTTTGCCACGCCGGTCCTGACTCGGCCGCTCGAACTGGGAGCCGATATTGTGATGCACTCGGCGACGAAGTACCTTGGCGGCCACAGCGACGCGATGGGGGGGGCGCTCATCGTCCGCGAGCCATCGCTGTTCGACGAGCTTTACTACGTGCAAAACGCCACCGGTGCGATTCTCGCACCGCTCGAATCGTTCCTCTGTTCGCGGGGCATTAAAACGCTGGAGATTCGCGTTCGCGAACAAAGTAAAACGGCAATGCAACTAGCCGAATGGCTCGATGGTCACCAACAAGTCGCTCAAGTACTCTATCCGGGACTCGAAACGCACCCGCGTCACGACCTCGCGAAGCGGCAAATGGAGGGCGCCTTCGGGGCGATGATCACTTTCGAGTTAGCCGGCGACTTTGCCGCGACTAAGCGGTTTGTCGAGTCGACAAAGCTCTTTCGCTTGGCAGTGAGCCTCGGCGCGGTCGAATCGCTCATCGAACAGCCCGCCAGCATGAGCCACGCCAGCTATGACGCAGCCGATCGCGCGCGATTCGGCATTACCGACGGTCTGATTCGGCTAAGCGTGGGACTCGAAGCGTTCGATGATCTCCGCGATGACTTGCAACAGGCTTTCGCATAACTCCGATCGCTGCTCTTTGCCTTTCCGAGAACCCAACCGTGCGTCGACTCAAAGACATCGATTTCACTCCGCAATTGATACCGTTGCCGACGCGGCTCAAAAATTTGCTCGACGATGCCGACGAGCGGATCGAGAGGTTCATGTTTGAACATCGCGACAGCCCGGTCGCGGCTTTTGTGCCGAGCGACTTTGTGCTTGTTTACCAAGCATTAGTAGCGATCGACGAGTTACAACTTGCTGCCGGAACGCGGTTTGTCGAATGGGGCAGCGGCGTCGGCGTGGCGACGTGCCTTGCCGCCGGTTTAGGCTGGGACGCGGTTGGCATCGAAATCGAAGACGACCTGGTCACCGCCGCCCGCGAATTGGCTGAAGACCATGAACTAGAGTGCGAGTTCGTCACCGGCAGTTTCGTCCCCACCCGCCACCAGAACATTTTCGAAGACCTCCGCGACTTCAATTGGGTCCGCAGCGATGGCAGCGACGCTTACCAAGACCTCGAACTCGAGCCCGACGATTTTGATCTCGTGTTCTGCTATCCATGGCCGGGCGAAGAAGAATTGTGTGAAACGCTATTCACCAAATGCGGCGGCCGAGGTTCGCTGCTACTCAGCTACCACGGACAAGACGGAGTCAAACTCCGCCGATGTGTTTGAAGTTGCTTAAGCCGACGGCGCTTACCGCGGGTGACCACGATATGACGATATCTCCACAATACCAGCGGCTAGCGCCGTCGGCTCAAGCACGTTGATAAAACAAAATGGGATACGCTTCACTCAAACAGTGTGTCGACGACCTGCATCGCCACAACAAGCTCGTCAAAATCACTGAGCCGGTCGATGCCTACCTCGAAGCGGCCGCCATTCATCGGCGGGTCTTCGCGGCTGGTGGTCCGGCGCTGCTCTTCGAGAATGTCAAAGGCTGCCGCTTTCCGATGGCGAGCAACCTGTTCGGCACGCTCGAACGGTCGCAGTTCATGTTTCGCGACACCTACGCCAACGTGCAAAAACTAATCGACCTCAAGATCGATCCGACGCGAGCACTCAAGGCACCGCTCAAATACTGGCGGGCTCCGTTTTCGGCCCTGTCGATGTTGCCCCGATCGACTCGGGTTGGCCCGGTTACCAAAAATCGCATACAGATATCCGACTTGCCTCAACTCGTAAGCTGGCCCCGCGACGGTGGGGGCTTCGTCACGCTGCCACAGGTCTATACCGAGGATCCTCACGCCCCCGGGCTCATGCGCAGCAACCTCGGCATGTATCGCATTCAGCTCACGGGCAACAATTACGACAACGATCACATCGGCTTGCACTACCAGCTTCATCGCTCGATTGGTGTGCATCAGCGAGCCGCGATGGAACTCGGCGTCCCCTTTCGGGTGAACATTTTTGTCGGCGGAACGCCCGCCATGAATCTGGCCGCCGTGATGCCCCTGCCCGAGGGGATGAGCGAGCTGACCTTTGCCGGCGCGCTCGGCGGCAGGCGGATTCGTATGTCGAAGCGCGCGGGGGGCTTACCTGTGCACGCCGATACCGACTTCGCGATCTGCGGCACGGTGGTGCCAAGCACGATGCTGCCCGAGGGTCCCTTTGGCGATCACTTAGGCTACTACAGTTTGCAGCATCCATTCCCGGTGCTGAAGATCGACGAAGTGATGCACCGCGACGATGCGATTTGGGCCTTCACGGTCGTCGGTCGTCCGCCCCAAGAAGACACCATGTTTGGCGAGTTGATTCACGATCTCACCGGTCCGGTGATTCCGACCGTGCTGCCAGGTGTGAAGGGAGTTCATGCGGTCGACGCCGCCGGGGTCCATCCGTTGCTGCTGGCGATTGGCAGCGAACGCTACATGCCGTTCCTCGACGAGCCGCGCCCGCAAGAAATCCTCACGCAGGCATGCGCCATCTTAGGTCAAGGCCAGCTTTCGCTCGCCAAATTCTTGTGGATTGCCAACAGTGGCGACGATTCCAAGCTCGACCTGCACGACATTGGCCGCTTCTTTCAGCACATGCTCGCGCGAGTCGACTGGCGACGCGACTTGCACTTTCATACCGAGACGACAATCGACACACTCGACTACTCGGGCTCGTCGTTTAACGGCGGTAGCAAAGTCGTCGTCGCGGCCGCCGGGCCGGCGAAGTTCACGCTCGCGAGCGAAATGCCCAGCGCATTGCGATTGCCCGACGGCTATCGCAACCCACAGGTGGCCATGCCGGGGGTACTCGCGGTCGAAGGGCCGAGACTCCCCAAGCCGAGCTTCGACTACGACGCCGTGCGTCGTGGAATCACCACGGGCGAATCGATGGAACAAGCCGCCCTCGATGTGGCGGCGAGCGAGTCCCAGCAACAATTGCGAAAGTTCTGTCAGCAACTGGAACGTTGCGAACCGATCGGTGAGTTTCGCCTGATAGTCCTCGTCGACGACGCCGACTTTGTCTCAGCGTCGCTCGGCAACTTCTTGTGGGTCACTTTCACCCGCGCGAACCCTGCAGCCGACATCGACGGCATCGCCGCCTTCACCCACGACAAACACTGGGGCTGCGGAGGTCCGCTCGTGATCGACGCCCGCATCAAACCCCACCACGCGCCGGTACTCGAAGAAGATCCCGAAGTGACCCGGCGAATCGAAGCGATGGCCGCAGGTGGCGGCCCGCTGACTGGACTGTTCTAAGGATTTCAGTCCTCGTCATATTCTTCTTCATACACGACTTCGTCTTCTTCATCGTCCCCCTCTTCGTCTTCATACTCTTCTTCGTCTTCGTACTCCTCGTACTCTTCGTCGTCTTCCTCATCGTCGGCGACGGCGTCTTCGCTGTCGTCATCGTCTTCGACTTCTTCCCATTCGTCGTCTTCTTCGTCTAGATCGTCATCTTCTTCGATGTCATCTTCTTCGATGTCATCGTCGTCGTCGAGCAGGTCATCGTCGTCGTACTCGTCGTCTACTTCATCGTCGTCGAGTTCGTCGTCATCGAGATCGTCGTCGAGATCATCGTCGAATTCATCATCATCGAGCTCTTCGTCATCGTAGGAGTACTCTTGGCTGTCGTACGCTTGCTCCCAAACTTCGAGCGAACGACGTACGGCAGTGCTTTCAGAACGGCGAAACGGGCGTACAACAGCGGTCACGGAACTGCTCCTCGTGGCAGGAACGAAAATCATCAGACGAACTACACTCTCGAATCGTTATGCAGCTTGGCGCGCGACAGTTGTTTCACTCTCCGCCTCATTCGACCCTTCGAGGGGCGGAAGTTGAGCCAAATCACATAATCCAAACGCCTCTAGAAAACGCTTTGTCGTCCCATATTGCAAGGGTCGGCCAAGCTCGCTCGAGCGTCCGACGATACGCAATAAATCGCGCTGGATCAACTGGCGCAAGAGGTCGCCACACTGCACACCCCGAATCGCCTCGATTTCAGCTCGCAAAACCGGTTGACGATAGGCCACCACGGCCAACGTTTCCATTGCCGCGGGGCTCACCTCAACCTCACTGGCCAGTCCATGCACTTTCTGTACCCAGGGGGCCAAAGCGGGCCGAGTCAGCAGGCGATATCCCCCCGCGACCTGCTCGATCAATAATCCGCTACCCCGTTGACGCAGTCGTTTTGCAAGTCGATCGACCAGTGTGCGGGCCTCGGTTGCGTCGGACAGATTCGCGAGTTTGGCCAAGCGACGGCTCGTCAGTGGCTCGTTTGCGACCAACAACAACGCCTCGATCCGCGACAATCGTCGAGTCGCATCGCCAGGTGACTCTCCGTCTCCTGCCGATCCGGCGAAGTGAAGTGACTGTCGTCGGGGCTTGGCGGCTGGCCCGCTATTCACCGATGGAGCGACGCGACGCGGCATCGCCAATTGGCGGGCCGTGCGGAGGCTACGGGTCGAGTTGAATGGGAATTGATCCACTGGGCCTACTATCGTCTCGCGTCACACAAAAATTAAAATGTCGCCTACGATTTTCGTCAGCGCTCGGCTCTCACCTGGCTCAGCACGTTGGCGACCGCCGCGGCCGGTTCGGCAGCCACGGCTTCAAAATGCTGCTGCATTACCGCTTGGCCGGGGTAACTCACGCGACAACTAAATCGGTACAGCTCGCCGGCTTGGCCCCAACGATGTAATTTATGCCAGCCCATACCCAACCCATTTAGCTCGTCGACCATTTGCTTGATACGATCGCTCGCCGGCAGAGGATTCCGTTCGGCGACCGTGGCAATCGACGGCGCAGCCGCCGCTGGCCAATTTTCGCTGATGGGACTCGCCTGCAACGGTTGATCGATTGGCGATTCGTAGTTGGCGAGCCCCATATCGCCCGCTGCATGGCCCCGTGAGTGGCCTAACGAATTGCTCGCTGGTGCCATGCCGGTCGGTTCGGTAGTGGCTGGGTCAACCGGCGTGAGCGCCAACCGCTCGGTGTCGGTGGGGGGCGTTTCTTGCTGCCACTCGGCGATCGCCTCGGCCACCATGTCCCCGGCCCGCTCACACAATGGCCCAAGTTCCTCGATCGGCGGACCGTAGGCCGCATAAGCCAAACCCAATACCACAAGCGTGCCGACCATCACACTCAACCGATAAAACGCACGCATCGCTTCCATACTCATTGCCCTTCCTGACTCAATAAGAAGTCCGGCCAGAAAGTACCGGCGGCCACCAACCGTGGGCAATGGCACTCGGGGCCTGCTAGCAGCGCCGTGGGCGACTTAGCCCCCGGTCAATGAACGGAGGGCGCGACGAAAAACCGACTTGTCCAGCGTTGGAGTCGCGCACAGACGCTCGTTCCGGCCAACGCTATCGCTCTTCTGCGTCGTCGTTTTTGCTCGCCGGCTCGTCGTCAACCAAGTCGGAAAACAAGTCGCGTTCGGGTGGTTTGGTCTTACCGCCGAGCGACTTACGCAACTCGGGCGGGCAATACAGCGTGTGCGTCGGGGTATATTCCTTAATGGAATTCGATGGTCGGTCCGTCACCGAGAGACTCCAGTAATGTCGCTTGGGCCGGTTCGAGTTCGACCAGCAGCGTCAGCACGTGTAGCGGCTAATGTGTCGGATCATTACGACGCGCCACAGGGCTTAAGATGGCGGGGAATCGTCTGCCCCCGTGCCTGCTTGGCAAGATTGGCAAGCACTCGTTGTTCGCTTTGCTTAACTTCGCCTCGGAAGGGCAAGAACACGAGCGACAATTGTAATTCGCCATCGTCACCGGTGACGTCGATGTAGTTGGGCAAGTCTTCAAGGATGCCACTTATGCCTTTGATCCGGCAGCCGACAAGTTCGTCTTTATCGACAGACAAATAGAGCGTCACGTGGTCGCTCAAACGCTTCGAGTAGTCCGCGTCGCCACGAAAATAAAATGTCAACGTATCGGTTTCGAGGTTCAACTCGTGATACGGCTGAAACTTGTCTGCGATCGTCGTCGCTGCCAGGAATGTTTCAAGTCGTTTGCTTACGGCCATAGTAGTTTTCCCTCCACGCTATCAGGGCGATCAGGGTCGCCAATTGTGCTTTGTCTCCAAGTCCACTCGTCGATGTTTCCATACTCGTCAACGAAGATCGCAAACACAAATCCCGCCTTTGCCGATACCTGTACGGTCATGCTTCGGTAATCATACTTTGGCCGACCAACGTAGACAAAACAGTCGCCCGTATTCGGTCTCGACCAACTTCCGAAAATAGCAATCGGGGCATCTAGAATCTCTTCGATGAGTCTCGCCCGCGCTAAACTTACCTCATGACCGCTCGACTGAGATAAAAGCCCTTTTATTCCTCTGCAATCCAACCTTCCAAGTCTCCGCCGGATTCTGCGGATTGATGGTCTCGAAATCGTTTGCCCAATCTCCCGCCATCTACGCAATCATTTAGTGAGTAAAAGGTTACGTCAATCCGGAAACGAACTGAGTGCCGGTTCTGCCAGCAAGATGCCGCCAAATGCGCCAGTGATTTTTCTTAGTCACCTGCGACACCCGACACCAACCCGGCGCAATCATCCGTCACCAACTCGCCGGGCGGGGTATTGCCCGTCGGACTGCCCAGCGCACCTGCTGGCAAGCTTTGTAGCTCACGCTTTGTAGCTCGGCTCTCCGAGCCGAGAGGTCACGGCTCGGAGAGCCGAGCTACAATGGCGACGGCTGCGGTCGAGCGGCGCTGAGATGAGTCACCTTCTGTGTGCAACCCTGCCAGCCGCCCATCCGGCAATCTGTTCACGCCGCCACGTATCGCCCGTCGTCAAGCTGACGCGCTCGGCCCAGGCTTTCGAGTGTTTCGAGCAGTTCCGCGATGCGGTCTTTGCTTGCGCGGGTGAAGCGTTTGGCGACGTCGGCTTCGCTGGCTGGGGTGCCGATGGCGGCCAGCGTGCTCTGCACGGCGGCGGCTTGTTCGGCCAGGGCGGTGGGCCAGGGTTGTTTTTTGACTTTGGTCGCGGCGGCTTTCGTTGGCTTCTTGGTCTCGCCGTCGTCGCCGATGTCGATGCCCCGTTGCGTTTGGCCGTCGGGGTT
The DNA here is from genome assembly GCA_041752635.1 of Pirellulales bacterium. Classification (GTDB taxonomy): domain Bacteria; phylum Planctomycetota; class Planctomycetia; order Pirellulales; family Lacipirellulaceae; genus JBGSWC01. The sequence continues at coordinate 2,100 of JBGSWC010000352.1, read as the reverse complement.
CTGGAACTCGGGCCGCAGCCAGCGAACGATACCCCGCGCTTCTTCGGCGGCCCGTTCGTGGTTGAGGGCGACGAGACGTTCGAGAATTTCTTCGTCCGAAAGATCAACCGGCCATCCATAGGCGTCGGCGACGGCTGCGTCGAGGTCGTCGTGAATTTGCTTGAGCACACTCACCAGCCCCCACTCGTGGATTTGCTTTTCCTTGGTGGTCAGCGTGTCGCCGCTGCGGAGTTTTTCGAGCACGTTATACATGCCGGTCATGGTGAGCCCCGCGTGCTGCGCCTGCTGCCGCTTGCGATGGGCGTCGAGCTGTTCGCCCAGTTCGCGAATGCGGGCTTTTTGGGAGTCGGTGGCGTTGGGGAAGGGGAACGTCTCGAAGCACACCGTCTTGTTGTATCGCGGTCGATCCTCAAGCGTGCCGCCTGCCGCCAACGCCCACAGCACGTGTAATCGACTTGATAAGACTCCCAAAACAAAATGATCGTCGACGCCGAAACTGATCGTGCCGTGTTCGCCGATAACATCAGACGAGATTGAAAAGAATAGGCGATACTTTGCAGTTTCGACCGTAATGATGTTGGTGGTCAGGCCTGACACCAGTTTGCGATACAGTTCATTGCTTCTTCGAAATCGCCACCAGTTGTTGCGCAGCTTCGCGTCGCGATTATGTATGCGTTCTGGACGCACGCGGTCGTACAAATGTTGATATATCGACGGTAGTTTACGTTGAAGTTCCGCTTCGCTGAGTTCTTGTACATCGATTGCAAACACATTTCTCGCACCGTCCAGTAAGTCTCGTCCATTCCTGATTGGCCTGATAAAACTGCGTGCTGCTTCGCCATCGCGTTCAATGATTGTATCGCGATCATCCTCGCTCAAAATGAAGCCCCGACTACCCAACGCGGGTCCCATTGATGCAAGTTCGCGGTTCGCTGCCAGCGGAACCGCAGCAGCTACATTTGCTCCAATGACAAGCGACTCTGTAATTATTCCGTGACTCTCCTTAATTGTTACAACTGCGGAGCCGTCGCCTCCATCGACTTCGTCGATTATTTTTCCGAGTCTGCCAGGCTTTGCTTCCGGTGCAACGACAGTCATCGCAATCCTAACCGCTGCGCCGAGTGTGCTATCTACCCAAGGGTGGTCGGGGATTGCGTAAGCAATATGGACGGGTGGGTCGAGTGCTAAACCGTTCGCCAGAACCTGACGGTTGAATGTCTGTCGGATACTGTTGGTCGTGATCAAACCACTTTGGCGCAGACGTCCCGTCGAAACTAACTTTGCGGCTTTAATCCACCAGAACAGCACGAAATCGGATGCCCCTGGCACCTCTGATGCGTAAGTTGCTCGCAGCGCTTCGACGTACCCCTCACCCAGCAACTGCGTGAGGTCGAGCTTCCCAACAAACGGCGGATTCCCCACCACAAAATCGGCCTCCGGCCACTCGGCTTTCTTCGGGTTCAAGTACCGGTACATCGGCACCCGGGCCGTTTCGTCGGGGACTTCGAGGCCCGTCACCGGGTGGGGCTTGGTGGTGCGGCCGTCCCAGATGGTCACCGGCTGGCCATCGTCATCGAGCACCACTTCTTTGCTCGTGTAGCTGAGCACGGCATCGCGGCATTCGATGTTCTTGAAGTTCTTGATGACCGGCTCGGGCGGGGCGACGCTCCCCCGCGTGCGGAAGTGCCATTGCAGGTAGCCGATCCACAACACCAGCTCGGCAATGGCGGCCGCGCGGGGGTTGATCTCGATCCCCAGCAGTTGGTGCGGGTCGACCGTGTGGCCACTTTCGAGCAGCATCTGCCGCTCGGCAATTTCGCTGTAGGTGGCAAACACTTCGCCTTCGAGCCGCTTGAGGTGCTCCAGCACCACATACAAAAAGTTGCCACTGCCACAGGCGGGGTCCAAGACGCGAACCTCGCACAACCGGTCGTGGAACTTTTCGATCTCGGCAATCGCCTTTTTGGTTTCGCCGTTTGTCGCCAGCGTCACAGCCGCCGCCCGCGCGGCATCCCACTCGGCGCGGAGTGGTTCGACGACGGTCGGCACCACGAGCCGTTCGACGTAGGCCCGCGGCGTGTAGTGGGCGCCCAGCTTGTG
>JBGSWC010000351.1:0-8212 GCA_041752635.1 Pirellulales bacterium | reverse complement strand
CGGACTCGCGGGTCGGCCGTGCCGCGACTTGCGCAAGGGACTCGCTTGGCCTGCATCGGCTGGCTCGCGGCGAATGCCGGCGATTTGCTCGACCGTGATTTGACCGCCGAAGCGAACTTCGTCTGGCACTGCCTCGTCGGGCAAATAACCGGTGAGACCTTTGTAGCGTTCGCCCGAAACGATATCGACCGGTGTGGTGATACCGGTTGTCTTCCACTGGCCGTCGACGAGTGTCTGCCGCTCGAACCATTTCCAGACTTCGTCCGTAGCAAGAGACCAATGTTCGGGACGGTTCTCTTGCGGCAGAGAAGTTTCCACTTCCGCCAATAACTTTGCCAAGCGGTCGGGCAATTCGGGCGCAATGGCCCATGCCGCTGGAGTCCACAACAGACCGCCGCCGGTGGCTGCAATAAAGTGGCGACGAGTTAACATGATTGATTGTTGTGAAAGGTAAGTAATCGCCTGCACTTTCTTTCGTCGGCAACTCTACCCTACAATTTGTGTTGAGCCTGGCAATTTGCGGCTTGTAACTAGGCCCGTATTAACGACAATTACTACGATCGCGATAACCCGACCGCGAAAGCAGCTTGCACGCCTCACGCACCGGTAAGCCAGTTCAAGTCAATTCTCTAACAGGAGCCTCAGAATGAAAGTCCCACGCTTTGCCGCACATTTTGGATGGGCGATTGTCGCGCTGTCGATCACCGCGGTCACCTTTGCTCAAGAGTCGCCCGACGCCCCCCCAGTGCCTAGCAAACCAGCCGAAGGCGAATTGCTGACGCTAGGCAATGACGCACCGCCATTGGCGATTGCCGAATGGGTGAAGGGTGACGAAGTCGAAGATTTTCAAGCGGGCAAGGTGTACGTCGTCGAGTTCTGGGCAACTTGGTGTCCTCCTTGCATTGCGAGCATGCCGCATCTGAGCAAGTTGCAAACCGAGTACGGCGACAAAGTCACCTTCATTGGTGTCAGCGACGAAGACAACGAAACTGTCACAGAGTTCTTCGGTAAGGTAGCACCCGTCGCCGGCGAAGCCGGTGAGGGTGAAGAGGCTGCCGCAAAGACGTGGAACGAAGTGATTAGCTATACGATTGGCCTCGATGCCAAAGACGGCACTGGCAATGCTTACATGAAAGCGGCCGGACAGAGTGGTATTCCGACGGCGTTCATCGTCGGCCAACAAGGCAAGATCGAGTGGATCGGTCACCCGATGCAAATCGATGAGCCACTCGCTGCGGTTGTCGCCGGCACTTGGGACCGCGAAGCGGCGCTCAAGGCGATGGAAGAAGAAAAGCGTGCCGAACTGGCCCGCCGCGCAGCGTTTCGCGAAATCCAAGCGGCTGTCGTTGCCAAAGATTACGACACGGCCGTGAAAGTCGTTGACAACCTGATCGAAGAATTCCCCGACGACGAGTCGTTTCCCATGATGCGGCTGCAGGTCATACGCATGTCGGGCGATACCGAAATGTTGGGACAGGCGATCGAAAAGCAAGCCCAAACGATGTGGGACGATTCGGAGTCGCTCAACGCATTAGTGTGGATGTTTGTCGGTCGCGGTCGTAGCGGCGACCTGCCGATCGGAGCTTTGACCAAAGTAGCCGAGCGTGCTTGTGAACTGACCGAGTACAAAGATGGCTCGTCGATCGACACTCTTGCCCGCGTCTATTATCAGGCGGGCGATCTCGATAAAGCTATCGAGTGGCAGAAGAAAGCCGTCGCCGCTGGTGGCGAACTGTCAGCCGAAATGCAGAAATCGCTCGATAGCTACCTGGAAGAAAAGGAAAAGCAGGCAGCTGAGACCGAAGCAGCAGCCGACGAAACTGCCGAAGAATAACCGCTGAACAGTCGACTAGCGCTGTACCACTATTTTCGACACGGCTCCGCAGTTTTTGCTGGGGGGCCGTGTTTTTGCTTCGGCCACTTCCCGCATTGCGTAAACCCTGGGCGTGGCTATACTTATGGACTTATTCAATAGACAAGCGGCGGACCGTACCGCTCGCTTCAGTGTGAGTTGGGTCGAGGCCAAGTGAGAAGGACAGGGTATTATGGCTCGGGAATGTGCAACCTGCGGAAAATTTTCGCAATTCGGAAATCAAGTGACGATTCGCGGTAAGAAAAAGTACCTCGGCGGAGTTGGTACCAAGATCACTGGCATCACGCGCCGACGCTTTAAACCGAACCTTCAGCGAGTCAATGTTAGCGACGGCGAAGGCAACAATCGGTCGATGATGGTATGCACTCAGTGCATTCGGACCGGGCGCATTCGCAAGGTGGTGCGTCATAAGCCATTTTCGCTGCCCGTCGAAATCAAAAAATAAAGTTTCTTCTGCTAACGGAACTGTCGAGTGTCATTGACCCGCGCGGATGTCGAAAAAGTGGCTTTGCTTTCGAGGTTGCGATTGACCGACGCCGAGCTCGATGCGGCGACCGCTGAGTTGCAGTCGATTGTTGGCTACGTCGACCAACTCGCCGAAGTCGATACCGACGGTGTGCAGCCCATGGCCCACGCGGTCGAGCTTCACAATGTGCTCAAAGACGATTTTGTGGCGGCCAGCTTGCCTCGCGAGGCCGCGCTCCGCAATGCACCGTCGCACAACGACGAAGGATACCTGGTACCTGCCGTGCTGGGTGAGTAGCCGCCCTCAAGATTCTAATTCGCGCTGAATTTAGCCGATGTCTCTCACGCAACAATCGGCCGTCGAACAATCTCGCTTGTTAGCCTCGGGCGAGGTTTCGAGCCGTGAGCTCACCCAGGCTTACCTCGACAACATCGCCAGTCGCGACAGTGAGGTCGGCGCTTTCCTGCGTGTCGACCCCGATGCGGCACTCACGCAGGCCGATGCGGCTGACGCGAAGCGCAAAGAGGGCGAGACATCGCCCTTGTTGGGTCTGCCGGTTGCGGTCAAAGATATCCTCTGTGAACGCGATCAATTGACAACTTGCGCCAGTCGCATGCTCGCCGAGTTCCGCCCTCCCTACGACTCGACTGTCGTGGCCAAGCTGCGAGCAGCAGGCGCTGTGTTGCTCGGTCGCACTAACATGGATGAATTTGCGATGGGGGGCTCAACCGAACATTCGGCGATGCAACTCACGCGCAACCCATGGGACACGACCCGGTCGCCCGGCGGGTCGAGCGGCGGAGCAGCCGCCGCCGTTGCCGCTGACATGGCCCCCCTTTCGATTGGCACCGACACGGGTGGCTCCATTCGGCAACCGGCCGGATTGTGTGGCGTCGTTGGTCTCAAACCAACCTACGGCCGCGTCAGCCGTTTTGGGCTGATCGCGTTCGCCAGCAGCCTCGATCAAGTCGGCCCGCTCGCGCGAATTGTGCCCGATGCAGCGCTACTATTCCAGGCAATTGCCGGGCACGATGTTCATGACTCGACGAGTCTAAATGAGTCGCTGCCGAACGATCTTCTCGACTCGCTATCGCAGCCACTCAAAGGTCTCCGTCTTGGCTACGTCGAAGAGCACTTGGGCGAGGGTGTCGACGCCGAGGTGCGATCGGCCGTTGAAACGGCAATGACTCAGTATGAGTCGCTCGGCGCGACGATGGTCAAGCTAGAGCTACCGCACAGCAAATATGCGGTTGCGACTTATTATGTCATTGCGCCATGCGAAGCGTCGAGCAACCTAGCTCGTTACGATGGTGTTCATTACGGGCATCGGTCGAGCGTCGCAGAGGTCGAACAAGAGCTGGCATCCGAGCGTGCGGCTGGCGCAACAGCCATCGATAGCACACTGGTGCGGATGTATCGCAACAGCCGCACCGAGGCATTCGGTGCCGAGGTCAAACGCCGGATCATGCTCGGTACCTACGCCCTGAGCGCCGGTTATTACGATGCCTACTATTTAAAGGCGCTCAAAGTCCGACGACTCATTCGTCAAGATTACGATAAAGCATTCGAGCAAGTCGATTTGCTCGTTGGTCCTGTCACGGCGGCGCCGGCAATGAAGCTCGGGTCGTTGGATGATGATCCGCTGGCGATGTATCTCGTCGACCTGTTCACCGTCGGTGCCAATCTGGCCGGTATACCGGCGCTATCGCTGCCGTGTGGGTTTACCGAGTCAGGACTGCCGATTGGCCTGCAGTTGCAAGGACCACCATTGGCCGAACCCTCGCTGTTGCGAGCCGGGACGATGTACCAAAATGCCACCGACTGGCACACACGTCGCGCGCTCGGGAAGACCACCCCATGAGCCAACCCTACACGATTGTCATTGGACTCGAAACACACGTGCAACTTGCCACAGCGAGCAAGTTATTCTGTCATTGCAGCACGAAATTCGGTGCCGAGCCCAACACACAAACTTGCCCGGTTTGCATTGGTTTGCCCGGTTCGTTGCCCGTGATGAACCGTGATGCACTCCGCTTGTCACTGCGAACGGCTCTTGCGCTCAACTGCGAGATTCCCGAGTTCACCAAGTGGGATCGCAAACAGTATTACTACCCCGATTTGCCGAAGGGCTACCAGATTAGCCAATTCGATTTGCCCATGTCGCACGATGGCTGGGTGGCGATCGAGGATCCGCAGGAGCGCTTCGCGCCGAAGAAAGTGGGCATCATTCGTGCCCACCTCGAAGAAGATGCGGGCAAGAGTATTCACGACGAAGTCGCCGGGCGCGGTGACAGTGTGATCGACCTCAACCGCACAGGTACGCCGCTGCTGGAGATCGTTTCGGCTCCGGACATGCGTAGCGCGGCCGAAGTTCGCGCTTATCTCGACGAACTCAAGCTGCTGCTCGCCTATCTTGGCGTCTCCGACTGCAACATGCAGGAAGGGAGCCTGAGAGTCGACGCCAATGTGAATCTGCATATTGACGTGCATGGTGAAACGATCGCCACACCGATTGTCGAGATTAAAAACCTCAACAGCTTTCGCGCCGTCGAGCGCGCTATTGAATACGAAGCCGAGCGGCAATTTCGCGAGTGGCAAGAGACTCATCAGCGAATGGGAGACGCGCCCAAGCAAACTCGCGGCTGGGACGACGCAGCCGGTCGCACCAAGGCTCAACGGAGCAAAGAAGAATCGAGCGACTATCGCTATTTCCCCGATCCCGATTTGGTGCCGGTCATCTTTTCTCGTGAAGAAGTCGAACAGGCTCGCCAGAATCTCGGCGAATTGCCTCAACAACTACGCGAGCGGTTGCAAAATGAACTCGGGCTCAGCCACTACGACGCAGGCGTGCTCGTGAACCAGGGCCGCGCAGTGTTGGACTTCTTTTTGGTGGCTGCACACGAAAGTGGCGACGCCAAGGCAGCCGCCAACTGGATGACTCAAGACATTCAGCGACACTTAAACCAGACAGGCCAGAGCCTTAGCGACCTTCCACTGACACCGACCGCGCTGGCCGAATTAATCAAGAAACTGGCCGCCGGCGAATTGCCTAGCCCTCGCGCTCGCGATGTGTTTACGTCGATGATCGAATATCGCGAATCAGTCGATGCCGCCATGCAGCGGCTCGGCATCGAAGCCGTCGACGAAAGCGAGCTCGAGAGTCTTTGCCGCGAATTGCTGGCGGCGAATCCACAAGTTGTGGCCGACCTACAGGCCGGAAAGATGAAAGCGATCGGCGCGCTGATTGGGCAAGCTCGCAAGAGAAATCCCAACGCCGACCCTAACCGCATCCGCGAGTTATGTGCTTCGATTGTCGCCGCAGGTCCGATTGGGTAGCGATGGATAGCGTCCCTTCCATCGTGACGCTGACCACCGATTTCGGCGAAGGTAGTCGGTATGTGGCGGCGATGAAGGGAGTCATTCTTCGCGAGTGCCCCCGCGTTACGATTGTCGACATCACCCACTCGGTTCCGGCTCAAGATATCGCGTTCGCCGCGCGCGTGTGGGATCACACGTCCGCGTGGTTTCCCGACGACACAATTCATTTGGCTGTCGTCGACCCGGGCGTGGGAACCGATCGCGTGCTTGTTTACGTTGAGATCGGAACGCAACGCTACGTTGGTCCTGATAATGGGCTCTTTACTTGCTTGGCGGCAGGGCAATCGCCACGTAGAATCATCGCTATCAGCGAGCCCGCACTCTGGTTGCCCGTCGTGACCCCCACCTTCCACGGTCGCGACATCATGGCGCCCGTCGTCGTTAAACTCGCAAGTGGACTCGATCCCCAGCGATTGGGCCCGTAGCTCGATGCCATCACTACCATCCCGCTTCCCCAGGCGACTATTGTGGGACAGAGAATTACAGGCGAGATTGTCGAGATCGACTCGTTCGGCAACCTCATTACCAACATCACAGCCGACCAACTCGTCGGCGTGCCACGCGATATATCGGTGCGGGTGACCTGCGATGGGCACGAGACATTTGGCATCTTTGCCACCTACGCCGACCAGCCCACAATGACCCTCGTCGCCCTGGTCGGCTCGAGCGGGGCACTGGAAATCGCCATCGTCGACGATAGCGCGCAGATCATGCTTGGCGCGCGTATCGGCACCCAAGTTCAGGTTTCCTGGTAGTGCAAAACGTTGCCCCTCCTTCTTGTGTGCGTTGAATTGATTTGAATGCAATAGTCTGGCATCGAAATGTACTCCCCCATCGAATCGCTCAAACAACTCTCCCAATGGGATCGCCACCATCACTGGCACGCCTTCACTCAGATGGGTGACTACGACCCCCTCGTGATATCGCGGGGCGAAGGGTGTTGGCTTGTTACGGCCGACGGGCGACGGTTGCTCGACGGGGCGAGTAGCATGTGGTGCAACGTTTTCGGTCACGCGAATCCGCGTATCAACGCGGCAATTATCCAACAGCTCTCTCAGATTGCCCACTGCACCTCGCTCGGTATGGGGCACACAACGACGATTAAACTCGCGAAGCGACTTGCCGACATCGCTCCGGGGGGTCTCGAACATGTCTTCTTTGGCAGCGATGGTTCGAGCGCGATTGAAGTCGCGCTGAAAATGGCGTTTCAATACTGGCAGCAATGCCCCGAGCCTCAGCCTCATAAAACTAAGTACCTGTCTTTCGGAGCCGCGTATCACGGCGACACGTTAGGCGCGGCAGCCGTCGGGGGCATTGGCAAGTTCCGCTCGCTGTTCCAACCGATTTTGATGGAGACGATTCAAGTCGCTTCGCCCGACCCACGGCCACTGGCTCACCTCACCGAAGCCGAACAGACAAGTAAGCTACTCGAACCGATACGCGAGGTGTTCGCAAAACACGCCGACGAATTGGCGGCTGTCGTCATCGAACCACTCGTGCAGTGTGCGGCCGGTATGGTGATGCAGCCAACTGGTTTTTTGAGCGGACTGGCGAAACTTGCCCGCGAACACAATGTGTTGTTCATCGCCGACGAGGTCGCTGTTGGCTATGGCAAAACGGGCTCGATGTTTGCCTGTAATCACGAACAGGTCGTTCCCGACTTTCTTTGCTTGGGCAAGGGCATCACTAGCGGCTACTTGCCCCTTTCGGCGACGATCACGCATAGCTGCATTTGGGATGCTTTTCTGGGGGATCGAAATTCGGGGCGGGCGCTGTATCACGGTCACACATTTAGCGGCAACCCGGCCGCTGCGGCTGCCGCGATCGAAGTGCTCGACATGTTTGATGAACTTGGCACGCTCGATGGTGTTCGCGAGCGTGAAGTCATCTTGCGAGAGTGGCTCGACCAATTAAGCCAACGCCGCGAGGTGCGACATCCTCGCGTGAAAGGAATCATCGCCGCGTTTGATCTCGACGAATCAGCGATGGTTACTCCACCTATCGGCTATCGCGTGGCCCGACGTGCGCTCGAACAAGGAGTGTGGCTACGTCCGCGTCTCGATCAAGTTTACGTGATGCCCCCGCTCGCAATTCCGCTCGACGAACTGCGCCACATGCTCACGGTGATTACCGAGGCTTTGGAAGCGGAAGTTGGTTAAGTTTCGTCTTCGCTCGATTCGGTATCGGTACTCATCCCGAGTTGTTTCATTTTTCGGTAAAGATTCGAGCGATGCAGACCGAGCGCCTTGGCGGCTTCGGTTACATTGCCCCTTAGTCGCTCGATGGTTCGATCGATGTATTTGATCTGAAATTGCTTGGTCGCGTCTTGAAGTGGTTCGCCCCCGCGAAACCAGTCGTCATCGGCACCGGGCGAAAGTACAAATGCCAAATCATCGGCGTCGATTCGATCGCCATCGGACAAATAGGCGAGTCGTTCCATCAGGTTTCGCAGCTCTCGCACATTTCCAGGCCAGCGATGTGCGATCAACCTTTTC
>JBGSWC010000350.1:0-5637 GCA_041752635.1 Pirellulales bacterium | reverse complement strand
CCCCCACCGACGCCCGCGATTTCGTCGCGATGCTCAACGCATATGCGTGCGACCCACTCGGCGACGGCAAACCGCTAGCCGCCGATGTCCAGGAGCGACTAGCCGGCGAGCTTGCACGGCTGCCGAACGCACTCGCGTGGGTCGCGAGACTCGATGGGAAACCGATCGGCGTTATCACGGCATTTGTCGGTTTCAGCACCTTTGCCGCCCGACCACTGATCAATATCCACGACGTGTCGGTCGCTGCTGTTGCTCGCGGTCAAGGCGTAGCCAGATTGCTGCTTGAAGCGGTCGAGCAACATGCCCGGGCAATCGGCTGCGTGTCGCTCACACTCGAAGTCCGCGGTGACAACAAAGCGGCTCAGCGGGTCTACCAGCGGTTCGGCTTTGTCGGGGCGACTGAGTGCGAGCCGGCTGCGGGGTATTTGTTCTGGAAGAAGCGACTCGCCCAATAACCAGTGGATATAATGGGTCGAGTGAACATTGTCCGCCTCAAGCCATGACCATCGTCAGAGATGAACGACCAAGAACTGAACCCCTTCGAGTCGTCGCACGCAGCACCCGAAACGCCAACGGTCGAACACGAGCCTTACCGCTGGGCCAGATCGATCGTCTTGTCGGTCGGCTGTACGATTGCCGGCTGCGTTGCTTTTGCCATTGTGATGGCAATCTCGATTGTGCCAGCCGACGAAGCCGGCCTTGTTTCCGCACAGGCAATTCAGCTAGCGATTGCAGCCGCTCTCGGGGTTGTCGTCGCAGGGTCGCTGTTCCTGATCTGCAAGGGGGAGTTGTAATTGCCGCACGACTCCGATCGAGGAATCAACCCCTACGCGACTTCGGTCTCTGTTCCGACCAAAGACCGCCGCGCGAAGCACGTTCGCGATGACTCCATAACGTGCGCTATCGTCGTATTGCTGGTTTGCATCGCGCTTGCACCAGTTTTTGTCGTAGCGGGATACGCGCTCGCCGGACTGTTTGGCATCGGTGATTTTTTTGGTGACGATTTCTAACAATGCAGGTTACATTCATCAACTTGCTCTCGAACTAGACTGCTCTTTTAACAAATTCTTCACTTACTTGGCGTCGACTTACCGGCCGATTACACTTATAAGCTACAGGCGTGTGTCATTGAGCACTCGAAAGCTTCCGCTTCCGGTGCATAGAATCGGGAGACGCCATGCAGTCGCAGACCCTAGGGTCAACTTCAAAACAGTCGCAAACGCGGGGGGCAAAAGCCGAGCCCGCCAAGGCCGACATACCGACCTCGCTCATTGCCAACCACTTTGGCAAGTACGAAGTTCGCGATCACTACGACGAGATGTTCGATGACGAGGGTCAACCTCGCGGCCAGTGCCGGCTCTTGTTCGACAAGATCAACGGCATCACGTCCGACGACTTGGTCCGTCGCCAAAAAGCGGCCGACCGCTCGATGCTTCAGCTCGGCGTCACTTTTAACGTCTATGGCGACACCCGGGGCCAAGAGCGGATTATTCCGTTCGATATCGTGCCACGTGTGATCACCAACGCTGAATGGGAAAAGCTCGAACGCGGCCTCAAGCAGCGAATCAAAGCCATCAACCTGTTTTTGCAGGACATCTACAACGAGCAACATATTCTCCGCGACAAGGCGATTCCCGAAAGTGTGATTGCCACCGCCAAGGGATTTCGCTCGCAGTGCGTCGGCCTCACGCCACCGCGCGGCATTTGGTGTCACATCACCGGCACTGATTTGGTCCGCGACAACGATGGTCAGTTTTACGTGCTCGAAGACAACCTGCGATGTCCGTCGGGCGTTTCCTACGTGCTGCAAAACCGTCAGCTAATGAAGCAGACGTTTCCGCAAGTATTCGAGAAAGTCTGTGTGCGACCGGTCGACGACTACCCCAGCCGGCTGCTTGACGCCTTGCAACACCTAATGGGCGATCAACACCGCGCGCCGACTGCCGCCCTGCTCTCTCCCGGTATGTATAACTCGGCCTACTTCGAGCACTCGTTCCTGGCCCAGCAGATGGGTATCGACCTCGTCGAAGGCCGCGACCTTGTCGTCAACGATGGCTTTGTCTACATGCGCAACACCAACGGATTTCAGCGCATCGACGTCATCTATCGCCGTCTCGATGACGATTTTCTCGATCCCAAGGCGTTTCGCGCCGACAGCATGCTCGGCGTGCCTGGGCTCATGGATGCCTACCGCAGTGGCCGCGTTGCGTTGGCCAACGCACCCGGTACAGGGGTCGCCGACGACAAAGTCGTGTACGCCTATGTACCCGACATGATTCGCTATTATTTGGACGAAGAAGCAATCATTCCGAACGTGCCGACTTACGTTTGCTGTGACGACAAACACCGCGACCATGTGCTGGCCAACATCGACAAACTCGTTGTGAAACCAGCCAACGAAGCGGGCGGCTATGGGCTCTTGATCGGTCCCCATGCCACTCAAGCCGAGCGCGACAGCACCGCCGAACAGGTGAAAGCCAACCCCCGCAACTGGATCGCCCAGCCGATGCTTTCGCTGTCGAAAGTGCCGGTATTGACTGACGAAGGGCTCGATGGTCGCCACGTCGACCTGCGGCCATTCATCGTCTACGGCGAAGAGATTTTCGTGCTCCCTGGCGGGCTCACACGAGTCGCGCTCCGCAAGGGTTCACTGGTGGTGAACTCGTCACAGGGGGGCGGCAGCAAAGACACTTGGGTGCTCACTTCTTGAGAGTTGTCGTATGACGAGTCATTGCACAGCGAACAACCACGAGCGGACTGGTGTCCGTTTGTTGGGTGCCGCTACTGGCAATGGCCCACCTTCCGCTTCGCATCACCAAACCCCGAGGATGTTGAGATGCCAGTCACGCTGTTCGCGTCGATGCAAAAAGTGATCGTTCTGTTCCGCGCCGAAAAAGTCGGCCCCAGGCGACTTTGGTCGACCGACGCACCTCGCTTTTGCAGTCAGTCGGCACAACAATATCGGCGTCGAGTCATTCAACATTATTTACCGCGAGTCCGCGGGGCGCTGCCAACGACCCGCACCGCCCACTCGCCGGAGCTATAACAGATGCTGAGCCGCGTTGCCGAGTCGATTTACTGGATGAGCCGCTACGTCGAGCGGGCCGAGAACGTGGCCCGCTTTATTTCGGTTAACCTGAACCTCAGCCTCGACATGCCGGGCGAAGCCGGCGAGCAGTGGTGGCCACTGGTGGTCACCACCGGCGACGGGCGGCGGTACTACGAACTCTACGATGCTGTCACCAAAGAGAACGTCATCAACTTCTTGACGTTCGACGAACGCAACCCTAACAGCGTGCAAAGTTGTTTGGTGTCGGCACGCGAAAATGCGCGCAGCGTTCGCGAGATCATCTCGGCCGAGATGTGGGAACATATCAACAAGTTCTATTGGGCGGTTCGCGACGTCGGTCGGCTCGACAAGGTGATCGACGACCCCCACGATTTTTTCGCCCAGGTCAACGTCAGCGGCCAGCAATTCGTCGGCGTCACCGACACCACCATGACGCACGGCGAAGCGTGGCACTTTTCGGAGCTGGGCCGCATGATCGAACGGGCCGATAAAACTTCGCGTATTCTCGACGTCAAGTATTTTATTCTGCTTCCCAAGCCAAGCGATGTTGGCACTCCCTACGACGATATTCAATGGCTCGCGCTGTTGCGATCGGCCAGTGCGCTCGAAATGTATCGCCAACGGCATGGCCGCATCGACCCGGCCAGCATTGTCAACTTTCTGATTCTCGACGCCGAGTTCCCCCGCGCCGTGCTGCATTGTCTGACTCGCGCCAACGCCAGCCTGCACGCCATCAGCGGCACCAGCACCGGCACCTACAGCAACCGTCCCGAGCAACAGCTCGGGCAATTGCGCTCTGAAATGGCCTACAGCCACGCCGACGAGGTGATCGCGGCCGGTCTGCACGAATTCGTCGACCGCCTACAACGCAAACTCAACGACGTGAGCGAGTCGATCTACGAAACGTTCTTCGCAATGCGGCCCGTCGAGGCCTCGGGGCGATGAGATTTAGCCGCAGATGAACGCAGATAAGCGCGGATGAAGGGACAAAGATTCGCAGTCCCAGCACTTGCCGATGAGCTACGTCTCATCGGAGTCGAATGTGCGAACTCATTGATTGCTGCCCGGTTTGTTGCCTAGAATGAGGGCATGAACACCACTACTTTCTCCTCCGCAACCCCGCCCGACGTCACGCCCCTGCTCTCGGCAGTGAGCGAACCATTGCCGCGCAAGCTATGGACTCGCGACGAATACTATCGAGCTGCCGAAAACGGAGTGTTTGACGGCCAGCGGGTCGAACTCATCGAAGGGGAAATCGTTACGATGCCACCTCAATCATCCGAGCATTTTAGTGGCATCTTGTATGTCAATGATTCACTTCAGAAGATTCTTCCTTCTGACTGCCATATTCGACAACAAGCTGGATTAACGATAAGTGAGGTAAGCGAATCTGAACCAGACTTTTGTATCGTAAAGGGAACTAAGGCTGATTACGTTAAAGCCCATCCAACAACGGCCCTGCTCGTCGTCGAGATTGCCAAGACGTCGCTCGAATTCGATACGAAGCTCAAGCCACATTTATACGCCAAAGCAAATGTGCCCGAGTACTGGGTGCTCGATCTCATGAATCGGCAACTGCATGTGTTCCGTGGTCCGGTCGTCGATGCTGCTGCGCCGGGGGGCATCGTTACGAGACTTCGCTGACAATCGAAGCCGATGGCAGCGTCTCGCCGCTGGCAATGCCCGACGCGACGATTTGCGTGCAAGAGATGCTGCCGATCCTCTAGTCGGTCAACTCGACAACTCGGCAATGCGATTCCAAAACTCCGCCTCGTCGATCGTCACCTCTGCGAGCTGGGGCGATTGATAGACAGTCGCTTTCGGAACTTGAATCGAATACTCTCCAGCTTTCAAGATCAAATAGGTGATCTCTCGCTGCGTGATGTCGACGATCCAGTATTCAGGCACGCCGTACTCGGCATAGATTGCTAGTTTATGCTTCCGGTCGCGTGATTTATTGAACGGCGAGACTACCTCAACCAGTAGATCCGGGGCCCCCTCAACGCGCGCTTGCCCGATCCCTCGTTTCCGGTCAGCAAGATACACAATGTCGGGCTGTACCACCGTATCGTTAGCGAATCTCACGTCGACGGGGGCAAACAGAGCCAGCGCGTTCACCTTCGCGGCGCACGTCCGCAAATGTGAATGCAATTCGGACAAAACAACCTGATGGTCGATTTGCGGTGCGGGTGACATAACAAGATTCCCTCGAATCAACTCAACCGGTTCGCCCTCTGGCAATTGCATGTAGTCGTCGAACGTATAAGCACCCGGCTCAAGAGTCGGCGGCAGCTCAGCAAGATAGTGAAACGGCGGGGTGGCTGTACTCATAATCTGGCCCTCGGTGATTTTCGCTGACACCTCGATTATATCGTATCGACGGCGCTTACGACAAAGTCGACACCCGGATCCCTGAACACTAGGCTTCGGGCGGCGTTTGCCCCAGGTGCTCGTAACCCCTCGCCGTGAGCTTGCGCCCCCGCAGCGTTCGCACCACCAATTCGGCGCGCAATAGAAATGGCTCAATCTCGTCGGTCAGCGTGTCGACCGCCAGGTTCATCGTATGG
>JBGSWC010000349.1:0-13271 GCA_041752635.1 Pirellulales bacterium | reverse complement strand
CTGGACGCACCGACACCGTTTGCAATACTCGAAGCCAAGAACGCCAAGAACCGCGAACGTTCCGAAGTGCCGCTACGCGGCGACTTGGCAAACGAACTGGCACAATGGGTTGCCGACCGCAACGCCCGCAGCTGCACCGTGCTACCGATGACTCCGGGGGGCAAGGGGGGCTCAAACGCTAAGGGGAGTTTGGGGCGCGGTTTGGTTCCGTTGGGCTCTCAAGATTCGCATCGCGGCGAAAAAGTCTTCCATGTACCGAAGCAACTCGTTAAGGTACTCGACCGCGATTTAGCCGCCGCTGGCATTGCGAAAGTCGACGACAGGGGACGGACCCTCGACGTTCACGCCTTGCGGCATAGCTTCGGTTCGTTGCTCTCGGCTGGTGGTGTCGCACCAAGAACGGCGCAAGCGGGGATGCGGCATAGCAGTATTGATTTAACTATGAACGTCTATACCGACCCCCGATTGCTTGATATCGCCGGCGCGCTCGAATCACTGCCCGAATTGCCACTTAAGTCGAAAACCGACGCAGAGTTGGAAACGGTCGCCGCCATCGAAGGTCGTCGATCCACGGTTGCATCAGAGGTTGCACCAAAATCTGGCAAGCCGGGGCAAATGGTGACAATTACTGACAACTCGGTCGATCGGCGACAGTTGGCGAGCGCAGAAAAAACCCCACGAAAACAAGCCGATTCGCGGGGTTTATGGAGGGTGGCTAATGGGGCTCGAACCCACGACCTCCGGAATCACAATCCGGCGCTCTAACCAGCTGAGCTACAGCCACCATAAACGTAAAAGCGTTCAGCATTCAGCGGTCAGCTATCAGCGTGAACGACGCAGCAAGAGTGTATAAGTCGAGACAACGCCCACAACCAGTCCGCCGCCGAAGGCGAGCCAGAGCGAGGGGATGTCATAGGCAGTAACATGGGCGACGATCTGGGCCATATCGTTGGGACTCCGATTGTGGATTTGAGGTTCGCCTATTCTACTCTGTTAGTGGCCGAAATGAATAGGTCACTGCTCTAAGCGGTCAGCGTTCAGCGGTCGGCTTTCAGCATTTGGGGAGTCGGCTTTTTCGATAGTATCACTAGCAGAATTAACGCGGCCAGCGAGGTCCACACCCCCCACCTCGGCCCGCCCCCTCGGGGAGAGGGAGCCCCGCGTCGGCGAAGCCGATGGGTTTTGGCTGATAGCGGAGAGCCGACCGCTGAAAGCTCACTTGCCTTCAAACTTCGGAATCTCAGGCGTGGGAATCTCCTTCAGCAGACGGTTGATGACATCTTCGTTTGTCATCCCCTCAGCCTGGGCCTGGAAATTGGTGCTGACGCGGTGCCGGAGTACCGGGATGGCGACCTTCTGAATGTCGTCGATGGCGACTGAAAACCGCCCGTCCATCGCCGCCAATGCCTTGCCTCCGTGAATGAGAAATTGTCCCGCGCGGGGGCCAGCCCCCCACTCAACCAGTTCGCGAACGAACCCGGGAGCCGACTCGTCGCGAGGGCGCGTTGCCCGCACGAGCGAGGCGACATACTGAATCACATATTCGCTCACCGCAACCGACCCCACCAGCTTCTGCAGGTTAAGAATCGCACGGGCCGACAGCACCTTGTTCACCTCGGCTTTCTCGCCGCGGGTGGTGGCCGCCAAGATACGCTGTTCCTCGTCGAGCGACGGGTAGTCGATCTTGATGTTGAACATGAACCGGTCGAGCTGGGCTTCGGGCAACGGGTAGGTCCCTTCCTGCTCGATCGGGTTTTGTGTTGCGATGGTGAAAAACGGTTCGGGCAAGGTGTAGGTTGTTTGCCCGACCGTTACTTCGCGTTCCTGCATCGCTTGCAGCAGCGCGGCTTGTGTTTTGGGGGGCGTGCGGTTGATTTCGTCGGCGAGCAGGATGTTCGTGAAGATCGGCCCTTCGACAAACCGAAACGACCGGCGCCCGGTGTCGTCTTCATCAAGCACGTTGGTGCCGGTGATGTCGGAAGGCATGAGGTCGGGCGTGAATTGAATTCGTTTGAAATTCAAGTCGAGCAACCGACTTAGAGTGCTGACCATCAACGTCTTGGCGAGCCCCGGTACGCCTTCGAGCAGGCAGTGCCCACGCGTAAAGATAGCGGCGAACAACTGCTCGATCACCAAGTCTTGGCCAATGATGACCTTTTGCAATTCCTGTTGCATCACGAGCCGATGCTGGCGGAACTCTTGGAGGACATCTCCGAGATTGCGTGGCTTGTTGGCGGTCGACATAGGGCGCTGCGCGGGTGGGCGGTAAGCAGGGGGCGGTTGTCAGGCGAGCCGGTTGGCGTCACCCACCAGAGTTTTTGCTGGATTTACAGTTTATCGCCTGAACCGGGTTCGCAATAGCGTTTGTTTCCCGGGGGATAGCGGCGGTGTATGATAGTAGGATGTTCGTTCCAACGGATGGTGTTTTATGACTAGCTCGAAATCGATGGTGCAAGGCAAGAGAGATCGGAAGCCTTGTTTGTCTGGCAGCGGATCTATTGCGGGGCGGGCAAATCACGCTAGCAACGTTGACGAACCAAAAAGACTCCCGACCCCCTGGGTAGGCCTACTGCTGGCAGTCACATTGTCGCTAGGTCAATTTGCTCGCACTGCCGCCCAAGAGGCGGGCGGTGGGGTCGACGCCGTGGCGGTGCTCACGGCAATTGACCGGGGTGTTGGCTATTTGAAACGCGAACAATCGGCCCGCGGAACCTGGGACGACGTGGCCGACCAAGAAGGGGGCACCACGGCACTCGCCACGTTGGCGTTGCTCTCGGCGGGGGTCGAAGTCGATGATCCGACGATTCAAAAATCGCTCGCTTACCTGCGCGAAAAGCGACTCGACAAGACCTACTGTGTCTCGCTGCAAACGATGGTGATGTCGATTGCCGAGCCAAAACGCGACTTGCCAAAAATCCAGCAAAATGTCGAGTGGCTCGAAGCTGTGCAAATTCGCGGCGACCGTAAAGCGGGAGCTTGGAGCTATCCGGCCGGCGACGGCGACAACAGCAACACCCAGTTCGCGATGCTCGCGCTCTACGAAGCCCAACGCGCCGGAGCGGTCGTGCAACCCGAGACTTGGCAGACGAGCATCGAGTATTGGAAGGGGTGTCAAAACGGCGATGGCTCGTGGGGTTATTGGCCCAACCGAGGTGGCACCGGGAGCATGACAAGTGCGGGCATCGGCTCGCTGGTCATGGCTCGCCTCGCCACGCAAGATGGCGATGCGACGGTTGAAGGCGACCGCGTGAAGTGCTGTCAGTCGCACGAAGATGACGACGACATTGAGCGAGCCATCGCCTGGCTGGCGCGGCATTTCTCGGTATCGCGCAACCCGGGCGATGCCGAACAGGCCGAGTATTGGAACCTCTATTATCTTTACGGTGTCGAGCGAGTGGGTCGGCTCACCGCGCGTCGGTTCATTGGCGACCACGATTGGTACCGCGAAGGGGCCGAGTTCCTCGTCGCCGAACAAGACTCGCTGGGCCACTACTGGAAAGGCCGGTCACAAACGGCCGAACGAAATCCCCACGTCGGCACATCGCTGGCACTCTTGTTTCTTGCCAAGGGACGCTGGCCCGTGTTGGTCGGCAAACTCGAACATGGCCCAGGAAATTCGTGGAACAACCACCGGCACGATGCGGCCAATCTCACTCACTATGCCGAAGAGGCTTGGGGGCTCAGCCTTACTTGGCAGACAATCGATCCCAAAAATGCCAGCGTCGAAGACCTGTTGCAAGCACCGGTGCTGTACATCAGCGGAAGCGACCTACCCCAGCTCGATGCTCAGGCAACCAAGCTGCGCGACTACATCGACCGTGGCGGATTTATTTTTGCCGAATCGTGTTGCAGCGATTCGGCCGCGTTCAACAAAGGATTTCGCGACTTGATGGCAAAGGTTTTTCCCGAGCCCGAGTACAAATTGCGGCAGCTTCGCCCCGCTCATCCGATTTGGCGAATGGAACAAATCACACGCCCCGAGTCTCCCTACGCCGGCACACTGTGGGGGGTCGAATATGGTTGCCGCACTTGCGTCGTGTTCTGCGAAAAAGACCTGTCGTGCTATTGGGAACTCGACACGCCGGGACGACGCGCACAATATCCAAAGTCGGTGCAACAACAGATCGATGACGCCAATACGATTGGCATCAACGTACTCACTTACGCCACCAATCGCGAGCCGAAAGGCAAAGAACAAAGCTTTGTCGATAACTTCGCGGCCGACGACGCCAATCGGGTGAGAGGTCGTGGTACGATCGAGCTGGCCAAACTAAGCCACGGCGGCGGCTGCGACGATGCGCCGGGTGCGC
Organism: Pirellulales bacterium; assembly: GCA_041752635.1. Lineage (GTDB taxonomy): Bacteria > Planctomycetota > Planctomycetia > Pirellulales > Lacipirellulaceae > JBGSWC01. The sequence goes on along the minus strand of JBGSWC010000349.1, from coordinate 8,961 downwards.
TCGCTAACCTCGTGCGCACGGCGTCGCAGGGCGAAATTAAGCTTCGCATCACCGCCCGCGACGAAGTCATCAAAGTCGCCAGCGACGAGCTCATGGACCAGCACATGGTCTTTATGCACGGACGTCACGACTTTCGATTTACACCTCGCGAGCGCGACAATCTCCGCACGTTCATCCTGCGGGGCGGAACCCTGTTGGCCGATTCGATTTGCGCCAGCGACGCCTTCGGCAAAGCGCTGCGCCGCGAGCTGAGCCTGACGTTCGCCGATAAACAGCTCGAAAAAATTCCCGCGAATGATCCGCTCTGGACCAGCAAATTTGGCGGCTACGACGTTCAGCAGGTGAGCGTTCGCGATCCCCAGCCGCGCAGCGGCGAGCAAGCCGTTGCCACACGGGTCCGAAAAATCCCGCCTCAAATGGAAGGCATACGCATCGGCGACCGTTGGGGCGTCGTCTTCTCGCCACTCGACATGAGCTGCGCACTCGAAAACCACGAAGCGGTCGAATGCCGCGGCTACACCCGCCAAGACGCAGCCCGGCTGGGGCTGAATGTGATTTTGTATTCGCTGAATCAGTGAGCAGGAAGTGGGCGGAATGCGGTGGGCGGTGGGCGGTCACAAAGTTGCGAAGGCTTGCTTTTGAGTCGGTAGCTTAAATCCAACTGTGAAGGGAATGACATGGGTGCGAAGAACTACGAGGATTTGCACGCATGGTAACTTGCGATGGAGTTTGCCGAAAATGTTTACGAACTGACCCGCCAATTCCCACCCGACGAACGGTTCTCGATTACCGCACAGTTACGCCGCTCGGCCGTGTCGGTTCCGTCGAATATTGCCGAAGGCGAGGGTCGATTTACCAAAGCCGACTTCCGACGATTCTTGTCAATTGCTCACGGCTCACTTCGCGAAGCCGAAACACAGCTCCGGCTTGCGAATCGGCTTGGTTATCTTCCCGAATCGGAGCTAAGTCAGATACTTGATATCGCCGGGCAGACTGGGCGATTGATCCGAGGTTTGGCAAGGTCGCTAGCCGACTAATCGAACTCGCCTGCGCACCTCGAACCATCGTAACGATACTGAGCGGTTCGCAAATGATCACTTCGACAAGACCAACACACCGCCCACTGCCCACTGCCCACTGCCCACCGCCTACCCCACTTATACCGATTGCGCAGGCGAAATGCTCGCGACTTTACCATCCAGCGAAGTTGTGCCGATCGTGTTATGCTGGGGGGCTTCCCGTGCTTCGACTTCATTGAGGACTGGCCGTCGTGAAAATTCTGTTTGCCGCCACCGAAGCGGTGCCGTTTTGCAAGACCGGGGGATTGGGAGACGTCTGTGGGGCGTTGCCCATCGAGCTTGCCAAGCTGGGGCACGAAGTGATGCTCGTAATACCGGCGTTTCGCCGGGCGCTCGACAGCGGACAAACCATTGAGCCCACCAACGAGCACTTTTCGATCGAGATCGGTGGTCGCGATGTTGCCGGGCGATTTCTCAAGAGTCACCTGCCCGGCTCGGGCGTGCCCGTCTATTTGGTCGAGCAACATCATTACTACGATCGGCCCGAGCTTTATCGGCAGAGTGGTGCCGATTATTCCGATAACTGCGAGCGATTTGTTTTCTTCTGTCGCGCTGTGCTCGAAGCGATCGATCGCTTCGCCCCCGATACTCAGCTCGTGCATTGCCACGACTGGCAAACGGGGCTGCTGCCCGTTTATCTGAAAGTTCTCGACGGTGCGGCGGCTTCGCTAGAACGCGTGGCGTCGGTCTTCACGATTCATAACCTTGCTTACCAGGGCAGCTTTTGGCATCTCGACATGCCGCTGACCGGGCTCGATTGGAGCTACTTCAATCACGAGCAACTCGAGTTCTATGGCCAGCTCAACTTCATGAAGTCGGGCCTGTCGTTTGCCGATTCGCTGACCACTGTTAGCCCGACGTACGCCAAAGAAATTCAGTCGGCCGAGCTTGGCTGTGGGCTCGAAGGGGTGTTGCGTCACCGGGCCGACGACCTGCATGGCATCATCAACGGCGTCGACTACAACGAGTGGAACCCCGAAACCGACCGCCGGCTCGCGGCCACTTTCAATGCCGATAACTATTGTGAAGGCAAACCGCTGTGTAAAGCGGCACTGCAGCGCGAAATGAATCTGCCCCAGGCATCGGGCACACCCCTGCTCGCGATTGTCGGCCGGCTGGCCGATCAAAAAGGGTTTGATCTGCTGGCGAAGGTCATTCCGCAAACTGCCGAACGTGGCGGGGTGCAGTGGGCCATTCTCGGCACGGGCGAACCCCACTATCACGAGCTGCTGAGCGAATTGGCCGCGCGATTCCCTGACCGCGTTGCCGTGCGACTCGAGTTCTCGAACGACCTCGCCCATCGCATCGAAGCCGGGGCCGACATGTTCGTGATGCCGAGCCGCTACGAGCCGTGTGGGCTCAATCAAATGTACAGCTTGCGATACGGGACGGTGCCAATCGTCCGCAGCACGGGGGGCCTCGCCGATACGATTACCGACACCACACGCGAGACGCTCGCCAATCGCACCGCCAGCGGGTTCAGTTTCGCCGATTACTCGGCCGATGCATTGCTGGGAGCGGTTGATCGAGCTCTCGCAGCCTATCACGAGGAGGCGACCTGGCGCCAAATCGTCAGCACCGGCATGCGACAAGATTGGAGCTGGGCCAACAGCGCGAGGCAGTATAGCCAACTCTACCGCGACACGCTCGAACGGGTAAATCTGGTTTAGCCACGCCGGTCGGGCCGTGCGAGTGTTGTCTTGCGAGAATACGAAGCGATGGGGGTGCGATTGAATGTCTGAGCTGCGCGTCGAACCACTCACCGGCCGGCAAGTGTTGTTGGCCACCGATCGCGCCGGGCGACCCTACGATTTCGCTCGGCCCGCCGCCATCAACGTCGACGTATCGTATCGCTCTGATTGCCCTTTTTGCCTCGGCAATGAACACACGACCTCCGCGACTCGCTGGCAATGGCCAGCGGGGGCACGCGAATGGACTACTCGCGTTGTGGCGAATAAGTATCCCGCGATTTGCGCGATGCCAAACGACGCCGGCGATCCCTATGGCATTCACGAAGTATTTGTCGAGTCGCCACGGCATTGCGCGTGGATGAGACAGCTCGTGGTCGACGAATGGACCGGGCTCGTCTTGGCGTGGCAGGCGAGGCTGGCTGACTACGTGGCTCACGACGAGTTCAATTACCACTCGCTGTTCAAAAACGTCGGCGAAGCCGGCGGGGCGTCGCTCACACACATCCACAGCCAAGCGATCGCGATGCCAATGGTGCCGCCGTACATGCAACGCGAGCGCGAGCGGCTCCGCCACCAGTTCAGCGCGAGCGGCCGCTGCGCGACGTGTGACTTAATCGAACGAGAACGTACGAGCGATCGAGTCGTGTTTGTCGACGACGACTGGATTGTCTTTTGCCCCGCTGCGAGTCGACAGGCCTATGAGACGTGGCTTGTTCCCCGCGAACACGCCGGCTGCTTCGCCACGTACTTAGTGAACGAGTCGGCGCGACAAAGGTTTACCGAAAAACTCAGAAGTTTGCTAACGACAATCGAATATCTACTTCCGGGCGAGGGCTATAACGTGCTACTCGTCACACAGCCCAATGAACGCGCGCTGCACTGGCGACTCGAAATCGTCCCCCGCACAGCCACCTTCGCGGGATTTGAACTGGCCAGCGGAATGTATCTCTGCACCGTCGATCCAGTAGCCGCGGCCCAGAGAATCCGACTGGCGATCGAAAGCGACGAGGCGACCAACTCCGACGTGTGAAAAAGTGGGACCGGCACCGCACGATACACTTCTTCGTAGCACCAACCCCAATCAGTGCGGAGCCAGTCCCATTTTTTCACAACCCAGTGGCCTATCGGCTACTGCAGGCCCCTTCATCCTTCATCCTTCCGCCCTCAAACCAACCCCCAACGCTTGCGGAGCCACCACTCGGTCGAAACGACAGCCACGAATGTCAGAAAGAAAGGCCACTTGTCCCAGTAAGTGACACGTGCGAGCACATCTTCGGTCGTTTCGACCGGTTGGTCGGCCAGCTCGCGAATGAGTTTACTCAGTTCTTCGGGGGCGAGTGCCTGGCCACCGGCGGCGGCGGTGGTCGTAGCGAGTTGGGCCATCAGCCCCGGGTCTGCGGCGGGCCGATCGAGTTCTAGGTCTTCGTCGGGCACCAGGAATCGCGCGCTAGCTGTGTCGAGCAATTCGCCGCCGGCAGACACTTTGACTTCCACAAGATAATCGCCGGGCGTGCCGAGCGCCGCGTAATTTGCCGCTCGGCGGTCGACCCCGGCGGTTGTGGTGTTGAGCGATTGGGTCGCTCCGTCGGGCGACGTAATCGTAGCATCAAAAGAGAGGTCGCTCGTTTGGTCCGACTCGGGACGGTCGAACCCGACCTCAAGTTCCAGTAGCCCCCCGCGCGAGACTCGCCTCGAAGCGAGTTCGATGTAAGCGCGCCCTTGTTCGCGAGTGTCTTTCTTCGCGAGCCACAGCATCATCTGTCGCCAAAAGCGACGAAACGGATCGTCTTTGCCTTGCATCTGCCACCGCCACGTCGAATCACCCGCCAGCGCCATCACGCGACCATTCCCACTCTGCCCAGCTACGAGCAGCGGTCGCGGGCGGGGGCCTTGGGTTTGTGTGAGCACGAGCGCATTCGGCTTGAGCCCCGTCGGCGAAAAGGCATTGGCCCCATCGAGTGGCGGAAGCGATTGCCACGTCGCCTGCAACTCGTCGTCGGCGGCGATTTGCAGCACTGGGTGCGATAACCCAAGCTGCGTCGGCACCATCGGCACCGGGGGGGGAAGCTGTACATCGTCGCGAATCGCTTCGCCAAACTGCTGCCGCTCGGCAATGCCGATTTCGATAGGCAGCAAATCACCGACCGGATTCGTACGAAAACCACCCGGTCCAAAACTGTGATAACCGCCGAGCATAATGAGCCCGGTTCCTTGCTTCACCATCTCGGCCATCGCCCGCCACGACGCGGCATTCAAACCCAACGTGTCGACATCGTCGAGCACCACGACATCCCAGCGGTCGGGAACCAACTCGCTTTGTAAATCGATTTCGGCCGGTGCGTAGTCGACAACGCGATGCGTCACCAGCATATCGGGCGATGTGGCCAGCGTGTCGCGCACGAACCGTTGCTCGCGTCCACCGGCACGGCCACCGATTTGCTTGGCACCGCTCAGAAACAATATATTAATGCCCCCCTCGCGGACCGTGACGAATGTGCTCGCCTCGTTGTTCGTGGTCACCAGTTCGCCCGCGGGCGACACGGCTCGCAGCGTCACTTTGTATTCACCCGGGGTGCGCGGCGTGTGCGAAAGTGAAAGGGGAATTCGTGCCGAGGCTTCAAGCGGCGTCGGCTGTTTGGCGGCGACGACTTCCATTTCGCCGTCGACGTTCTCCCATTCGAGTTGCACTTGCACTGGTTGATTCAGGTAGCCATCGCTTCGCAGTTGGCCATTGACGCTCGCCGGTGCGGCAGCGAACAACGTATCGCTTACCACTAAGTCTTCGATGGCGAGGTCGGCCCGTTCGCTGCCGCCCGACTGTCCGAAAGTAAATGTGTAGAGTGGCACTTGCTCGGCGGCGAGTTGCCGGGCGACGAGCTGCGGTACTGCATCGCGGGGCGTGATGGCCCGTTGCGAGCCGTCGCTGAGCAGCATCACACCGATGAGCCGCTCGTCGCCGTCGAGCACATCGGCCAGCGCGGCTCCAATCGCCGATTGATCGCCGGTCGGCAACTCGGCGAGTGTCGGCAACACCGCTTCGCTTGTCAGTTGGCGCGTCGTGTCGGTGAATTCGACGAACTTGACCTTTGATTTTTCGGCCAGCCGTGCGAAGTCGCTCGATGCGTCACTCAACATTTGCTTGAGCGAATCCCAGCGGCTCAGGCCACCCAGCGAGTCGGCGACCTGCATACTCCGCGACGCATCGACGAGCACCAGCATCGTCGTCTCGACCGACCGCGTCTCGGTGTACTTGAGCGTCGGTCTGAGCATTGCCAGTACGACCAACACGACCGCCAGCAGCCGCAGCGTTCGTAACACGAGCGCCCGCCCCCAAGGCAACTTCACATGCCGCGGCGCGAGCCCGAGCAGCGCAAAGAGCACTGTCGCGGCGAGAGCCACCAGCCAAGGTCCGCCAACGGGATGAAAGTCGAGTTGCATCAGCAGGGGGAGACAGGCTTCGGGAAATGGGACTGGAACGTGGAGCTTCAATAGCCGATGAACTACGTCTCATCGGACAACGCGTTAATCAATCATCGCTCCCCCTTCCCCTTCCCCCAACCCCCGTCCTGCTCGGCGAAGACGCATAAAACCGATTCGCCAAAATTTGTTCGGCCGCCAGCATTAGCGCGACGCAGGTGATGATCCAAGGAAACAACTCACGACCAGTAGCGGCAAGGTCGATGGTACTCGAAATATCGCTCCGCGAGCTGGCCCGCGTCACTCGGTCGCGGCCCAGGCGACTCTCGATGTCGCTAAAGTCCGCGCGCTCGAGTCGGCCCGCTGAGTCGTCGACGTTGGTGCTAAAGCCCCGCTCAAATTGACTTTGTGTGCCCCCCGACGTGACGCGGTAGTTGCCCACTTCGCTTGTGACGCTCAGCACGATGTCGCGGGCCATGGGGTCGAGCGATTGCACCAGCGGTTCGCCCTCGGGGGGCGTCAGCACGAAGCTCGACAAGTCGCTCCGCCGGGGGAGTGGCAACACGACGCTCTGACCGGCTGTGTAGTTGAGTGGATGGGTCGCGGTACCGACCAGATAGTCGGCCAGCCCATTCACGAGCGCGAGAAACGGCCACGGCTCGGGGTTTGTGGGCAACAGGTTCCAGGCACTGGCCGTCGCGCGATCGGAGAATGGAGTCGTCACAACAACCACGCGGCCACTACCCAGCGTTTGCTCGACGATCGCAGGCGACCCGTCGGCAAAGTAGCTAACAATGCTCGCTGCGCTATCAAGCGAATCGAACTGCCACGCTTGAAACACCGGAAACAATGGCCAAGGCGTCTCGCCCGCAACGTCCGCGAGTTCGCGCAGGATCGGATGCTCGTAGCTACGTGGCTGCAAGTAGCGCGGCGTACGGCTGGTCCATTTCAGCTTGCCCGGCAGCACGAGCTGCGCGGCCGTCGAATTCATCTCGGCCAGCTTGCCGACCGACTCGCCACCGAGACAAACGGCCACGCCGCCACCCGACTGTGCGTACTCGGCCAAGGCTCGCCAGGTGCTCTCGGCCAGCGGTGGCGGATCGAGCAGCACCACGGCATCGAACTCGTTGATCTCATCGACTCGCAAGCGGCCGACGGTCACTGTCTCGCAAATGAATCGGGGTGCAATGACACCCGCCAGCGCCGAAGGGGCGAGCGCTTCGCTGACAAATATCGCCCCCCCCGGCTCGGCCTCTACGAGCAACACCGTCGGCGGCTCGACTACTTCGACGGTGAAATATCGTGTGTTGTCGTTCGGCAGTGCATCCGTCGACATCAGTCTGATAAAACCTTGATGAACCCCCGCAGCCAGCCCGGCGAGTGTGAACTCAAGGGTCTCGCTCGCCGGTTTATCGGCCCGCTTAGTTGGTTCGCTTCCCCGCTCGGCAAGCCACACTTCGACGCTCGACGCCGTGTCTCCCTCGGTGGTGCCGTAAACGCCCGTACGAATTGTCAGCGGTTCGCCCGCGCTCGGGCGTTCAGTCGAAAGTTCTAGGGTGGTGAGCCCGCGATTGCGAGGCGCGTTCACGCCGACATCGACAAAATGGATTTTGGCATTTGGCAGTTTCTCGAGGGCCTCGGCCAGCGTGTCGAGCGAAGGCTCGTCGAAATTCGCTTTCGACTGATCGGTGAAGACATAGACCGATGGCGTTGCGCCCGACGTTTCGGATAGGATGCCAATTACTTCGCTGGTCGCCTCGGCTAGCGACCGGCGTGGTGTCGCCGGGGCGATGCGTTCGAGACGAAGCATCGCCGCATCGCGATCACCCAGCCGCGGCGAACGCTGTGTGCTGCGATCGACGACCGTGGCGAGCGCGTTTGCGGGCAACTGTTCGACCAGCCACGTTGCTTCGTCGAGCGCCTCGTCAAGCCGGGTGCTGCCGTCTTGTTGGTAAGTCATCCCCAGCGAGTTGTCGACGACGAATCCGATGGCCGTGTCGGTGTTCGGCTTGCCTCGCAATCCGTCGCCCCATAGCACAGGCCGCGCGAGCGCCATCGCCAACAGCGCGAGCACCCCGCACCGCAATGCGAGCAACAGCCAATGCCGAAGTCGTAGCCGCCGCTGATTGGTCTGTTGCCTTTGCCTCACGAATCGCAGCGCGGGAAACTCCAATCGCTGCGGCTCGCGGCGCATAATGAGGTGAAGCGCGATGGGGATCGCGATTGCGAGAACGCCGGCAAGTAGGGTGAGGTTGAGGAAAGACACTTAGGGAAATGCGGATTGGGGAGTTCGGAATGCGGAATAACTCAGCGAACGCGAGTTCACTACTTCGCCCCGGCTGGGGCGAGGGTCGACTTAACTCCGCATTCTTCGCGTGGCGAGGTATTCCGTCAAAGCCCGGTCGAATGGCATGCTCGTGTCGAGTGGCACGTAGTCGATACCGCTCTTTTGCGATTCGCGGCGATAATTGTCACGAAACTGCTCGACTTCGGCCAGGTAGTCGGCACGAAAACTATCAGCATCGACCTCCAATCGCTCGTCGTTTTCGGGATCTTCGAGTTCGACAAGTCCCGAGAACGGGAACTTTACCTCGGCTTCGTCCATCACGTGAAACAAAATCACATCGTGCCCGCCGTGCCGTAGTCCACGGAGCGCTTTAATCGTGTTCTCAGGTTCGTCCATCAAGTCGCTAAAGACCATCACAAGACTTTCGTGTTTCAGCATCGCGGTAAGCTGCACCAAACTATGAGCCACATCGGTTTTGCCCACCGGC
>JBGSWC010000348.1:0-5908 GCA_041752635.1 Pirellulales bacterium | reverse complement strand
CCGGAAGTCGAATTGCTTGTATCCGGTGCCGTCCGCTACCAGTCGCAGTCGTCGATAGTTGAAATAGTTCTCGGCATCGACGATGGCCGGATCGGCGTCAGACCAAGTGATGTAGTCGAGTTGCACGTGCCCGCCGAGTTTCACGTTCCATTTGTCGTCCGACTCGCGCTCTGGTTCTTTGACGATCGCCTCCCCCACGCCGTATTTTCCCACGGCCTGCTCTAGGGCATCCAGACGAAGCTTCAAGTCGTCGAGCTCCGCAACTGGCAAGGGTTCCCACGTTTGACCAGGCGAATTGAAGAGCAGAAAGGAGCTAGCATCTTCGTCGACTGAAGCGGAAAGCGGGGCTTCACCCGATGCCATCTCCGAAAAGCCGATTGCGACCACTGCGACGATCAACAACCAACTCTCAACAATAACCAGTGGAACTGCCCGGCAGGGCAATTTAAGGCTGATTTTGGGCACGGACATCGGACCCCTCGTTGAATCCCGACCCGCACTCTGGTTTCTCGGTCAGCCCAATCCACGCTGGTTCAACTACGACACTAGCCTCCCGATGATCGAGTGAGCCGTGTGTTTCTATCGGCAAGATCGACGTGATCGCTACGGTCGAAGCAGTGTTTTTGCAAGAATCCCACGGATTACGGTGGATTACGGTGCCAGCCATCTTAACTGGGGGCATAAAACCCCCGGCGGAGCTGGCTGGTCCATTTATTGCCCATTGCTCCCCCGAATGTCGTCGCCACGATCGACCTCACTCCTCGTGATCGGCTTGTTCGATTTCGGCCGAGGGATCGGGAAGGCTGTTGGCGATCTCTCGACTCCGCCGCGAGGGAAGGTCGGGCCATTGAAAAACGGCCTCGCTGGCGATGCGGACCGGTTCGACGTCGTCTTCCTCAGTCGAGAGCGGATTGATGAGGCTGCCACCGGCCAACTTGGTGCCGGTGTAGATGCTCCCCTTTTGATAGGGTCCGGTGCCGAAAATCCAAATGTTGCTAGCGGTACTTTGCTGCATCGCTAGACCCGATTGCCAGACCGGTTCGCCCGTTTTTTGTTCGTAGGCATACAGGGCGATCTTCGCCACGCCACGCTGTTGGCTTCGTTTGGCAAAGGGAATTTCGGGAATCGCTGAAGGCACCGTAGCCGCCAGTGGCACAACCTGCGGGACTTGAAACGCGGGAATGCCGAACAGCAGATCATTGCGGTCGGTGCCGATGGCGCCCGCCCGCAGCTCGACAACATAGTCGGCCTCGCTCCGCGCGTCTTTGAGCACACAGCCGTTGGCCAGCAATTGCTGCCTCACCGAACCAACGAGGTACTCGCTGTCGATCATTTGCTTAACGAGCCCGTCGTCGAGAAAAACCGTCTGGCCAGCGAGAATTTGCAAATTGATCGAGTCGACTGCCCGGTCGATGGCGTCGCTGATGAGCAACTGCTCGGTGGCGGTTCGACCCGAGTCGGTGGTCCGCGTCGTGCCGCACCCCACACAAAACAGCAGCGCAGCAACCCACCCCAGCCGCAACAGCGGCAGCCGCGAGCCAACGGGCTGGCTAGTTAAGTTTCTTGTTGGCAACATTGCGGGCGGAGTATAGCGGCCAGCGGCGGTTGACATAGACCGGCTGGCACGACAGCTAGCACAGGTTGCGAAGTTGTGCCCCGCTTACCGACCCGGCGAATAGCGCCCCCCCAGCGACAGATTGGGCGCGACGGAGTCATCCTGTGAGTCGTCCAGAGTGGGATTCTCGTCGATATAGAACTGTGTCGACTCTTCGGCGGCCAACTTGATATCGAGTTCGCTGCACAGCACTTCGGCGCGAAACAGGTGAGTTCCGGCCGACAGACTTTTGGCCTTGATGCGAAATTTCGTCTCGCCGCCAGGCTCCATCACTGGTAGTGCCGGAAAACCAACGCGACCATTGGCGATGGTTGCCGTCGCGCCTTCGACGCTGATCGGCTCAATACCTTCGGAGAAGAGCGCGACGATTTCGACGTTGCCCGCGGCGCTGCGCCCCCGATTGGTGACAGTGATTTCGTACTCGACTTCGCGACCCACAGGCAGCGGACCCTTGGGGTCGGCGATTTGCAGTTTAAGATCGGCCACGGCGACGACGTCGGTTGTGCCCGTCTTGCGATCGATCGCTTCGTTCGACTCGGTGGCGGCCGTCATTTCGAATTCGTTAGTGCCTGGCTCGTTGACGACGCCAGTGAGCTCGAAGAACCGCTCGCCCCCCGGTTCGACCGCGCCAATCGGCCAGACAACACGGCGTCCTGGTCCGTCATGCTGGGCACCGTCCGAAGCCCCTTGCATTTCAAAGCCGGGCGGCAAGGCAATGCTGAGCGTCGTTCGCTCGGCGGCAGCCGTGCCTGGGTTGCGAATGCGAAAATAATAAGTCGCTGGCGTGCCCGCGTACTTGCGATCGGGCCCACGCCAATCGAGTTCGAGTTCGGCCTTACGGCAGAAGATCGATTGCTCAGCGGTGGCCGTGAGGCTGCCATCGGCTTCGGCTGTCGCCCGCACGGCAATCTCGCCCGCTTCGCGGGCGATCATGTCAAAATCAACAGTCTTCGTTTCGCCTGGTGTCAGCCGCTCGATGCGGTAAGTTCCCGTAGCAACAGCCTGACCAGGCGGAATGATACCGATGCGGATGTTGGTTGCGGCGCCGGTGCCTGGATTGCTGATGGTCAATCGATAGGCTTGAGAACGACCGAAAAAAACTTCGTCGGGGCCGCTCACAACCATTTCGAGTTTTGGTTCTTGAACTTCGACAAGCGTCGTGGTTCCAACTGGCTTGTGACGCGCCGCGACGCCCAGCTCGATAGCACGCGCCGCGTTCGGTATGAGCACCAGCTCGACCGATTGATGGCTTTGGCCCGCGAGTTGTTCGATCTGCCAGTCGATACCTCCGACCCTGGGCGTGAGCACTCCGTCGGTCGGATTGCTACGAACGACATTCGCCCAATCGGGTATCGAAATAGTCGTGACGACTTCGTCGGCAATGCCCCGCCCGCGATTTTCGAGCCGCACTGTGTAAGTCGATTCGTGACCGACCATGATCTGGCGTGGCCCGACGACACTGGTCGCCAGCAGCGGCAAGTTCGTGCTCACGAGCGTCGCACCCGACGCAATTGTTGGCTGAGGAGTGGTCGCGACCGGCTGTGGCATAGCGATTCCATCCGACGGTGATCGGTCGGCCGCGGCAAACGCTTGCCGCGCGTCGGACGAACCGTTCGACATCACAAACGGCGATGCGATCGGAGGAGTCGCCACGGCCGCATCGTCGGCCGTAATTTCGATAGCGCCGAGCGCCGCAAATTGCTGAGCCAACGCGGCCGAGATTCCGACCGTCGCTGGGCCGAGCGGTTTCGTCGCGATTGTCGCATCCCTCTTCGGCGGCTTGGTCGTCGCCTCTGGCTGGCTCGCCATTTGCGCGGCTTCGGCCGCCGAGCGATAGCTCTTCGTCGTGGGCGCGACAAGTGTGAGCGGGGCGGTCTTGTCGCTGAAACCCAGGCCAGTGGTGTCGCGTGAGTCGGCCCCTGAGCTAATCAGGTCACGCCGCAATTGGGCCGCCGCTTGCTCACTGCGACGCTGCGCGATTGCTTCGCTTTCGGCAACACTGGCTGCCCGATTGGTCGATTCTGTTGGCCCACCGGTTCCGCCAAGGATGCTGCCCGCGCGCTCGCTGCCTGGCGTGGTCACAATGCCGAAGGGACCTTGTGGCCTAGTACTCGATGTGGAACTCGGTGTGGTCGTGGTCGGCTCGGTACTTGTCGCGGCACTTTTCGCGGCACCGTCGGTCCGCATCGCCACCCGCGGCGATGCTCCGAGATCGAGCGCAACGTCGTTGGTTGTCGTGTAGCGACCGGCGCGGCTTCCTGGGCGTGTTCGCGATCGACCGGTTGTCGCGCCCGAGGCATAGCTGTAATCTTGCTCCGCCGAGGAGGTGGTCGGATTTGATTCGTTGGCGGATCCGATCAGGTTGCGAGGATTCACTCGCGGCAAAGTATTGCGCATCGATTCGGCCGCGATTGCCAAATAGCCGCGACCCGATTCGTCGTCGGTCGTTGCAATCGACTGCTGAGGTGGCGCTTCGACTTCCATCGTCGCATCACTCGACCAGCTACGCCGCAGTTCTGCCAAGCGATAGCCCAGGCTACGAGGCCGCTCGTCGTCACTCTGGGCTTGAGCCCAGTTCACAAACAGACTGCTGGCGACGAGGACAAGCGTCGGCATCAACCGGCTGGTCATGGGGGCATCCTTGCATCGGGGAGGTCAAATTCACGCTGGCAGTGCTGGCACGCGCGATCCCGCGCAGCCGCTCGCCTTCATTGCCCATCGACCTTGCCGTGCACGCCACTTGAATGATTTGTGACGATTCTTTCGATTTTAGCGGATTGGAGAGCAAGGCCGTCGGCATTCAGCGGTCCGCTATCCGCTCGTCAACGAGCTGCTCAGGAGTCTTCGCCTTGACTCTTGACCCTAGTTTCTAACCATTCCGCACTACTTCGAACCCCAAATCACGGAGCATCGCGTAGTCGGCTTCGGGCTCTTGGCCTTTTGTGGTGAGATAGTCGCCCACAAAGATGCTGTTGGCCGCATACAGCCCGAGTGGTTGCAAGCTCCGCAGGTGCATTTCACGACCACCGGCAATGCGAATTTCGCGGTCGGGATTCACGAGCCGAAACATTGCCAGCACTTTCAGGCAGTATTGTGGTGTTAGCGGACTCGGACCAGCCAGTGGCGTGCCGTCGATCGGATTCAGAAAATTCACCGGAATCGAATGGACACCCAGGTCACGAAGTTCAATCGCCATGTTCGCCACATCGCGAGGCGACTCGCCCATGCCGATGATGCCCCCCGAGCACATTTCCATGCCTGCGCTTTTGACCGCGTGGAGCGTGTCAACGCGATCTTTATAGGTGTGCGTCGTGCAGATTTCTTCGTAGTGTCCTTCCGAAGTGTTGAGATTATGGTTCACCCGATCGACTCCGCACGCGGCAAGCCGGTTGGCTTGATCGGGCGTGAGCAATCCGAGGCAGGCACAAATCTTCAGGTCGTATTGCTGCTTGATTTGCGGCACGATTTGTTCGACCGCCGCGATTTCGCGCTCGCTCGGCCCGCGTGCCGAAATGACAATACAATAAGTCTTCGCCTGTCGCTCAGCCGCCACGCGGGCCCCATCGAGTAACTTGTCGCGACTCAGTAGGTTGTATTTCGGAATCTCGGCTTCGCTCACCTTCGACTGCGAACAATAGCCACAATCCTCAGGACAAAGCCCGCTCTTGGCATTCATGAGCAGGTAGAGCTGCACCTGATTGCCGAAATAGTGGCGACGCACACGATAGGCCGCATCGAGCAGGCCGAGCAGTTCGTCGTCGGACGATTGCAGCACCGACTCGGCTTCATCGGCCGAGAGCAGCTCGCCCGCCAGCGATTTGTCAGCCAGTCGTTGCCAGCGAATGTTCGCTTGGGTCTCTACAGCAGATAATGCAGTCATTGAAAGTGTCGCTCGGCGTCGGATTTCATCTGATCCGCCATTTTCGTTGCCCCCCGTTTCGACAGCAACCCCCGACTGCACCTTGCCAGCGGGCGGACCATCGTGAGAGATTAGCTAAAGAACGTTGGTGAACAATACCAATGGCTCGCTTGCTTTGCCCCATCCCCTTGCCCTCATGCCCCAACCACGTTTGCTATGAATCACCTCGCGCGCGTCGGAGCCATGGGACTCGTCGGCCGGTTTGCCTCGCGCGACCGGGTGCGATACCCGCGCGGTATGCGGGTGGTCGTTCGCACGGTCAGAGGACTCGAGTCGGCCGAGATTCTCGCGCCGCCGGGTGAAGTGGAATCGGCCGCCGAGGCCGATGGCGAAATCCTGCGGGCCATGACGGTCGAAGACAACCTGCTCGCCGA
>JBGSWC010000347.1:0-21882 GCA_041752635.1 Pirellulales bacterium | reverse complement strand
GCTCGCCTTATTCGCCCATTACGCAGCCGGACAGTCTTGGGAAGGCGATCTTCAGTACCCCTCCGCGATTTCCATGCCTGCTAGCGACGCTTACTTCGATGCCGATGTCGATGCCTGCGCTAATTGCGATTCACCAGCCCCGTATTGCCAGCACTGCAATACAGGCCGTTGCCAGTGCCAAATGAGCCTCAGCGACGAGCTAACCCAACGGCTCACCATGCTTGCCAAGTCGATGGCGGAAAGCGGTGTCACCTATGCCGTCGTCGTTCCACAGTTTTATCAAGGAGTCACCAGCGGCGGCGTAGACGAGGAGTTCGAGTACGGTGGCAAAGTCGACCAGTTCCTCATTCTCGACAGCACCAAACTCGGCCTCTGGCAAGGGATGACCCTCACCATCCACGCCGAGACACGCTTCGGCCAAGACGTCAACAACCAAGCGGTTGGCTTCTCCCCCGTGAACGTCGCCATGCTCTACCCAAACCCTGGCGAACACGACACCGCCCTCACTGGATTCACCTTCACTCAGGCACTCAGCCAAGACCTGCAACTCACTTGGGGCAAGTTCAACGCCCTCGACCTGTTCTACACTCTCTATCCCCAAACGGGTCGCGGCGTCAACGGCTTCATGAATACGGCGATGGTCATCCCGATTTCCGTCGCCCGCGTGGCACCCCTGTCGTTCAATGGCGCCGGAGCACTCAAACTGCGCGGCACCCAAGTGCAATCGGGCCTGATGGTCTACGACACCAACGACATCACCACCACCACAGGCTTTGACGAACTGTTCGACAATGGGGCCAACATCATGGCCTTCCATCGCTTCTTCACCAACTTCGCCGGCCTGCCCGGCTCTCACATGTTCGGCGGTGTCTGGTCGACGGGCGAGTTCACGACCCTCGACCGCACCGGCTTCGCTTTCATCCCGGGCGAAGGCATCGTCGCCGAGCAAGTCGGTGGCGCCTACACGCTGCTCTATGTGGCCGAACAAACGCTGTGGGTCGACCGCTGCAACAAACAGCGGAACGTCGCCTTCTTCAGCCAGTCGGGCTTCTCCGACGAAACGACAAGTCCTTTCGCGTGGTCGACGAACCTCGCCATTCAGGCCACCGGACTTAACGACCGCCGCCCGCACGATTCGCTGGGAGTCGGTTACTTCTACACCGGCCTGAGCAACGACCTCACAAACCTCTTAAGCCCGATCGTTACGCTCGACGACGTGCAGGGTGTCGAACTCTACTACACGGCCGCTGTCGGCAAGATGATGAAACTGACCGCCGACCTCCAGGTTGTCGAACCAGCCGACCAAAGCAACGACACGGCTGTCGTCTTCGGCCTCCGCGCAACAGTGGGAATGTAGCGGAGGAATCGCAACCCTGACTCTACGTCATTCTAATTCGCTGCTGGCGAAGGCGATGCCAACAGCAACATGGCGCGGCGTACCAGTGCCGCCCATGCGGTCCGTTCTCACGCCGACCAGCCTGCCCGCACCGACCAGATCGATACCAACGCCACGAGCTGGCTCGACCGCGACCGCAAGGCGGTGAAGTCTTTCGACAACACCCCATAGCGGCGACATCTTATCACCGTTTCGCGTTGATTTGTCGCACAAAGTCGGTCGCCACGTGCCGCCGACAGCCTCCGCGTCGATCTGCGCCGCACTTCGACCGGCACCCAGGCCCAACTCGCCGATGCGGCGATGAGCGCGTGAGCGTCACTATTATGGGTATGGCGTATTCCCTGTGCTCCCTCTCCCCCAAATTGTTGCGTCGCCAAGCGAGACTTTGGTGTTTGGATTGAATCGCAACAATTTTGGGAGAGAGGGTCGGGGTGAGGGGGCCGGGCGCCACCGCAGGGCTCGCCCCCACACCCGAACCCTCTCGCCCACGCAGTCAGCTCGCTGACAGACGCCCGCGAAGAAAATAAAGAAATCCAGGAAGAACAAAAACAGGCGGCCGACAAGGCTCGCGAAAAGGGCCAGGATTTCCGCGACCGGAACTTCCTGTACATCGCCAGGGCGACGCTCGCTGAGTTGATCGAGCAGGCACAAGAAATCGTGTTGGATCAGATTCAGGCGGTGATTGAAGGAATTGGCTTTGTAATCGGCTTCATTCCGTACCTCGGTCCACTCGCCAAAACGGTCCCCGACCTGTTGAACGTGGCGATCAGCCTCGCGCGGGGCAACTACGAAGACGCCCGCACGTATGCGATCGAGGCAGTGCCGATCATTGGCACGATCTACGGCGTCGGCGAAATGGGCCAGGCTCTCTCGACCTCGCTTACCGGCCACCAAGCGGCCGCCAACGGCGCGAAAAGCGGCGCCGGCGACGACGAGGTAACGCCGGAGATCGAGTACCTGCTGCCGAATCTCGATCGAGGCACCGGCAACAGCTTTGCGGATGGGACGGGCGTCGTCACCGGTGTTGACGCAAGCGGCAATTTTACAACCACCGCCATCGAGAACATCCAGGTCGGCGATGTCGTACTCGCGACGGATGAGTTCAACCCGGAAGCTCCGCCGGAGTACAAGCTGGTCACGGCGGTTAGCAGCCGGACGGTCGATGGCCTGAAAGCGGTTAGCTACGAAGTCAACGGCAACACCGAAACGATCCAGGTTACCGACAATCACGAGTTTTTCGTGGTGGGAGTCGGTTGGGTCGACGCCGCATTGCTAGTCAATTACGTCCGCCAAAACCTGTTACTTGCCGACGGACGCGAGGTAGCGATCGGCGGCGTGACCGACGTGGCGGGCTTAGTCACGGTCCACAACCTGACCGTCAGCGACGGGGCTACCTACTTTGTCGACGATGGGACGGGTGATGTCGATGCGGTTGTGGTGCATAATGCTGGCCGCAAGGTACTGAAATCCATATTCTCGAAGTTAAAAAACGGAGAATATTATATACCCGAATCAATGAGTAAGATTGCACGTCGCTATCAGCGCCAAGTAACCCGAATGCGCAACAACATGGTGTACATACACAATGGGTACAAATTCGACGCCTTTCGAGGGCGCAAACTGATTGACGCCAAGGGACCGGGATATTTGAACCGTATTCAATCTCAACGTGGTGCAGAAATCATTGGGCTTAAACTGCTTGATCAAGCACAACGCCAGCTGAAAGCGGCTGGAGATGTTCCAGTGAGATGGATCGTCGCCGAAAAAGACTTTGAGCGGGCGCTAAAGAGAATGTTTGACAAGAACAACATTAACATCGAAGTGGTGTTTAAACCGCTTAAAACTAAATTTTAAAATCGATAAAGTGGAGACTCTTTATGCCGGAACAGTCTTACTGGCTGCAGTTCTATTGGTCAGCTCGTCGTGAGGATGTACAGCAATGTGCATTGCGTATAGACGGCCTCTTAGACGACTTGGTAAAGGTTAGATCGGAATTCGATAATTGGCAAGTTGTCGATCGATCGTTGCGAATGCGCTTGCTTGAGACCCCGCGCGTTCCGCAACTCACCGAAGCGCTACTTGCGGGACGAAATTGCGATGAAATAGACGGCGCGCCAATTCCTGATCTTGGGTTCAGAGTGCATCTGTGTAATAGCGCGACGCGCGTCGAAATCTTTATCGGGAGTTATGTGAAACGAATTTCGAATACGCTAATTATTGGTCCGATCAAGTCTTCGTTACATATTGGCTTGTGCGATCTGGCTACGATGCAAGCGATTTCCAAGGTGATAGTTGAACACCTAGACCCCGATGATGGAGTGGTTACTACTGACGAATACAGGGAGTTAACTTTCGATTTTCCCGAATATGCCGTAGGGGTTGGTCGACTTCATAGTGGCTGGATGATCTACGTATCAAAGCGCCACGGTTTACCTTCGACATTACCGGTTGATGCAGAAGTCGAAGATATAGCTGGACATGGCACGCTCTTCGTTGCGACTCGCGAGCGATTCACTGCAGACCGCCCGGAGCATGTGGCATCTGCTAGGAAACTGTGGGCCGGACTGACTAAGGCAAAAAAGTAGGCTAGCTGAGCGTTCGATCCAAAATAAGTGCTCCCCTTAATAACGACCCAAATAAGCACGACACCCCTATCACTGACCTCGCCAAGTTCAAAAAGATCGTCCCAAAATCACTGCCATCGCGAGACTAATAGCATTAACAAATGCCACGTCGGCTACGCCGGCGCAGTGACGAAGCGTGACTTTGATCTTTAACAAGCTGACCAAAATATCGCGCGAAGCCGCGACCTCAACTTCCTCTACATCGCTCGGGCGACGCTCGCTGATCTGATCGAGCAGGCACAAGGGACGAATGGTGACAGCCATCCACCCGGGTTAGCTGATCTCCGTCGCAAGTCGTTGTGTGGCAATCATTTGCGACCAGTGGTCATCCGCGGCTAGAATGGCTGTCCCTGTGTTGGCTCTCCTGTGTTGGCTCTGGGGTAGAAAATCGGGGAATGGATGACGGGGGGAATGGATGCCTGTCCCCCGTTGGTCCTTCCCGTTGGTCCTTGAAAGCTCTGCCTTAGGGGTAACTCAAAATGAAAGCATTCGATGCACATTTCGTAACAATGACCGAGGACGACGGTATTGCTATGATTGGATTTGCCGATGCCGAATTCGCGACAACTCAATATCTTCTCATACAACGCTCACTGATTCCCAGCCAGCAGGACCGTGAGCTGGGGCACGACAGAATTCATATCGAATTCGATTCACAGAATCAGTCGGGCTACGGAGGTGTAGACGCAATTCGGCTTGAAGGTACATCGCTTGTTGTGCAATTGAATGATTCTATGTCAAAACAACTACATACAAATGACATTGTCGTGAATATCGTCACTAACGACATAGACTACGACCTTCTGAAAAAAGTATTGGTGTCAGTGGTTGGCACTGATGCAGCTCTCCACTTTTAGTTGGTTGAGTTCTCCAACTGTCGCTCGGCGATGCGGTCCTCGCCACCGATGAGTTCAACCCCGCGGCCCCGCCGGAATACAAGCTGGTGACGGCCGTGAGCAGTCGAACGGTCTACGAAAAGACCGTCGTCACGTACACGACGGCGACCGGCAGCGAAACGATCACTACGGCGGGGAATCACGAGTTCTTTGTGGTGGGTGTCGGTTGGGTCGACGCTTCGCTGTTGGTCGCCGGCCAGCAGCGGTAGCCGATGGGGTCGGATCCCCCGGCCAAAAATCGTTGTAGAAAACGGCCACGCGGTAGCTTACATTCGGGGGTACATGGCAGCGCTGTTAGCGTGAGAGTCGGTGATGTAGGTCGCGTGACGGAGGGAGGCAGGATGACTGGGCAAGCGATGAATTGTGGGTGCCGGAAATTGACGTTAATCGACTTAAAATCGGCGGTTTTTGCACCTGTCGATTGCGTTTGGGCCTATGAATCAAGCTGTTTCGCGATCCGAGTGGGTGCAAAAGGCGCCGACTTTTGCACGTCGATCGATTTTTGGGAAGCGCGACAAAATTCACGACCCGAAACGGCGGGCATGGCTCGGCTCCCGGCAGCCCCGGCGATGACGCCCACGCTGCCAACCCGTTTCACTCGACTCTCGACACACAGCTCTCGACTCGCGAAATGGGTTTTGTCCAAAATGTCACCAACTGGTCAGTCAAAAACCAGGTACGAAATTCACGGGCGATGTGCGAAAGCGACTGGAAAACAAGGGATTTTGAGAATTTTCGAGCGAGACAAAATTCGGGGTTTTGTCCGCTCCAATCGTGTTGGCCATTTCGTGGTCAAAACGATCGAAACGGACGCCTCGGCGAGACAGCATTCTTGGAATCGCCACACACGCCGAGGGCCAGGCGTTCCGCGATCGGAACTTGCTGTTCATCGCCCAGGCAGCGCTCGGCAGGCCGTTCGGGCAATCCGGTCGGCCAAGTCGTCCCTGCCGCCTGGCTGGCAGCGTAGTACCGCCTGGTCGGCAGCGTGGTCAGCTTCCTTCGGTTCGTCGGTCCGCGACGTAAGTAATTCTTGTGAGAAAGGTTACACCGTTTGCTACCCAAAAATACTTGTTTGACTGACCATTAGTGGAGCCGAGGGGGGTCGAACCCCTGACCTCCGGCTTGCAAAGCCGGCGCTCTCCCAATTGAGCTACGGCCCCGTTGTTGAGTCGAGAGTCGAGGCTCCAGAGTCTAGCGGCCTGCAAAGCGAGGCTTTGCACATTTTTCCACGAGACTCTCGACCCTCGACCCTCGACTTTTACAGGGATTGGGCGCGCCAAGACTCGAACTTGGGACCTCAGCCTTATCAGGGCTGCGCTCTAACCAACTGAGCTACGCGCCCGTCGCAATCGCTTGCGTCGAGCCCCTTATTCTAGGTCGACCGCCGGTGCTGTCAAACGGCCGCCGTGGCTTTCGACGGGACGAGGGTAACTGCTACGACTACTCCGACGAAAGAGAGGTTCGCCGCTGCTGAATTCTCCGATAAAAGTGCTGGCATTGGCGCACCACTCGGTCTGTTCCGCTCAGCGGCTCTCGGCTATCCTGCGGGGACAGATTCCTCGCGATTAAGGGGGGTCAACCGCAATGATTGCAGGATTTTATCGCACAAGGAGGGGGAGCGGATGTCTCTCGATACTTTCGGCCTCGTTCGGCAAATCACTCAGCTTCAGCACGAAACGGTCGACCGGTGGCACCGTGAAGATCCCGGCAACCCCTATACGGGGCTGTTGGCCGTGGTGTGCGATCAACACCGGTTTAATTTCCTGCTATGGCACGAAGAAGACATCGCCCGCAGCCCCGACGTGGGCGACAGCCGCATCGCCGAGGTCAAGCGGGCCATCGATGGCTACAACCAACGTCGCAACGATGGCATCGAAAAGGTCGATGAGGCACTGATTCAACTGCTTGCAGCCGAACAAGTTGTGCCAACCGGCGACGCTCGACTCAACACCGAAACGCCCGGCAGCGCGATCGACCGACTGTCGATTATGTCGCTACGGATCTATCACCTCCGCGAACAACTCGAGCGCGACGATGCTTCGCCCGAACACTGTGCGACTGTGCAGGAGAAGATCGACCGCTGCGCGTTGCAACACGGCGACTTATCGAACTCGCTCGCCGAGCTCTTGAACGACATTTTCGCCGGCAAGAAGCTGCTCAAAGTCTATCGCCAGATGAAGATGTATAACGATCCGACGATGAATCCGTATTTGTATGCTCGCAAGGCGTCGTAGTCGCCCTGACTACGCGGCAAGTGGCGATTCGACGAGGCGCAACTGGTCGGCACTTGTCGTGGCTGACCCAAAGCATTGGTTCACTGGCTATACTGAGATGCAACGACGACCTGTGGTCGCCGATCTACCTCAGACCCTAACGGACCACGATCATGCGTAGTGCTTCAGAGGACGCAGCGGCGAATCTGAAATCCTCGGCCATTCGGCTCGCGATCGCCATTCTGCTATTGATTGTCATTGCCGGGGGCTTTGCTTGGTACTTCGACGTGCTGTCCGGCACGCAACGATCCACGCGTCGTAACGCGATTATGGTGATCGCTCCGTATCGGGACGGCGGGACTTGGGTATTCGACGATCCGTCGGCCGGGCTGGTTAAAGAGCCTTTTGTGGCGGGCGTACCAGAGATGATCGACGTGCTCGTTGCCGACATCCCCCATCCAGACGAGGGCTTTCGGATGTTGTTCAGCGCGAATCCATTTCCAGGCCACCAAAAGGAACTGACTTGGCTGCGGGGCGATTCGAGCGGCAATTTCTATAAGCTCGAAGACCCACCGATGGAAGGATGGCTCTGCCCGGCGATGTTCAAGTATTTCGACGAAGCGCCCCCGAAATTGTACGTGAAGGCCGAGGCGATCGAGAGCAAATAACGGTTTTGAAGTCGCCACCGTCGCCAGGCAGTGGACTTGTTGCGATGAGAGCACCCATGGGTTCCAGGCTCGGGCGAGCATGGCCACATTGCCAAGTGAGAGACTACGCCGCGCGACTGAACGGGTTCATCTGCTTGAACAGCGCCGAGAGCCCGTGGCGACGTTCGCTTTTGCGAACAGCCGCTTCGTCGGTGACCCAGTTGAGCTGCAAAGCCCGGCGGACACCCTCGAAGCTCGTATGTCCATGCCAGGCGGTCGGTCCGTTGCGGAACGCCAACAGCGTTCCCTCCTGCGGCGGGACTTCGTCGGCGTAGTCATCGATGTGGGGCGACCGCAAAACTCGCAGCCGGCCACCGGTGCTCTCCCATTGGCTATTTAGGTACAGCAGCACGGTAATGAGCTTGCTCTTGCTATCGGTATGAATCTGGCCATCCTTCGCGCGGCAATAGCCTCTCACTGTGAGGGTCGTCGGCCGCTGGGTGAGGTCCATGTCGAACTTTTCAGCAAACGCATCGCGTAGTTCGCGACCGCGAAGTTCATCGCAAAGCTGCTTAAATGCGCCAGTACTTGTGAGCGAAGACAACGGAAAGCTGCCGCCACGATGGATCACCGGATAGTCGGTGATGACGCGTGTGCAGTTCTCGGTCGAAACAAAGTCCGGCACCATCAGGTAATCGAACGGTTCGGTTCGCAGCGCAGATTTACGAAATGCGTCGATGTTCAGAAGCGACATAAGATGGATTCACTCGAAAAAAAGTCTTTTGGAGCGGTGGCCGTCAGGCCGCCGGTCGATTTACTCTCAACTCTCGCACCAACAGTCGGTCGCAAGCCTCACAGACCTCTGCGACCGAAATCTCGCGCATCGCGCCGTTGTCGGCATTGCGGCGGTGTTTACGCGAACCAGCTTCGTAGCGGTTCTGCAAAGCGATATGAGGTGCCCCATAGGGTCCACAGTCTTCGGGACGAGTGCTTCCATAGAGACCCACGACGGGGGTACCCACGGCCACCGACAAGTGCAGCGGCCCGGTATCGGCGCTCACCAGCATCCGCGCGCCAAGCAGCAACGCCGCTAGTTCGTGGAGCGTCGTGTCGACGGCCAGTATGGCAGCCCCGGCTGAATCACGGACAATTTGTTCGGCCCAAGTAAGTTCGCGTTTGCCGCCCCAAACGACGAGCGTCGGCAAGTCATGGGAGTCGCGCAAATAGCGTGCGACCGCGGCAAAACGGTCCATTTCCCACAACTTGCTATCCCAAGTGGCCCCGGGATTGATGACCGCGTAGCCCGCCTCGAGTTGTTGGGCCGAAACATATTCACCCATTGCGGCAATGGCGTCTTCGTCGACCGGCGGATGCCATTCGATGGCCGGGTTTTCAATACCGAGCGGAGCAAGCAATTCGAGCGAGCGATCGGTCAGGTGTGGTTTGACCGGTTCGACTAGCTCGTTGTTCAGCCAGGTACTGAGTTCGGCCCCATATCGCCCCCGACAACCGATTCGCTGGGGGGCTCCTGAAAGCCAGCAAGCGAGCGCGCTTTTGGTGATGCTTTGGCAGTCGATGGCGATGTCGAATTGCCGGTCGCGAAGTGTCTTGCGGAGCGAGAGAATACGGACAGGCGATGTAAACCAACCGCGTGGCAACACGATGGTCTCGTCAAGCGCTGGATGATTGGCGACAAAAGGGGAGCTTTTCTCTTCGACCACCCAAGTGATGGTGGAATCAGGAAACGCTCGCCGGAGCGCACAGGCAACCGGCAATGTTAGCAGCGTATCGCCAATCGCGCTCATCCGGGCGATGAGAATGCGTGGGGCTTCATAATCGGCCAAAACAAGACCCTCCGTAGCTTGCAACGCCATAGCGCCGACGCAGACCGCCGAGCTATCGGCACTCGGCTAGGCCCGCGCGGTGAGGATGGTAGTCGGGGTTACGCGGGGTGCCAAGAGAAGATTCGAGGGGAATGCTAGCGTATCAGGTTGCGCCAGCACGGTCGGTTTCTAACGATTTTGACCGGACGTGGCTTACCTTACACTGTTCGCAAAGCTTTTGCCGCTTTTGGTGGTGCGAAAAGCTATATTCGCGTAAGTTAACTGTATGGCTGGTGCACCGCGCTAAAAAGCTGCGGCTGCCCGTTTCGCGATCACGCCTGAAACTAGTCCTGCGTCAAGCCAAAATTTTCGGGCAGGGAACGACGCTGGTCATTCCGTTGACCAAGTTTACACCGTTCCCTACCCAAAAACATTTGTTTGACGGACCACTCGCACTGAAATTGGCAATAGAACATGGCTTCGCCCGAAACGATGTTGATACCCTTCTGTTGGGGATTCATCGGTATCCTGCTGCTGCTCATCATCGTGCCGTTTGCGCGAGGTAAGAGTGATCTCATCACGTCGTGGAATCTGTTTCTTCTCGGCTCGATCAACTATGTCGGAATTGCCGGGCTGAATGCGGGATACAGGCCCGATTACTTTCGCGTGCTGGAGTATGACCGTTCTGACTACGTTTACTTCATCTGCGGCGTGATCGCATTCTTCGTGCCGCTTCTCTTGGCCTACTGGCTAGTGAAATTCCCACGCAAGTTAGCAGGACGATCTTTGCGAAAGTGGCCGCCAGCCAGCACCGGCGTACTCTATTTCATGCTGCTGATGTCGCTTGGGTTTGCCTTCCTAGGACAATATGCCCCGTCAATCCAAGGTATTGCCCAGATTTTCTCGCAGCTTGGCAACAAGGCGATTGTGCTAGCATTGGCGCTAGCGTTTGCAGCTTGGTATGGTTCGCGAAAGAATCCCGTACTCATTGGGACCCTCGCCGGCGTAGTCGTCCTGACTTTGCTGTTAGCCATCGTCGGCGGTGGTGGAAGGCGGACCATGCTCGGCGTGCTGGTTACGATTCCCGTTTGCTGGTATTGGTTCACGTTGCGCTATAAGAGTTTGCTGTTCAACACCGTGGCAATTGGTGTGCTGACCAGCGTTGCGTTCTTTTTTCTCGTGGGCTACTCGCAACTACGCCACTTTGATCGGCGTGGCGAAATGAAAGAGCGGAACTTTTCTTCCGCGGCTGAAGTGCTCACCAAACTCCCTGGCACAACTTTGGACTCCAAGACACTTGACACGATGCTTGGCCAAAACGCGGGCCAAACATCGTTGGCGGCCATTCACCTCTACACGGGTGAACACGATCCCGAACCATTCCACAGTGTTTTGTATGTTGGCTCTATCTGGATTCCACGTGCTTTTTGGCCGGACAAACCTGTGGGACTTGGATATTCGTTGCCAAAGACGGCTCGCGCGAAGGGAACCCGCGCTACTTGGGGCCCCGGCATCGTCGGCCACGGTTTTCACGAGGGCGGGTTGCACATGCTTGTATTCTACGGCACCTTCGTGGGACTCTGCTTGCGATATTTCGACGAGTTGCTTGTGCGGCAATCTCGCAATGCCTACTTGTTGGCAACTTTTGCCGCGATGGCTCCCCACATATTTGGCTGGACACGTGGCGATATCGGTACTTTCACGATCCAAATAATCGGATCGCTGATTGCTTTGGTAATTGTCAATATTGTCGGACGTGTGTTGTTCGGTGCTGGTATGGTCTACCCACGTACAAATGGTCCAGAGTACGTAAATACGAACCTGTTCGCACTACGCCGCCAGCAACCGGTGATGCCGGCCCCGACCGACTTTCGCTTCGCTGACCATCATGATTTACGATCGACTTCCACGACAACGGAACCGTAATGCCAGTTAACCCGGAAGGCACGATTCGATTTGGCGATCTGTGCCGCGTTTATAATTACCGCAACATCAGTTCTTACGGTGACATCTTCACACGTCTGATCCTGCACGAATTGCAAGAACGCGGCGGCGGCGCTGTTTTGGACATCGGTTGTGGTGGCGGTATCGGCCGCAACAACCAATTTCAACAAGCTATCAAGGCCGCAAGCAGTACGTTCTGGGGCCTCGAACCCGACAGATCAATCGTGCCAGAGCCAGGCTTATTCGATGAGTTTCAGTACGCGACGATGGAATCGTCGGATTTGCCCGACGCGTCGATCGATATCGCCTACTCAAGCATGGTAATGGAACACGTGGAAAAACCAATCGAGTTCTTATCGACATTAGCTCGCGCTTTGAAACCGGGAGGCGTTTACCTGTTTGTCACTCCCAATGCACGGAGCTTTGTGCCCGGAATGACAAAACTTATGCATCGAATCGGTGCCGACGAATTAACGCTGCGGCTCGTTCGCCGAAAACAGCAAATCGACGAATATCATTATCCGGTCCAATTTCGTTGCAACACACCTGGCGAAATCTCTCGAATCGCCGAGCAAACCGGCTATAACGAGCCGCAATTCGCCTTCGTCGAAGGCGCCGGCGCTGAATCTTACTTCCGCGGACCAATGGTTCCGCTTCGCTACCTGCTCCGTCTGAAACGCAAGTATGTAAGAACGCCGTCGCGATTGGCTACGCTAATTTGTCGGCTCGAACGTAAATGACTAAAAAGCAAGGAGACCTCAGACACTTTGCAGTTTCGATTTAGTCGTGTCGGTGACCCATCTCGTCAGAGCACGTGGCGCGACCAAACTGTTCGCGAAGTCGATTCGAATCCTCAATAAGTTGCGCTGAAAGCCAACTTTTGGTTTCCTCAGAAGGTGCTGCCGGGCGCTCCGGAGCGCTCTTCATAAAATACTTCCGCAAATGAAGCCGTGCCCGGGTTGAGACCAGCGGGCGAAACACCGACTTGTAGATTGAATTCTCGCGAACACGTTTCCAAAATCCCCCTGGCACCGGTTTTCCATCGCCTGCGTTAAAAACTTCACGCTCGTCGATGGGGGGCAATGCATCGGCGTTCAGTCCCAAGAACTGGCAAGCCTGGGCGACTACCTCGGCCCGGTTCGCCTTGTAATCCTCGAAGCGAACGACGTGGATCCGTTCACGGCCAATCGCCCGAACCCAAGGCTCGAGCTGCCAAGCATAGCGACTGAAATTCACGTAACGCGAATGTTCGCGAACAACCGCGTTGATATCGGAGCCAACCATACCACGCGAATATTCGTGGTAGTGCTGGCTAATGATTCGCTCGATCGGATCGCGAACGATATAAATCGCGCGAAAGTCGCTCGGTAGCACGGCTAGGGCTCGTTCGACGACGCCCGGACGGTCGGGCAATTTAGAGTAGCCGGTCGACGCATCGCCCACTAGTTGGTCGGCGGTCGCCGCTTGGTAGAGCTTGGTGTACTCTCGCTTTCCCTCGTCGGTCAAAACCGCATCGCTGCATAAGGCATGCGGTTCTTTGTTATCTGGCAAATAGACGCCCGGATGGCTGCAAATATCAAAGAACAGCCCGGTCGTACCCGACTTCATCGCGCCAATAATGAGAAAATCAGGGAGTCGCATTAGGTGAGTGGCTTGGGCTTAATGGGCGAATAGTTCACTAATATACCTATACCGGCCAGTTGCCAACCGAACTACGCAGTATTGTCGTTGGCGGTCGTTTGAGGTCGGTACTCGAAATGTGACTTCAGTCGCAGAAAGGAACGTTCGTAAAACATCCAACTTAGCCGGGCGAGTACAAAAGTAGCGATGATTGCCACCAACATGGTGAACGTTGCGGCCACAATATCACTTCCAAACAGCGACCTCATCTTTACCGGAGGCATGATGATTAGCGTGGGTCGGATCAGTATACGATGAAATACATAGGCCGCGTAGCTGTATTTGCCACAAGCCATCAGCCAAGGTCGAGTGAGAAACCAAACCCAAAGCGTGCCGGCGCCTGTGCCAGCCGAATAGCCGACAAGCATCGCAAACCCGGCCGCGATGAGACTCAACCCCGGCACGAGTACCCAAATCGAACGATTACTAAGCCCGCCGTACACCATTACGACGGCAGCGAACGTCGCAATAGCGAAAATCATTGGAACTTTGGCAGCTTTGGCTAATGAGACCAACCCGTTACGACGGCCATAAATTGCTGTCATACCACCGATTGCCAAAGCGTCGAATCGACAAAGCGTAAAAATATAAGCGGAACCAATCGGAATATCGTATGTAATCCATGCCAGTCGCGACGCGAAAGCGACGCCAATCACTGCCCAACAAATTCGCAGCAGCGTGCGCTGCGAGAACGTGAATACCACCCAAGGCCACAACAAATAAAAGTGTTCCTCGACAGCCAACGACCAAAAGTGGTTGAAAATCGTCCATTGTCCGCCAAAGTTCTGCAGGTAAAGCCAGAGTCGCCATTGAATGGGTATCACATCGCTTACTTCGGCAGTGAGTTGTTTGAGTAACGGAGTGTTGATAAACGTCGACGCGGTCGGAATGGCTATAAGAAAAAGAAACAGTACACCGTAGTAAAGCGGAAATATTCGCAGTACGCGACGCATGTAGAAGTTGCGATAGCGATTCTTGGTCGATTTGGCATCAATCAAGATACCAGTAATCAGGAATCCTGACAGCACGAAGAACAGATCGACACCGATCCAACCAGTGTGGACGAACTGTTCGAGCCGTCCGGGAGTTACGTAGACTTTTGTTAGGAACAGGTGATGGACCATCACCATCAACACTGCGAGTCCACGTAGACCGTCGAGTGCTGGCAGATGCTTCCATCCATGCTCAACGCACACGTCATCGGGATGGACTGTTGCACTCATGCTGTGATCCGTAAGTCGCACAAATCGGGTCGTGCTAAACAAGCAGCAAACCGTCGGTGCATCGAAACCGACATTCTATGTTCCGCGTATTTCAAGTGCAAAGGTTCCAATCAAGTCGCTGAGTTGTCGTGGTAGGGCTGATTCGGCTAGTGATTACACTCGATCCGTCGCCGCTCGCCATCAACAATCCGTGTCGCGTCCAAAAACCCTTGTACCATGTTCGGCAGCGTGAATTCTTCTGTCACTGTCCGCAACGCCTCGCGCGAGAGTCGCTCGCGCAGCTCGTCGTCGGTTAGTAGTCGGTCAATGGCGTCGACCATCGCTTGTTGGTCGCCGTGTTTATAGAGTAGCCCGTTTTCGCCATCCTTGAGAGCATCGATCTCGGGGTTCTGGGCGGCGATGTTGTCGGCTGTCACGACTGGCAGGCCGAATCCAAACGCCGTGAGCAGGCTCAGTCCGATATTCTCCGGATAGCAAAACAGGGCCGACGACAGCAACCACGGCGCCAACTCGCTCTCGCGATAGGTGGTGCCAGTGAATTTCGTCCTGTCGGCAATGCCAGCTTTCGCCGCGAGCGATTCGAGCACCGCTCGCTCGGGACCGTCACCCACGATGACCAATCGCAGTTTGGGATGGCGTTCGGCGAGCGTAGCCACTGCGGCAATCAGGTTATCAACGCGATTCTCGCGGAGTAAGCGTGAGACGAATACCACGGTCTTCGCGGGATCGAGATTTTGTGTGTGGCGAAACTTCGCCAGATCGTCAGCCCGCGCCAGCCAATCGGCTCGGGCCGCTTGAATGGGGGTTTGGTCAATTGCATTCTGTGCCACAAAAGTGCGCTCGCGATCGAATCCATACTTTTTCACCAAACGATCGGCGATCGGGTGCGTGTATAGCATCACTCCAGTAGCCTTGCGACCGACACGATTTCGCAGCGTTGTCCTCAGCCAATTGTCGGTTTTTGAGTAGCCGTGTCCCCAAATCACCGTCGGCATGCCACGCTGCTTAGCGAGTTTCAGCGCAGGCGTGAGCGTTCGATATCTTTGCGCCCACGGCATGATGACCATGTCAAATCGATCGGGGTCCATCACTTCGAGCTGTGCCGGTTGTTGCTTGTACTTGAAACGCCCACGCCCCCCCTCAGCGACGGGAGCATAAACGAAGCGAAACCCAATCTCTGCCGGATCGGGTGCGGGAGCATCGCGAGGCGTATCGGCGAAGAGCGTCAGGTCGATTCCCACCTGCTTTGCCAGCAAGTTATAAACGGGCAGTCGATAGGGCCGAATGTCGGGCTGCGTAATGGCGAGGCGGATCATAAGGGCCAAAGGTCGTGGCGGGGCTGGTCGCCGCTGTGGGAAGGCGTCGAACGACTTAATCTATCCTACACAGCCTGCGTGCAAATCGACCAGTCCGCCGTCGGTCAAGCTCGCCAGATAGTCGCCCACGGCGCGAGGGATGCCGTCAGATTCGGCAATCGCGGCATAACGGGCCGGCAGCCTCTCGGGCTGGGCCACGAATCGTTCAAAACACGACTCGAGCGCTAACGCCATTTTTTCGCGATTTCCCACGATCACCGGATGACGATAGACGCGATCGAACAAGCATTGTTCTAGCTCGGCTTGCAGCGTGCGAAGTTCGTCGGGCGGTGCAATCAGCCGCCCCATCTGCCTCGCTTCGTCGGCCGCGGCGGGGGCACGCTCGTCGAGTACCACGCTGACTGTCGCGAGCGTTTCGCTCACAACGTGGTCGATGAGTTCGTGGACGACAGCCCGTCGTAGAGTCGCTTCATCGAGACGGCCAAACCGGTCGCCAACACGCTGCGTTGCTTCACTCCACAGGCGATTGCGATTCAAGTCGTCGTGCGTGAGCAGACCCATTTCGAGCGCGTCGTCGGCATCGTGGGCGTCGTAAGCGATGCTATCGGCCAAATCGACCACCTGCACCTCGAGCAGCGGCGCGCCATTGTGTTTGTCGCCACGATAGCGCTGGCCATCGAGAACTTCGCAGGTGAGATTCAGTCCCGGAAAATTTGGGTAGCGCGATTCGAGCCGCTCGAAAATCCGCACCGCTTGCTGGTTGTGATTGAATCCCCCCTGCCCCGCTAGGCAACGGTCGAGCACTTCTTCGCCGGCGTGACCGAATGGCGGATGACCGATGTCATGGGCGAGCGCTAGCGCTTCGACTAAGTCTTCGTTGAGTCGCAGTGCGCGGGCCATCGTCCGCGCGATCGACGCGACTTCGAGCGTATGCGTAAGCCGCGTGCGATGGTAGTCGCCCTGCTCGCCGGTGAAGACCTGGGTCTTGCGGCTCAGCCGACGAAACGCGGCACAGTGCGTGATGCGATCGCGATCGCGTTGATAGGGGCTGCGATAAGCGTGCGAAGGCTCGTCGTAGTGCCGACCGCGCGAGTCGACGCTGTGCATCGCATAGGGAGCCAGCAACACGGCTTCGCGATCGGCGATGGTGATGAGAGCGTCCATATTTAGCCCCCGGTCAATGACCGGGGGGGCCTCGTGAATATTCCCCAAGTCAACGATCGGGGGGTTGCGTGAACATCCCCCTGGTCATTGACCCGGGGCTAAATAACTTGTGAACAACTCCCAAGCCGCGTCGAGCGCCTGGGGAATGACTCGCGTACTTGCAGTGGTTGCCATGTAGTTGTGATCGCCCGGCCAGCGAGGCACAATGTGCCAGTGCAGATGCCCGGGTAGCCCCGCCCCGGCCGTTTGTCCGAGGTTGAGCCCGACGTTGAAGCCTTGCGCTCGCACCGTTTGCGTAAGCATATCTGTCATCTTCGCGAGCGTCTGCATCAATTCAAGCTGTTCGGCGTCGGTCAACTCGCCAAGTTCGCCCACATGTCGCGTGGGAGAGACGAGCAGATGGCCGTTGCTGTAAGGAAACCGGTTGAGCAGCGTCACGACGAACTCGCCGCGCGCGATGACCATGTTCGCCCGGTCGGCCGCTTCGTCAGTCGGCACAGCAGCCGCGCGACAAACAAAGCAATCGCGATCTGCCCCATCGAGCAACTCGGCCGGCTCAGGCGAATTTTGTTCGAGTTCGGGCAGATCGCCTTTGACGTAGGCGAGCCGCCAGGGGGCCCAGAGTCGGTTTTCGTTCATTTTGTGCGTGCGACGTGGGGTCGGTATCGCCGTTATCGTACGCAGCAGTTGTTGGCAGGAACAGGTTCCCGCGCCTTCAGTCGATATATCGCTTAATTCACCCAGGCGAGCCGAGCCACTAATACAATTGCGTCACGAAAGTCGACGGTGAAAGCCTAACTGATTACAATGACTGCTTGCAATCTGTGTTCTGCAGTCGCGATCGCCGGAAATCGCTAGCGACGCAAACATGGTGCCGTAGCGTATGACGGTGCAGCGATATATAAGCCGACTTACTAAGGCACACGCCTAGTCGATAAGCGTCCCTCCAATCAGCAAGAATTGTGTGAAAGCAATTCGCCACAGCCAGTAACGCAATGCCAAAGGTCAATCCGCACATTATGGTTTGGGCGCGAGAGTCGGCAGGGTTAGACCTTGCTACCGCAGCAAAAAAGCTTGGAATCGATGACACGAAGTCCCGATCCGCTGAGTCCAAACTGGCGGCCTATGAATCTGGTGCAAAGCTCCCTACGCATAGCCTGCTATCGCGAATGGCAAAGGGCTATCAACGTCCGCTTGTCACTTTCTACCTTTCCGCCCCTCCCTCAAAAGTCCAAAGCGGGGAAGACTATCGGAAATTGCCGAACGATGCTGATGCTCGAAAGATCGCAATAGTCAATGCAATCGTCCGTGACGTGAAGGCGCGACAGGAGATAGTTCGCGATGCATTGATTTCTGCCGATGATGCAGAAGCTCTCAGCTTTGTCGATTCGTTCTCGATTGCATCGGGCAAAGCAAAGCTGGTAAACGCGATCCGCGAAACTGCCGCGATCGATATTTCGGCGTATCGATCGCAAAAGAATCAAGACAAAGCGTTTCGCTACTTGCGAACGCGTATAGAAGCTACAGGTGTCTTTACGCTCTTGCTTGGCAATCTGGGCACTCACCATACAAACGTCGATACCAGCGTATTTCGTGGCTTCGCGCTGTCGGATCCCATCGCGCCGTTTGTCGTGATTAATGACCGCGATGCCAAAGCTGCGTGGTCGGTCACTCTGCTACATGAATACGCGCATGTGTGGCTCGGTGCGTCTGGCATAAGTGGGAATAGCCTAGACCGCCAGATAGAGGCATTTTGTGATCAGGTGGCTTCTGAGACGCTGGTGCCGGAAGCAGAACTTGTCGCAGTCTTTCCTTCGGCATTGCGAGGGGACGTTCAATGGTTGATGAAGCAAATAGATGCGTACGCTCAGTCGGCGAAGGTTAGCTCAAATTTGGTAGCGTTTCGTTTATTGAAACAGAACAAAATCGAGTCGGCACAGTACGAGTTACTCCGTAAGAAGTTCCTCGATCGATGGGTACAAAACCGCGAACGTCAGCGCGAAGTACAGAAGAAGAATAACGGTGGCCCGTCTTACTATGAGCTTCGGAAGCGAAGTGCAGGTTCCGCACTTGTTGGTACGGCTAAGAGACTTCTGCGAGCCGGCGAGCTATCGACGACTGAGGCTGCGAAGATTCTCGGTGTTCGCGCATTGAAGCTCGATCAACTCATCTCGTAGTCATGAATTTGGATGCATCAATGTTGTACTTGCTTGACGCGAATACGCTGATTGATGCCAACCGAGACTACTTCCCAGTACAACGTGTACCCGAATTCTGGGATTGGCTATATGACCTTGCAGAAAAAGAAGTCGTAGCGGTGCCAGTCGAAATCTACGAAGAATTCGCAAAGTCGAAACGAAAGGATGCTACGCAAGACGACTTGGCAATTTGGGCGTCGAAGCCCGAAATCAAACACGCGCTTATGCTAGGCGAAAACGTATCGTCATCTCTTGTCTCAAAAGCAATCGAAGAGGGCTACGCAAGCGATCTTACCGAAGATGAACTAGAAACAGTCGGGCGAGATCCTTTTCTGATCGCCTACGGCCTCGTTGACCCTACAAATCGAGTTATTGTCACCACAGAGGTGTCAAAACCCTCTAAGACAAGAGCAAACCGAAGAATACCGGATGTCTGCAACGACTTTGGCCTGCGATGCGTAACAACATTCGAGCTCCTTAAAGAACTTGATTTTCGCACCGACTGGCGAAGTTCGAAGTAGCACTTCAGAAGTCGCTCGAAAACCCCAACTATGATCAAGTTGCCTACCCCTCCGGCCGCAACAACGGGAACAAAATCACCTCGCGAATACTCTGGCTATTCGTGAGCAGCATCACCAGGCGGTCGATGCCGATGCCTAGACCGCCGGCCGGGGGCATGCCGTGGCGGAGGGCGCGGATGAAGTCGTGGTCCATTTTGGCCATCGAGTCTTCGTCGCTCATGCCGGCGAGTTGTGTCTTGAACAGAGTTTCTTGCAGGTCGGGATCGTTGAGTTCGGTGTAGGCGTTCGCGACTTCCATGCCTTGGATGAACAGCTCGAACCGCTCGGCGACCTGGGGGTTGTCACGCTTGCGCTTCGTGAGCGGGCAGATGCTGGCCGGATAGTCGGTTACGAAAATCGGCCCCACCAAAGCATCTTCGACTTTCTCTTCGAATATTTGATTTTTGATGACATCGATATGCCGTCCGTCGGTATCGAACCCAATCTCTGCGGCAAGCTTCTTAAGCGCCGTTTCGTCGTTCGGGTCGACCCCGGCGTGTTCGGCAAACAGTTCGTCGTAAGTCGCCCGCGCAAACGGCGGCGTAAAATCAATCGACTTGTCAACCCACGGCAATTTGTAGTCAACCCTGCTGCCCTCTGCCGTCTGCCCGCTGCCTGCTGCGATCGCCCCGATCGCATCGCAAATGCACGCCTCGGTCAAATCCATCATCGACTTGTAATCGCCATAGGCCTGATAGACCTCGAGCATGGTGAACTCGGGGTTGTGCTTCTGGCTGATTCCCTCGTTGCGATAGACGCGGCCCAGCTCATAGACCCGTTCGATGCCGCCGACTAAGAGCCGCTTGAGGTGTAGCTCGAGCGCGATTCGCAAGTTGAGCCGAATGTCGAGCGCGTTGTGGTGGGTTTCGAACGGACGGGCGGCCGCCCCGCCGGCGATGCTATGGAGCGTCGGGCCTTCGACCTCAACGAACCGCCGCGCCGCCAAGGTGTCGCGGATGCTGCGGATAATTTTGGTGCGGTTGAGGAACGTTTGCATCACCCCGTCGGTATGCACGAGGTCGACATACCGCATCCGTTGGCGAAGCTCGGGGTCGGTGAGTCCGTGGTGCTTTTCTGGCGGCGGTTCGAGGCTCTTGGTGAGAAAGTGCACGCGCTCGGCCGCAATCGACAATTCGCCGGTGTTGGTGCGGACCAGCATGCCATCGACGCCGATGATGTCGGCAAGGTCGAGTTGCTCGACCACTGCCCAGTCGTCGCCCACCTGTTGCTGGCCGACCATGAGCTGAATATCGCCCGTCATGTCGCGGATATCGATAAAGTGCAGCTTGCCCTTGTCGCGATGCAGCACAATGCGGCCTGCCGCGCGAACCTTCGGCCCCACCAGCTCGCCCTTGCCGCCGTGGGCCGTGTTCTGGTCGGCTTTCCACTGCCGAAAGTTAAAGTCTTCGGCCGCGGCAGCGAATTCGGGCAGCGGCACCTCGGTGCCATCTTCGGTGCGAAAGACGATCTCGCCCGACCGGGCGCGAATCTCGCCGATCGGCGTGTGGTCGTCGAATCGTTGGCCCCAGGGGTCGTGTCCCAAGTCGGCGAGCACGGCCAGCTTCTTGCGGCGAGCCACCAATGGGTCGGTCAGCGGTCCTTCTTCATCTTGACTCATCGTTTTTCCTGTTTTTTTGAACCGCAGAGGACGCTAAGAGCGCGGAGAACAAATTAGCCACAGATAAAAAGGATAAACACAGAATAACTGGGAATGGGCTTGTTGGGGATGATTTCGCAATGCCCGTAATAACTGTGGCTAACTTCCTTAGCAGGGTGCTGCACAAGTTGCCATCTGTGTTCATCCGTGCTAATCCGTGGCCCAACCTTTTTTTCTCCGCGCTCTTCGCGTCCTCTGCGGTTTTTCAAACTGTTTCGGTACCCCAAAAAATCTAACCGCCCCCCCCATTAGACTCTATCCCCCGCAGGCAATGCTGGCATCGGCTGCGCAATCGAATTGACCTCGCTGGCGCGCGGCCCCTACTATTAATGTCCGTGGCGAAACCTTTCCCTCCTTTCGCAGGTAACTTTTAACATGCGAAAACTTCTGAAATGGTTGTTGGGGACCGCGCTGCTGTTGATCGCGATTGCGATTGGGGGAACATGGTGGGGCTACCGCGCCCTGACGGCGGCTCCTGAGTTTTATCAACAGATAATGACATCCGACCCTCAAAAGCTCGCCGAAGAGAGCCAAAAACTCG
>JBGSWC010000346.1:0-11443 GCA_041752635.1 Pirellulales bacterium | reverse complement strand
CTTTCAACAAATCGTCTTCGAAGCCCATGCCACCACCATAGCCACCACGCATCGCCATTTCGCTCTCGTAGCCGTTGCCTGGGTCGTTGCGTAGGTCATTGCGTGGGTCTTTGTTGCGATTATCGGCGGCGGCTCTCGCGAGCTCGGCTTTTTGGCGTTCTTCGCGGCGTCGTTCTTCAAGCATTAACTGTTGAATTCGACTCGGGTCGTAAAAAGCCATCAGCCCTGTCACGGCATTCGTTTCGAGACTGACCGGCGGCAGCAACTCGGGATCGGCCCGCAGCACAGTCGGCTGCACTAGCCCGCTATCCCAGCTCGAAATCGCGTAAGTATCGGGAGCAATTGCCTTGACGGCACTGCTGCCGAGCGGCTGGTGGATCTTGATGTCACCTTTGGCGTTCTCGACAGCTTCGGGCCACGTATAGTCTAACATCCGCTGTTTTGTCGTGGTCGACAACGACGCATGTTTGTCGGGTTTTTTTTCGGGCGGTAACGACTCCTGCCCCATCGACGAATAAACGACGAATCCTGTGAGCAGCAGAATCAACACCATGCCCAGCTTTTCGCCATGCTGGAGCGCGAGATTTTTGAGAGCTTGCATTGTTTTCGTCCTTGTAGGGGAAGTTTTTTGTCGTCAGTGTTAGTTGTCAGTTGAAGTCATTGATCGGCTCGTTTGGGAACTGGTAACTGTCGACTGATAACGGAGATCTCAATTAGAAGCTGGCGAGTTCGTCGCCGGCTTCGCCACTGCTTTCGAGCTGAAGTTTATCTTCATCGGGTGGATTGAAGATGTACACAACACCTTGCAACACCACTTCTTTCATGTACGGCTGTCTTTCGAAGACGTTTACTTCGGTATCGGTGCCACTGCCAAAGCCGCCATAGCCGCCACCAAAGTCGCCGCCACGTCCGCCACCACCAACTCGTCCGCCGCCGCCACCATGTCCACCAGCTTGTCCACCACCATGCCCACCACCGCCATGTCCGCCACCACCCATGCCCATCCCCATTCCTCCCCCACGGGCTGATTCTCCGCCGTAGCCACCACCGCCGTAGCCACCACCGCCGCCGCCGCTGGAGACGTCCTCGGGGTTAAGTCTGACTTCTTGAACTTCGATTTGCAGGGGGGCGTTGGCGAGTTGTACGACAAGGTATGACACCCAGCGCTGGTCCATTTCAAGATAGAGCCGCACTGGCAGCCGTTTGTACTCGGTGCCGAACTGTGTAATGTCGAGCGGTTCTTCGTCGGCACCAACCGGTATCGGTTTGCCTTCGGCGTCGATGTAACGACCCGAGAAATAGAACGCCTTTTCGTTCACGTTGTCGCCGCCACCGAGTCCGCCAAAATCGCCTTCACCGCTCATGCCGCCATCTGCGTAGTCGCCGCTGGCACCCATGCCCCCCGTTTCGTAGTCGCTACCTCCGCCCATGCCGGCGAACTCATCTAGTCCGGTCGACGCGACTGCCAATTCGGTCACTCGCCCTTTTTGACGACTCTGTTTGGCGGCTTCTTGACCCACTTCGAGTGCGAAAATCGTGCGAATCGCCGCGTTGCTGCGGCGGTCGGAGCCTTTGGCTTTGTTGGTGGCCGCAATGGCTCGCACAAGAGTCTCGTAGACCCACAAGTCTTCTTGAGTCGCCCAAATCTGCCACGAGCTACCTGTTTCGGGCCAAGTGAGCTGCTCCTTGAGCCGCACCTGGTCGTCCCAAAGAACGGTGAAATCTTCGATCTCGACGTCGCTCGTCCC
Source organism: Pirellulales bacterium (assembly GCA_041752635.1). Taxonomy (GTDB): domain Bacteria; phylum Planctomycetota; class Planctomycetia; order Pirellulales; family Lacipirellulaceae; genus JBGSWC01. Next base: position 9,695 of record JBGSWC010000346.1, on the reverse strand, counting down.
GCGGCTACCACCAAATCCTCCCGCACCACCATATTCGCCCCGTCCGCCAAAACCACCAGCAGTCGCACCCTCTTCCAGCTTGTTGGCGTCAATCATCTTGGGGAAATCGTTGAAACGCCCCTCAATATAGTTGGTATACTGCTCGCGCATATTCCGCCGGATGTCTTCGCCGAAATTAAGGGTGGCAATGTAGTCGTGGAATTGCTGGTTGAGCTGGGGTGGCCATTTCAAAACTTGCTCGTTTTGCCTCTCATATAGGTCAGTCCAGGTCTGCTTCACTTCAACAAGCAGTTTTTCAATTTCTTCTTTCTGTTTGTCGTTGACCGTCTGGTTCGGGTGAAACTGTCGGTTCTTCTTTTGGTCAAGGCTACTGAAAGCACCTTCAATCTTGCCTCGGTTGGCCTTGTAGTCGGCTGCCAAGTGGCCGGTTCCCATGTACCAGCCAGCGAGCGCCAGAACGGCGGCGAGCCCACTGAGTAGCCAGAAGTGGTATTCCTTGAGCCAGACGAGTACGACGCGTAGTTGGTCCATAATCTTTTCTCGAAAATCTATTCTCGAACGAATCGTTAAGGAAATAAGGTAATCAGCGAATTATAACCCGCCGTGAGTCGGCCATCGGGAAGCCATCGCCTTCGGTGGAGTCGACTCCTTCGGCGGACGAAGGATCTTCACGCTCGCCACGCGGTTTGGGTTGCCACAGGAATTGTATCGTAAAGTCATAACGACGGAGCTTCCATTCGACGGGCGGTTCGGTCGGCACGTCTTTGTCGATCGCCGCGGCGTTCGGGCTACCGAAACCGAATCCGGGGCGGCCAAAGCCCGCGCCGACACCCGTTGTGGCGCTGTCTTGAACCATTTGCCATGCACCAATTTCTGCGGTCGCTTCCTCGACTGTTTCGGCTTCGGGATAATAGCTAACCGTTCGTGGCAGATTTCGCGAAATCAGAATCGGGTACTGAATGCCCAAGTCGCTCATCGCCACCGGTACCATTTCTCCCTTGCTGTTGGGGAGCATTACCGAGCCATCTTCGAGGTTCTTGAGGAAAGTCTTACGAACGAACTGAGCCGCCTCATCGTCTCGCGAGATTTTGTTGTTGGGGTCGTTGGGATTCGAGTTGTGAAAATGGTAGCCCGAAATCTCAATAATCCAGCCCGTCCCTGTCGGCCCTGTATCCCCCGCTTCGGCAAAGCTGCTGTCTTCGGCCAGACTCTCGTCGACAAAGCCATCATCGGCGGCAAAATCGCCTTCGGGGGGCATCGTCTCGTCGATGCCCGCGTCAGCGGGCGCGGTACCATCGGCCAACGCGCCATCGGCACCAGCGTCATCGCCATCAGCACCATCGGTGGCGGGCACTTCTGCGGCCGTGGGCGTATCGTCGACTACCAAACCAATCGACTCTTTGTACACCCGTTCGGCGCCGGCGTACCAACCCGATACGTCGGTTGTATATTCACACTCGACTCGATCGATATGCAGTTGTGGCGTACTCGAAATCAACGTCTCGTTAAGCTGGTCGATCGGCACCGGTTCGGCAGGGCTTGGTAGTGCCGAGTCGATCGCTTTCATCAGTTCGATCCACAATAAGCGGCCATCGACGTTGCTACGCAAGTTGCGTCGAAAACTGGCGAGCTCCTCGAACTTCGCTGTGAGCGAGCTGTGGTCTCCCTCGTAACGCGAAGCTTCGCTAACGACTGTGCCCGATTGTTCAATCGCACGCTTCATCTCGGGCTCTTCGACATTAGCGGTCGTCCACACGCCATAGTAGGCACCGTAGCTCGCCATCAGTCCAAGCATGAGCAACGCCGCTGCCGCCACGGTCCAAGGCTTCTTCGCTTTAATCAGCCGCGCCGTGGTGATTTCTTTTGGCAACAGGTTCGTCGAAAGCTGCCCCAGTCCGAGCGCCTGGACGCATAATCCGTAGGCATCGGCAAATGTCAGGCGGTTGTCTTTGAACGGGGCGGCATCGGTCACGCTCCCCCCCACGAGTCCCGTGAATTCGTCGGGCACCACAACTTTTTGTTCGAGATTCTGCGCTAGGTAGCGTTGCAAACCGGGAAGTCGCATCACGTTGCCCAGCGCGACGATGTCGCCAAGCTTCGCGTTACGATTCTTGCTGTTGAAGAAGCCTATTGACCGCTGAATTTCGGCCACGAGATCGCTGAACACAGGCCGCATTGCCGAGAACAACGCCTTGGGATCTTCGGCCTTGGTGGCATTCCGCTTCAGGTGCTCGGCCTTCGAGAATGTAAGCTGCAATTCCTTGGTGAGCGCCTTGGTGAAGTGGCTACCACCGATCGGAATATTCCGCTGCCAGACACGAAAGCCATTCGTGACGATCAGGTCGGTCGTGTCGGTACCGAACGCGAGAATGATTGTGCTCTCGGGAGGCGATTCGGGGTCGTAGGCATCGGCACCTTCGAGATTGTTCATGCGGTCGAAGACCATCGCATTGTAAATCGCGAGGGGGGCAAGTTGAATGAAATCAACATCGATACCCGCTTCGATGAGCGGCTGGAGCGCGCGATTCACTTGGTCGCGCTTCATCGCGAAGAGACCAACTTCGCTCTGCAGCACATAGCCGTCGTCTTGGCTGCCACCGATAAGTTGCTGGTAGTCCCACACCACGTCTTCGAGCGCAAAGGGAATTTGTTGCCGCGCTTCGTACTTGACGATGTCGGGAACCTTCTTGGCGTCGACGGGGGGTAATTCAATAAACCTCGCGAGGCCATTTTGGCCGGGTACCGAAATGGCGACTCGGTCCCCCTTGAGGTCATTTTGCGAAACAAACGTCGCCAACGCTTCGCGAACCAGTTCTTCGCGATTCGCCTCGGGTTGGGTCAACAGCTTCGGGTATTCGATGTACTCGAAAGCCTCAACCACAATGCGATTGGTCTCTTTTTCGTGAGGACGACACCTGAGCGCTTTGAGCGCGCAGTTGCCGATGTCGATTCCCCAAACTGCGCCACTTTTAGCCATCGACGCGTTACCTTTGTCTTGTTCCAATTAAAACTGACGCTGCGGGCCAAAGTTTGACCGCCGCCAAAAAAAGTGAAAAGCCTGACGCGCGCGGGCCGACCGCTGACACGGGTCGCTCGGCGACTTAAAGTGCATTGTACTCGCCCGTCGTCGTCTGTGTAGCATGATTCGCTCGCCAGTCGCCCGGTTATTCCGGATTGTTGGCCGAGTTTCACGCCATGAATTCTACCGTCTGGTCAAATGCAAATCCACCAAGTCTGCGTCGTACTCTCCACCGACCGGCTTGCCGACATGGGGCTCGACTACGACGGCGACATTGCGAGCAACCTTTTGGCCTTGTGGACGGTCGCCTGGCACCCGCGGCTCATCGCCACAACCGGCAGTATTCCGACAATTCGATCCGTAGACAGTCTGCTCGCTGCCACCGAAATCGAGGGCGAACTGCAACTCGTGCCTTCGCTCACCTGGGGCGACGACGTAGCGACCTGGCGCGACAATTTGTCGTCCGAACAGCAACGGCTGGTCCCCGAACTGTCCAAAGCGACGCTTCGCGACGAGATCTGGCGGATTATCGCGGGCAATATCGGGGATCGGCTGGCGGGCGGCTCGGTGTCCGATAGCGACGCCGCCGAGTTTTATGCGCTCGGCTACGCCTACTTTCAGATTGAGATGCTCACCCGCGTGATGAGCTATCAATCGGTGGCAGAGGAATCGCAAATCGTCGCGAGCGTGGTATCGGCCGCCAAAAAGGTGCTGGCCGGCGAGCCGATCGACGAAGAGCTTGCTGCGGCCTACGACGGGCTCACTCAATGCCGCAACCACTATTATCCAGTTGACTTCTACCTAGTCGATGTCACTTTGTTGGCGGCCGGATTGCTCGATCAACCGCTTCGTAACAGCCTAACCGAGCTGCATGAGCAAAACCTCTTGCTGACCGGCGAGATGGCCGAACAGATTGTGCATAGCCATGCCGAGACGGCGAGTGCCATCAAGCGAGCGGTCGCCGAGGGGCGGCTCGAACTGATCGGCGGCAGCCAAGCCGGGGGTGACTTGAATCGTTTCGGTGCCGAACCTTTGCTGGCCGATTTGCTCGCGGCCCATGCGTCACTTGCGCAACTCGCGGCAACGCCTCGCAGCTTCGCGAATTTCGATGGCGTGGTGGCGCCGCTGATACCGAAGCTGTCCGCAGCGCTTGGCTATCACGGAGTGCTCGTCACCAACTTCGCCGGCCAAAGACTGCCACCGCTCTACCCTCCCCGTTGCCGCTGGCAGGGGCTCGATGGTACTTCGATCGAAGCGTTAGTCGCCAGTCCGCTCGACCGCGCCGACCTCGGCACGATGCTGCGATTCTCTGAACTCTTGTCGCAGGCGATGGACAACGACCTCGTCGCTACGCTGGTGCTGGCCGGGTGGCCGGGAGAAACAGCGCCCTATTTCGAAGACCTGAAAGTGATCGCAAGGCGGAGCGAAGTGTTGGGCCGCTTCGTGAAACTCAGCGACTACTTTACTACGACCACATCGGCCGATCGGATTGAGTCGCTGGCGACCAGTTACTATCGCGGTGCGAGCAGCAGAGTCCTGACGGTGGCCAACAGCTCCATCGAGCACGGCCTGTTCACACTTGCTTCCGGAAACTCCGCTGCAACGCAAGCTGTCGATCCCGCCGCGTGGGCCCGCTTGTTGGGGATCGAAGCCACCGACACCGCCAACGCCGACGGCTGGCTTTATGTGAATTTTTCACCAAATAGTCGTAGTCACTTTGGCTCACAATGCTCGCTGCGCCCGGTTAAGCCGTGGGGTTTCGCTTGGGAACCGACCGTGTTGCCACCGCCGCCAGTGCCAATAGCCGATGGGACGTCGCTCCGCAATGAATTGCTGGAATTCGACTTGAGCGAAACAAATGGGGGTATTGCCAGCTTGCGTCTCCACCAAGCACGTGGAACTCAGCTTTCACAGAAGTTAATGCTGCTCGGCAGCGACGAATTTCAGCTTGCTTTCGATGGCCACACGAATGTCGAGAGCTTCCCCCGTAAGGGGTGCATCGAATCGCGGATGAGAATCGTCAACCGCTCGGGCAAGACACTGTTATCCCTGATACAAAGTTGCCGCGTCATACGTAACTCGGCCGAGGTCGACCTCACCTGGCGGGTGGAGTCAAAAAGTGAGCCTTTTCCTGCGGGATTGCGACTCGCGTCGCGAGTCGCTTGGCGCGACCAGTCGGCCGGGGTGAGTTGGGAGTGCCAAGGCATCGCACTGCCGGTGCATGGTGACAAGATCGCCCCCACGGCTTGGGTTCATGTCGATTCGCAGCCAACTGGGATAACGCTGTCGACTTCGCTGCCGTGCCAGCATCACCGGGTCGAACTCAATTGGCTCGACACTCAGTTGCCTCTCGAACCAATGGTGTATGAACCGTTCACGGTGCGTTTGGCAATGCAACGAACGTTGCCCATCGATGGCGGGGGGCAAGTTTGTATTCCCACCCGAGGGCAGCCGGCCCAGCGCGAAGGATGGTGGCTGCACCTGTCGAGTCCGAGTATCGCCGTCACGCACATCGAGCCGGTCGCTGATGGCGAAATGCTGATCCGTGTGCTCGAAACGAGCGGCCACCAACGACAATGCCGTCTCGATACATGGACTGGCATCGCCGAAGGTCGCATCGTCGATCACTGTGGCAACCACGTCGAGTCGCTGGCCATTGAAGCGGGTACCGCCCGGCTGCATCTTGCTGGCTATGAATTCGCCCAGATCGTGATGAGAAACGATTTGGCAAGCTAGGCAGTTTAGGGTCGGTCTAACTTCCGTTCCGAATGTCTTGGCACTCGCGGGTCGGATTTACCGATTCATCCGGTAGAACCCGCGCCGGCGGATTGCGCGCCGAAGTCGCGTACCGCATTGTGGGAAACGAGGGGGATAAGAATATGAATCGTCCGTCCACTTGGCGGAATTTTGCCGTCGTTCTGTTGCTGCAAGCATTCATCGTTTTTGGCGATGGTAAGGCGCAGGGACAGGAATACCAAATTGCCCAGCCCGACAATGTCGACTCGCCCGCTGTGGTCGAAGTGACGCCGTACGGAAAGCTGATAGGTCCGAGCGAAGTAGCGCGGTCGAACGCCTATCCCAACGGCGACTACTATACGCAACTCGCATCCGCCGGTGGCACCGGCGGGCCGGGTGGTCCTGGTGCTTGCTCGACTTGTGGACCCGGAGGGGGGCGTTATGGCGCGGGCGGCCCATGTAAAGAACACTGGGGCTGTGGCGGGTCGCCATTTCGCACCGGCCCTGGGCAATGCGACGACTGGCGCGTCGGCCCGATCTGGCAAGTGACGCTCGATGGGGTCTTTATGACTCGCGACGAAACTAACATTGACGCTCTCGCGGCCGCTATCGGCACTACCACCGGGGCGGCCGATTCGTATCAACAATTTGAACACGGTACCGGCACTCGGCTCACGCTCACAGGTTGGTGGCCCCAGATGAAGGGCTACGAAATGCAAGTCGGCTATCTCGGCATTTTCAATTGGGACGCTAACGTTGTCGTGCCCGATGCGAACGTTGTCGCTCCGCCAGTCGGTAGCGTAGCGCTCACCGAGCAACGTGATCTCAAATATGGTTCCGACTTGCACTCGCTTGAAATCAACGCCCAGCGACTTACCACCTCGCCTTGGAAGCCCTTTTTCGGTGTTCGCTTTCTTCGGGGCGACGAAAAAATCCAAGATATAACACGCCGGTCCAATACTTTGCCCCTTTCATTAGGCGAGGTGGCAATCACTAACAATTTATTTTCAAATGCGGAAGTCGAAAACAATCTCATCGGTTTCCAGTTGGGCATGCGTCGCGACGTTTGGCACCTCAGCGAGAAACTCTCGATTCACGGCTTTTCGAACGGCGGAGCGTATTGCAATATGATTGATCGTGATTTGTCGAGTGGACAGACGCAAACGCGAACCGAGCTCATCGCCGTCGACGACCCCGCGACTCCCGATTTCGACGAGACCGGAAGCACCGAAATACTCACAACCGGCACGGGGACTCGCGTTAAGTCAAATCGAACCGAACTGTCATTTGTTGGAGAAGTATCGCTTTCGCTGCAGTATAAGCTCAATCAGTGCAGCGCACTGCGAGGTGGGTATCAAGTCCTCTACATCAACGGCCTCGAATTCGCCGACGATGCCTATCTAGGACTCGCACCCAACAGCCGCGACTTACTGCTGCATGGCTGGTTTGCCGGTTTCGAGTATCGCCGATAAGTCGCGGCGCTTACTTCCGGCCCCATCTCGGCTATCCTAAGTCTACCGCCGAGCGTTCATGCAACGCTTTGGCCATGCAGGCGGAGGATTACGGAGATGAAGATGATTTGGGCTGTAATTCAGCCTACAAAACTCAACGCGACGATACGCGCCCTTCACAAGGTCGGCGTCACCCGACTCACGGTTTGTGATGCGATGGGCTACGCGCGCCAACGCGGACAAATCGAAACTTACCGCGGTCGCGAGTACCAAACAAACTTGCTCCGCAAGGTTCAGCTTGAGATCGTCGTCAACGACGACTTTCTCGATCGTACCCTCGCTTGCATCGAAGAGTACGCCCGCACCAGCGCAGAAGGGCACATCGGCGATGGCAAGATTTTTGTCGTCTCGGTCGACGATGCAATCCGCACCGACGATGGCCAACGCGGCATCGGAGCGGTCTAGCAATGGCAACTGTGGTTCTCGTATCAAATGACCTGCTACTGCAGTCGCAGGTCTCATCGAAAGCCATCGCGAGCGGTGTCGAACTGTTCGTGGCATCGCCTGCAACATTTGATGCCGTGTTGCAAGCGACATGTCCGGCAGCGATTGCCGTCGACCTGGCCTCGGTCGGCGACATCGCCGAAGTTGTGGCTCGCATCCGCGCCGCCGCCAGCGATGAATGTCAGGTCTGGGCGTTTGGTCCGCATGTCCAAGTGTCACGACTCTCAGCGGCCCGCGAGGCGGGCTGTGACTGGGTGACGAGTCGAGGCGACTTCTTGCAGAAAGCGCCCGCGCGATTTGCCAAACTCGCATAATGGTGCGAACCTGCCAGCTACCCGATTGGTTCGCTCGAATTAGCAGGAATTTTGCGAGCGTTGTTTCCAATCGCTATTGACCAGAAGCCCTGCGCATGGGAATCTTCCACCCCGCCGCTATGGTGGCGAGCCCATTCTGTCACTCACGAAAGATATCGAGATGCGTGCCTATTTCCTTACCACTGCGATGTTGGTTTGTGGATTCGTCGGATGTTCGAGCAGCGAAGTCGCTGAGCCGGTGGCGACTACGCCCACTCTCTCGGGTCCCGCGGCTGCTGCCAAAGAGTTTATGACGCTGTTGAGCCAGGGCGAAATCGCGATGGCTGAGAAAATGCTCACCGACAAGTCGCGCGAGAAACTTAACACTACCGGGCTTGGATTTCGCGACCCTGGCTTTGGGTCGGGTGCCTTCGAGGTGGGACGGGTCGAGAAGACGACCGACAACGAAGCGGTTGTACAATGCATCGTGACAATGCCATCGACAGAGGGCACGCCGACGCAAGCCGAGATTTGTTGGTGTATGCGCGAAGACGCGGGGATGTGGCGGGTACTCGGATTTGCCGTGCAAGACGAGTCACTGCCGCAGCCGATTATCTGGAATTTTGAGACCGACGATGGCCCGCAAATGGCCGCTCCCGAACCACAGCAATCTCAGCCACCCGCGAATCAGCCCCCGCAAACCGCTGCCAACCCGGTCGGCCAACCAGCCGCGAGCACCGCTCAAGCCCCCGGTACGAGCAATGCTCTACCTCGCTAAGTCGTTGCTAAAACACAACTTAAACCATCCTGCCGCCGCACGAGCGAAGTCTCGAGCGGCGGCATTTTTCGTGGCCGAACAGGTTGTGCGACAAAACGCCGCACCTGACTTCTTACGGCAGCCCGTTGACACGTCGCGCCGAATTGATATCCTTTCTGCTCAGTCGACGCAGTCTACGTATTTTTCGTACGCCGCAAAGTCGGCCGACGAGACTTTCCTTTAGTGCTTTCCATCAGTGCTTTCCAAGTGGGGACAACGGCTCGTTGCCTTGACCTCGATTTTGTGATGTGGAGGGTATTGGTAGCCCTCCCGATTCCTAGGAGACCCAGGAACTATGAAACTGACCACCACGTTGCGTTTGTTTGTTGTGATGGCTGTTGCCGTGACGGCCGTAGCTGTCGCCGACTCGGCCGAAGCCGGTATTTTCGGCAATCTGCGCTGCAAGCTGCAGTCGAAGCAGTGCTGTGAGCCCGTTTGCTGTGAAGAAGCAACTCCTTGCTGCGCAGAGCCGACTCCTTGTTGCGAAGAAGTGGTTGTCGAAGCCGCTCCTTGCTGTGCCGAGCCCGCCCCTTGCTGCGAAGCTGCTCCGACTTGCTGCGAGCCGACCTGCTGCGAGCCGACCTGCTGCGAAGGACCATTCAAGAAGTTCTTCAGCCGCCTGCAGAACCGCAATTCGTGCTGCCAGACAAGCTGCTGCGAGTAGTCGCGATTTGATGCTAAAACACAGAATAAGAGGCTCGGTACTCCATTTTCGGATGCCGGGCCTTTTTTCTTGTATCGATGGAGTGATTTGTTGCAAAGTGATCGCTTTCCGTCCAGCCGATGACTCATTTTCTGCCCATTGTTGACACACAAATCCGGAAGGTTTAGCCTGCATAGAGAATTTAGGGGGTTTTTACGCCCCCTGGTTGTAG
>JBGSWC010000345.1:0-2686 GCA_041752635.1 Pirellulales bacterium | reverse complement strand
AGTGACATGCGCCGACGAGACGTAGCTCGTCGGCTAGGGGGATTTCGCTTTGGGAACGGATGCTTGTTTTGCCGACTCTGCGGTGAGCCTCTCTTGCGAGGTCGTCCAGAACGTGCAGGTCGCCGAGTCGACTTATCGGTTGCGTGTTGTCGCGCCCGAGATCGCCCGTCAGATCGTACCGGGGCAGTTTGTGATGGTGCGGCTCGATGTCGAGAGCGACCCTCTCTTAGGCCGGCCACTGGCGCTGTATGACGTGGTCGACAACGAGCGGGGTGAGCCGACATTCATCGACGTGGTTTACATTGTGCTGGGCCGCATGACGACGCGACTCGCGAAGCTGAGACCAGGCGCACAGGTCCGCGTCTGGGGACCACTGGGAAATGGTTTTCCCGTACTCGATGTTGAACACCTGATAATGGTGGCAGGTGGCATTGGGCAAACACCTTTCCTAGCAGTCGCCCGCGAGTTCCTGGGGAAGCGAACCTATGCCGCATCGCGGTCGCCCCAAGCCAAATCGGTTTCGCTGTGCTACGGAGTTCGCCGCGAGTCGCTGGTCGCCGGTGCCGACGATTTTAGGGCGGCTGGCATCGACCTGCGACTCGCCAGCGACGATGGCAGCGTCGGACATCATGGCCTCGTCACCGATTTGCTTGTGGGGGCGATTGAAGAAACCACCGGGCAGTCACGGGCCGTGTTCTGTTGTGGCCCCGAACCGATGATGCACGCAGTGGCCAGCATTTGTGCTGCCGCGCAAGTCGACTGCCATGTCTCGCTCGAAACGCCGATGGCGTGTGGGCTGGGCATTTGCTTTAGCTGTGTCGCGCCGGTCCGCGATGGCGATGGCGACTGGGACTATCGCCGGACGTGCGTCGAAGGGCCGGTGTTTGATGCAACGACGATTGCCTGGGAAAGACTGTAGCACAGTTCTCCGAACTGTGACCTTTTCACGACTCGGAGAGTCGAGAAGCAGAGTCATTTTTCACGGCTCGGAGAGCCGTGCTACAAACTACGGAGACTCAACCGGGGGCGACGTGGGCGGCACGAACTTCGGCGCCTTGGGTTCGTTGTAGTCGTCGTGGTCGCGGTTGTAGTCGATCGATGCGCGATCGGCGTCGTGCATGGCGCTGTGGAATTCGTCGGTAACGCCCGACATCCCTTTTTTGAACTCGGTGAGGCTCTTGCCAAACGACCGCGCGACGCTTGGCAATTTGTTGCCGAAGAGCATCAGGGCAATCACCCCCACAATCAGCATTTCAAATTGTCCGATTCCAAACATATTCGCTTACATCCGCAACGCTAGAGTCTGTTAGGAGTTGTTTTACGAAGGTTTCTTTTCGCCGGTCGATTCATCGGACGACGAGTTTTCGATCTCGCGCACACCCTTTTTGAATTCGACGATGCTCGAACCGAGCGAACGAGCCAACGAAGGCAGCCTGTTGCCGAACAGCAACAGTACGACGGCGGCCACGATGAGCAGTTGCAAAGGACCAGGAGTAAACATGAACGCCTCGGGCGAAGCCATCGCCGGTTAGGAAACCACGCTGGGGGGTGGGGATGTGAGACAAACTTATCTCACTGCTGTATTCTAGCCGCCACTCGCGACTAATTCTACACGTGGTGCGACTTCGGAGTAGTCTACCGTGCGGATTGCAACAGATTTTCCGGCGGCTCAACTGGAAACGTAGTGTGGCGGCGCCGGCCGTGCTACGACAATCCAAGGCTTTTTATCGAAGATTCGGCACTTCGCGGGCTGCGACCCAAGGGTCGCGAGCCGGGTCGTCGACGTGGTAGCGATAATAGACTTCGAGGCACATGGTCGCCATCGCCGTGCTGTAGACACGTCCGCCGTAGCCACCCCACACGGTGTTCGGCGGCCAACTGCCGGTTGCCGCACCCGACATCTCTTGGCGAGGGAGCAGGCTAGTTTGCAGCCGGTTGTTCCATTCTTGCCAAGTCGGCTTAGTTGCGGGAGATTGCTGGGCGGCGTGGTGGAGCGCCAGCGAAGCGTAGTACCAATGGTAGAGATTGACCCGCGAGTCGCCCGGCAACTCCTGGCCCAGATAGGCGACAGCTTCGCGTGTAGCGAACTCCTGACGGCCCTCGGCGGTAAGCCCCAGTATCTGACGGCAATACAGTGCTTCGGCCGTCATGGCGCGACTCGGCGCGTCGCCCGGTTTATAGCAACCGAGCCCCCCGTGGCGACCTTGGCCGACGAGCGAGATAAAGTGTTCGATTCGCTCCCACGTCGCGCTAGGGACTTCAGCTCCCCCGAGCTCGGCACTACGCAGGGCCATGATGACCCAGCCGAGCTGGCTCAGGTCGCCCTGTTGGCCAGGACGATAACGCCAACCACCACTGCCGAGGTCCTGGGCACGCACGAGGTAGTCAACCGCGCGGTCGACCGCTGGTCGCAGCCTTTGATCGCCGGTCATCGCCAGCGATTCGGCCAGCGCGAACGTCGCCATCGAGTGGCAGTAGGTTTGGGCATAGGGCAAGGCGTCGCCCGCGAGATTGCCATCGGCACGTTGGCTGCGGATCAAGAAATTGAGTCCGTCGGCCATCGTCTGTTGATAGCCACCTGCTTGGTGGGAATTGCCCGCCCCGAGAAACGCGAGCAGCGCCAGCCCACTGATGCCGGTGTCAGCTTGCGCCCCGGTGCGACCCCGGTCGTGGTTGAGCACCGGCT
>JBGSWC010000344.1:0-6650 GCA_041752635.1 Pirellulales bacterium | reverse complement strand
CGACATCAGCCGTTCGATACCGTTGAAGCGGTTGTTGCAAGGCGATGTGGGGAGCGGAAAGACGATTGTCGCCCTCTATGCACTGCTCGTTTGTGTGGCGGCCGGGCAGCAAGCGGCCCTGATGGCGCCGACCGAAATCCTCGCCCGGCAACACTCGCAGACGTTCGCCAAGCTGCTCGCCGAAAGCCGCGTAAAGCACACGCTGCTGGTAGGTGGACTCAAGCCAAGCCAGCGCGCCACGACGCTCGCCGGCCTGGCCTCGGGCGAAATCGACCTCGTTATCGGTACTCATGCGATTGTGCAAGAATCGGTCGAGTTCGCGCGACTTGGTCTCGTGGTGATCGACGAGCAACATAAGTTTGGTGTGCGCCAGCGAGCGACACTTCGCAGCGGCGAAAAGTCACCTCATTACTTGGTCATGACGGCTACACCCATTCCGCGCACGATGAGTATGACACAGTTTGGTGACCTCGACGTCTCGATCGTTCGCGACATGCCCCCAGGTCGTCAGCCGGTCAGCACCTATGTGGTGAAGTCGGGCGATCGCGAGCGGTGGTGGCAGTTTGCCCATAACCAACTCACCGAAGGTCGCCAGGCATTTGTCGTCGTACCCTTGGTCGAAGAATCCGACAACATCGCGGCCATCAGCGTTGATCAGGCGTTCGAAGCACTCACCAATGGTCGGCTTGCCGCGTTTCGTGTTGGCATGTTGCACGGGCGAATGACGCCGGCCGAAAAGGTGTCGACAATGGCCGACTTTGTGAGTGGCCGGCTGCAAGTGCTGGTGAGCACAACCGTCATCGAAGTGGGCGTCGACGTGCCCAATGCGTCGCTGATGATGATCGCATCGCCCGAACGATTCGGACTCGCGCAACTCCATCAACTCCGCGGCCGAGTCGGTCGCGGATCGCATGCGGGCTACTGTGCTGCGTTGGTGAGCGAAGGTCTCAGCGATCAGGCGCTCGAACGACTCACGGCGTTTGCCGACACCAACAGTGGTTTCGAGTTGGCGGAACTTGATTTCAGAATGCGGGGACCGGGCGATTTATTCGGCACCCAACAAAGCGGCTTGCCTCCCTTACGGATTGCCGACCTGCTGCGCGATGGCGACTTGCTAGCTGAAGCACGCACCGCCGCGTTCAACCTTTATCGCGATGATCCTGGATTAGCTGCCCGCGACCTGACGCTGCTACGCAAACAAATGCTCGCCCGCTACGGCGCTGCGCTATCACTGGGCGACGTCGGCTAAGAGAATATTTCCGACACAAAGTTCCAAACGCGATTCGGAACCTTGGTTGCATTCTGGTGTTCCATCGGGTAGCGTAACGCTCGCACGGACCCTCCCCGCCGGTGGCCACTTGGCCGCTCCCACCTAGAGTATCGCTCTGCGGTTTCGCGGATTGTTTGCGATACGAACATGAAATAAGGAGATAGCTATGCCCAGACAACGGGAAATTCAGCACGGCTGCGCTCGCAGTGCTTTTACATTGGTCGAATTGCTCGTGGTGATTGCCATCATTGGCATCTTGGTGGCTCTGTTGTTGCCCGCAGTACAAGCCGCCCGCGAGGCGGCACGCCGCACACAATGTACCAATCAGCTTAAGCAAATCGGCCTCGCGTTACAGAACTATCACGACACGAGGAAGGCCTTCCCCACCGGGCGTACCAGTCCCACACAGCTCGGTGTGGCGTGGTCGTACTTGATTTTGCCGCAGATGGAACTCGGCAACATCTACGATGCCTACGACAAAACCCAGCGAGTCGATGCGCCCGCCAATGCAACCGCCATGCGAACGCCGATTGACGTTTATGTCTGCCCCAGTCGCCGCAGCGCAGCCGCCGATCGCGATTTCGACAACAACGACCAAGTCCCCGTTGTTCGCGCCGCGTCCACCGCGGGTGACTATGCCGCCAACGCGGGACTCGAAGAAGACATCGGCATGGAAGACAACGACTTCCGCGACGGGAGTGTCGACAAAACACTCGCCGGTCCGATGTTCAGCGGCTCAAAAATCGCCAGTCGCCACGTCATCGACGGACTCTCGAATACCATCGCCGTCGGTGAAAAGCACATCCCCGAACCGAGCGACGGTTGGGACCCCGACATGATCCACTACCGACAAGGCGACACCTGCTTCTTGGCAGCCGATCACGTCGAAACGATTTTGCGTGGCAGCGAAGATGGCCTAGCCGAAGGCCCCCTCGACCGCAGCAACCAAAAATTCGGCAGCGCCCACCCGTCGGTCACGCTGTTTGTTTATCTTGATGGGCACACCGAAGGACACACCAACGATCCCGGTTTTTCGGCCATTGGCGTGAACCCCAACGGAGTCGACGACATCGCCATGGACGAAGAGTGGTTCTGGCTCGGTGCGCTCAGTACCATCGCCGGTGGTGAAATCGTTTCAGAGTAGTCACGAAGTATCTTTTTTCGACGCAGAGGCGCAAAGACGCAGAGAAGCGCAGAGTAGGTGAAAGCAAATTTTTCTTTGCGCTTCTTTGCGTCTCTGCGACTTTGCGTCGAAATCTTTCTACTAAAGGGTCGAATACTTACTCCTTCGGCTGACTCGCCACTGGCGGCTCGCCCTTGAGTTCAAGCGCCCGCGTCACGAGCTGCAAGAACTCACTTCGTTCGCCGTTCGGGTCGGATCCCAAACTGCTGGCGGCGATTTCTCGCATGCCAGCAAACGTCGCATCGCCCCGATAGCGGCTGTCGCGAAGCAGCATCCCGAAGCCGGCGACGGCGCTGGCGAACTGCATGTCGGCGTCGGCCTGCTTGAAGCTCTTGCCAGTGTCTTTGACGGGCCACTCGCGTTTGACGCTGGTGTCGCCGTCGGGCTGTTTGTAACGCATTTTGAGCGTGAGCAATTCGCCCGATTCCTTCGCGGTTTCGTTTTCGAGCGTGTTGCGCTGGTACTTCAGAGGATCGACTTCTGGCGAGTCGACTGGCTTGCCGGCGGGCACCACTTGGTAAAGCGCGGTCACTGTGTGTCCGCTGCCGATCTCGCCGGCGTCTTTGGTGTCGTCGTTGAAGTCTTCGGTCCTGAGCATGCGGTTCTCATAACCCAGCAGTCGATAGCCGGCCACCTCGGCCGGGTTGAACTCGACTTGAATTTTCACATCTTTGGCAATCGTCACGAGCATGCCCGTCATCCCTCGCACGAACACCCGCTCGGCTTCGGCGTCGCCATCGACGTAGTAGTAGTTGCCATTTCCGATGCCGCTGATTTTCTCCATCATCTCGTCGTTGAGGTTTCCGCGACCGAAACCAATGACCGAGAGAAACACACGGGTATCTTTGGCTTTATGCTCGACAATTCGTTCGAGGTCGGCGGTGTTGGTGGTGCCCACGTTAAAATCGCCATCGGTACAGAGGATCACACGATTGGTGCCCCCCTCAATAAAGTTATCTTCGGCGATCTGATAAGCCAGATTGATGCCCGCTCCACCGGCGGTCGATCCGCCAGCATTCAGTCGTTCGAGCGAGCCGACAATCGCCGCCTGGTTGTCGCCGGGTGTGCTTTCGAGCACGAGTCCTTCGCTCGATGCGTAGACGACGATGGCGACGCGGTCGTTCTCGCCGAGTTGCCGCGCGAGCTGTTTCATACCATGCACAACGAGTGGCAGCTTGTTCGGTTCGTCCATCGAACCACTCACGTCGATCAAGAAGACGAGATTGCTTTTGGGCCGCTTGGCTGGGTCAATCTCGCGACCTTTGATGCCAACGCGCACGAGTCGATGCTCGGGCTGCCAGGGGCAACCAGCCACTTCGACGTGCGCCGCGAACGGTTCGTCACTATCGCTTGCGGGACCTTCATAGTCGTAATGAAAATAGTTCACGAGTTCTTCGAGTCGCACCGCGTCGGGCGGGGGCAGGCTGCCCGAATCGAGTAAGAACTGGCGGACGTTGGCATAGCTGGCCGTGTCGACATCGATGCTGAACGTGCTGACGGCGCCCGCGCTGATGGCCGGGATGAACGGGTTCTCGGTGATGCGGGTGTATTGGTCGCCGGCTTGACCTGGGCCAATGCCTTCGGCTTCTTGGCCTTCGATAGCACGGCGTCGCTGTTCGATGAGTGCTTCGCGTGATTCAGGGCCTAAATAGCCAAGCGGCCACTTCTTGCCATTTCTTGCCATGCCCCAAGGTGTGCCGGCCTTTCCATTCAATCCGTCTCCTAGAGAAAAACTGTCGTAACGATAGGGAATGTCGAGATCAGCGTCGAAATTGGAGTTATCGGCTAAGCCTTGACTCTCTTCCAACGGCCCATGATTCGCTTTGCCTGCGAAGCCCATTTTAGTCCGGAAGCTCTCGTTTTGTAGTTCCAGTCGACTTTTCATCACTTCGGCGTTTTCGCGCTTTGAAGCGGGCATTCGTCTTGGCTTGGGAGGGGGTGGCGGCGAGGCCCGCAACTTGACATCAGCAAGCGTCGGACCGTTGCCTACCTGCTCTGCCACTTCCTCGCCCGATGCGGATAAGCCGCGTCCAGTTAAGCTATTCACCGAAAACGATTGGGGATCGGCTGCGTCGAGCGTATCGTCGATCTGAATTCCCTCAGTCTGTCCTGCGAAACTCGGCGCGGCAAATCCGTTGTCGGGCACCAATTCCTCAGGAATCACTAACATCTCATCTGTCTCGATATCGCCGTTCGGCTCGAAATTGCGACGATCAACCGCGCCAACACGCACAATCGGTTCTTCGACCGATTGACGAGCCTCATTGCTGGCCACAACGGCGTCGTCACCACCCGAAATCAAAACCCCCGCGAGCCCCAAATTAACGAGCACACTAGCCACCAGCACCCAGTTACGCAGCGAGTTTCGCGATTCGGTCGTAGCCATGACGAGTTCCTTGTTGGCAAGAGAAGCAGGTTGCGCCCCATCGGCAGCGACCCGGGCGTAGATTTTGCTCGTGAGATCAGGTGGCGACTGGCCACCGGCGACCTCATCGAGCGCAGCATCGATCAAACGATCGTGCCAGTCTGTCGTGTTGGAATTGTGTTCGGGCATCGGCTTCTTACCCCCCTCCATCGAAGGGAGGGGTTGGGGGCGGGATTCGTTTGGCTATCTGGTTGTGTTCGGTCTGGTCAATTTGCTCAGAGTTTCATCTCACTCAAAAACCCCTCACCTAGCCCCCATTTCCAGCATTATGGCCTCGGGGGAGGCGGACCCAGGCGCGACTTCGTCGCTCCTTTCTTATTTTCGTTCGACTTTCTCGTCGGTGGGTTTTGCCTCGGCGGCATCGCTTGCAAGCTGCAAGATTCGTTTTAGTTGCAGAGAGTATCCCCCGAAGCCCGGGTTGCCAGGTTCGCGACTTGTCGCTTGCGCGAGCAGGTCGGGCACGACTATTTCCACAAATGAATCTTCGACATTCTCCTCGCAGACGGCAAAGAGCATCTTCAGCTTGCCGACATCACCTGCCTTGTGCTCTGCGCGAAATGCGGAGATGGTCTGACCATTTTCGCCGCTCACCCTCAGGGTGATAAGCACATCCTGGTCTTTCCCGAGCTTGGACCAATCATAGGCGACCTCCACCCATTTTATGGCTGGCACATCACCAATTTGGTCATGTGTCCAAGTTCTGACTGTAATGCCAGCCTCTTGCAACCGCGTTGTGTCCCATCCGTCGATAGTCCAGATTGGACTGTAGGCCGACACGGTTGGAATGCAGCAAAGTGTCAATAGCAGGGTTGCTGTAATGCCTGAGCGTTTCAAAAAGGTGCTCATTTCGACTCCGTCGTTAAAGGATTTGTGTTCAAAGCGAGAACGCCACAAGTGTGGCTTGCTTAGTTCTCTGTGTCATCTTCATTCACGTGACTTTGCCTTCCGCTCGACACACTGCTTGAGTGCGGCTCGCGTGCGGCGAAGTAAGGTTTTCACTCCCTCGACAGCCAGTCCGATGCGATCGGCCGATTCCTGCCGCGAGAGTTGTTGCGTGTAGTGATAGTCGACAATCTCTTTCGCCTTGCCTTCTAGCTCGGCGATGCAGTCGCGAAGTGTGTCGAGCAGTGGGTCGGTATGGCCGGTCGGGTGAGCAGTGGCCCAAACCGACTCAGCAGCATCAAGTTCTATTTGGCATGGTTCGCGTTTCTGTCGTCGGCGGAGCATCAGCAGTTGGTTCCGGCCGGCGGTTCGTACCAAAGCGGCCGTTTCTTGGGGCGAACGTTCGTCGAAACCGCTGCGGTGCAGCGACAAAAAGGTTTCCTGAACCAAATCGTCGGCCTCGTCGCGGCCCGCTCCCAAATAGCGGACATACCGCCACAAGTCGGCCTGGTGGGTCGTCACCAGTCGGCAAAAACGCTCGTTTTCGAGACTCAGCACGCTGCCAGCGTTGTCGTCAGCGGCCTTGCTCGGGGTGGTGGGAATCGGTTCCCTCACTGCCGTCATGCTCTCTTAAGTGCCGGCGGGTGGAAAAAGGGGTCGCTGATTTTTGGCGGAATGCGACCATTGTCTTGCTCGGGCCTAAGCAGAAAACCTTGCGAGTGCTTGATTCCACCTGGAGGTTAGTGTGCCACTGGTTTCAGTCTATCGCAAACAGTCCGCGCACCCACCGCATGAGGCTCGCGCCAACCGTTGTGCGGCCGACTTCGACTTTGGCCCAGCCGCGGCTGCCGACGGCAAGCGAGTCGCATGGCCCGTCGCATGGCCCGTCG
>JBGSWC010000343.1:0-2006 GCA_041752635.1 Pirellulales bacterium | reverse complement strand
GATTCTTGCCAAGTGCAAGGAGGTGCTGCCCGACGCCGAGGTGATTCTCGTTACCGGGCACGGCACGATTCAGTCGGCGGTCGAGGCGATGCAACAGGGGGCGTTCAACTATTTGCTGAAGCCGCTGGACTTGAAACAGTTGCGCGCCGTGGTCGACAATGCGTCGCGGAATCAGCATTTGCGACGGGCTAATGCGGAGCTCAGCCGGCGGCTGGACGAGAAATTCGGCTTCGAAGGTGTCATCGGCAATAGCACGCAGATGCACGAGGTGATCGACAAGTTGCGGCGCATCGCGCCAACCGACGCGACCGTACTGATTCAGGGCGACACTGGCACCGGCAAGGAGCTGATCGCACAAGCGATCCACCAGAATAGCCCGCGCTCCAAGCGACCGTTCGTGGGACTCAACTGCGCGGCGCTGAGCGAAAACATTTTGGAGAGCGAACTGTTCGGCCACATCAAAGGGGCGTTCACCGACGCCAGCACCGATCGCATCGGCAAATTCGAGTATGCCAACGGCGGGACGCTGTTTCTCGATGAGGTGGGCGACATGCCCCTGCCGACGCAAATCAAATTGCTGCGAGTGCTGGAAAGCCACGAGATCACCCGCGTGGGTTCCAACGAGGCGCTCGACGTCGACGTACGAATTCTCTCGGCAACGAATCGCGACTTGGAAGAAGCGATTGCCGCGGGCACGTTTCGCGAAGATTTGTACCATCGGCTGAAGGTCATCACGATTCAGTTGCCACGCTTGGCGGAGAGGAGTGTGGACATTCCTTTGCTGATTGAACACTTCTTGAAAATGCACACGCAGCGGCATAACAAAGAAATCCGCAGCATTGCGACCGCCGCGCGGCGCCGGTTGATGGCATTCGACTGGCCGGGCAATGTGCGGCAACTCAAGAACACGATCGAAAGTATGGTCGTGGTCGACTACGACGGCGTGCTCGACTTGGACGACTTGCCGGATGATCTTTCGTCAGGCGAGCCGACCATTGCTGACACCAATGGTCGCGGGCTGGGCGAATTGGTCGGCAAGCCGCTGTCGGAAATTGAAGGCATGTTCATCGCCGAGACGCTTCAGTTCACCAACGGCAATCGCGAGGAAGCCGCGGCTATGCTCGGCATCGGCGAGCGGACGCTCTATCGGAAGATTAAGGAATATCAACTTTAAGGAAATGCGGAGGTCGGATTGCGGAGTGCGGAATAAAGTTACCATTCCGCATCCTGCAATCCGCAATCCGAATTCGATCATGCCCAGCATCCGCCAACTACCGACAAGTGTGATCAACAAGATCGCGGCCGGCGAAGTCATCGAACGGCCGGCGAGTGTCGTGAAGGAGTTGCTCGAAAATTCGCTCGATGCGG
This sequence comes from Pirellulales bacterium, assembly GCA_041752635.1. Classification (GTDB taxonomy): domain Bacteria; phylum Planctomycetota; class Planctomycetia; order Pirellulales; family Lacipirellulaceae; genus JBGSWC01. The sequence continues at coordinate 638 of JBGSWC010000343.1, read as the reverse complement.
GGGCGACGCGCGTTGATGTCGTCATCGAGAAGGGCGGGGCGGAATCGATTCGCATCACGGACAACGGCTGCGGCATACCGGCCGATCAATTGTCGCTGGCCGTGGCGAGTCATGCCACCAGCAAGATTGCCGATGCCGACGATTTGTTTCGTGTACAGACGCTCGGCTTTCGCGGCGAAGCGCTGGCGTCCATCGCCGAGATTAGCCGGTTGACTCTGCGGAGTCGGCCGGCCGATTGCGAATCGGGTGCCGAGCTGGAAATCGTCGGCGGCAAGCCCGAGCCGATTCGCCCGGTGGGTTGTCCCCAGGGTACCTCGATCGAAGTGCGTCAACTGTTTTTCAACACGCCGGTGCGGCACAAATTCTTGCGTACCATACAGACGGAGATGGGGCACATCAGCGAGGCGGTGACGCGTTTGGCGCTCGCTTTTCCGCAGGTACATTTCACGCTCACGCATGGGGGTCGGCTGATGCACGACTTGCCGCCCGTCGCAGCCACCCGCGACCGAGTCGCGGCTCTTCTGGGGGGAGAACTCGCCGAGAGTTTGATCGAAATCGAAAGCAACGACGAACACGTCAGCCTGCAGGGCTATGTCGCCAATCCCACGCAGAGTCGCGGCAATAACCGACTACAGTAC
>JBGSWC010000342.1:0-10560 GCA_041752635.1 Pirellulales bacterium | reverse complement strand
TCGCGCTGGCGGCGGCCGACGGCCAAGATCGCGCCGACATCCTGCTCGGAGGCGAACGGGGGGGCGAAGTGCTCGAGGGTTTCGATCTCGGCAAGAGTCCTAGCGAGTACACGGCCGACATCGTTTTCGGGCGTCGGGTGCTGTTCACCACCACCAATGGCACCTGGGCGCTGGAGCACGCGCGACTGGCCAACACCACCATCATGGGCTGTCTGTGGAACCTTTCGGCGGTCGCCGACGCGGTTCGCGATGCTATCGACTTACATATTCTCTGTGCCGGCACCGGCGGCAAAGTGAGCCGCGAAGACCTGCTCGCGGCCGGGGCTTTTGTCGATCGTCTCACCGGCGACGAGCGTGTTTGGCAACTCAACGAACATGCCGAGGCCGTCTGCCGCGAGTGGCAAGAGCTGGTGACGACCGCCGTCGCACTGGGGCGGACGACCGAACAACAAGTCGCCAACGAGCTACGCGAAACGCTTGGGGGTAAGAACCTGATCGCCATCGACCACGACGACGATCTCGAAACGTGTGCGAAAATCGATTGCGTCGGCGTGGTGCCGGTGCTCGACCGCAAGCGGGGCGTGTTGGTGCCGAAGTAGCTGTCTGAAAACAACAGCCAACGAGAATTTTGACGCCGCTTGCGTGTTGCCGTACATTTTTAGGGGGCGAGCGCGGGTCGCGCGCAACGGGCGATTCGCAGGCCTCTACTCCATTTCGAGCATCGCGGGCGGGCCGGTGGTGTCGCACAGCATGTAGCCGAGGGTGGCTTCAATGAAACGAAGTCTGGTTTTACTGTTTGGCGTTCTATCTTACGTCGTCTTCTTTGTTACGTTTCTCTACCAGATTGGCTTTGTCGCCAACCTGCTGGTACCAAAGTCCATCGACGACGGTGCGACAATACCGGTGGTTCACGCCGCTGGAATCAATATTTTGCTGCTCAGTTTATTTGCGATCCAGCACACGATCATGGCACGGCTTGCCTTTAAAAGATGGTGGACGACGATCATTCCCGCTCCGATCGAGCGCAGTCTGTACGTGCTGGCCGCGAGCTTGCTTCTCTTGCTCATGAATTGGCAATGGCAGCCAATGCCCGAGTTCGTGTGGCACGTTAAAAGCACTCCTGGGCGCTTGCTTCTGTTCGCGACATCATTCGCCGGCTGGGGACTTGTGCTCTATGCAACATGGTTGATCAACCATTTCGACCTGTTTGGGGTGCGTCAAGCGTGGCTTTATTATCGTGGTCGTGAATATACCCCGGTGCAGTTCAAGGAGGCTGTGCTCTACCGATGGGTGCGCCATCCCCTCATGCTCGGGTTTATCGTCGCGTTTTGGGCAACACCTGACATGACCCAAGGCCACCTGTTGTTTGCGGCGGTAACCACGGCGTATATTTTGGTCGCCATCCAGATCGAAGAACGGACGCTTTTGGCGATCCACGGCGATGAATATCGTCAGTATCAGCAGCGGGTATCGATGATCTTGCCGATGCGACCAAAGTCGGTCGATTAACAATTGCCTGGCGACGCTGCGGCGACCCCTGGCTGCTTGAGCGGCCCGTCGCCCCATTGCCCCTCGCCGGCGTACTTGCGACTGCCCAGCCAGCAATGGCAATTCCACTGCCATGCTCGTGGATTCCTCTGGCAATCCAAGTTATACTTCAACAGAATGGCACCTGCTCGAATCCCTCGCACGCGGCGAAATTATGTTCAGAAATCTCCGAATCATGCTCACTGTAGTCTGCTGGGTTGCTGCTGCTACGCAATCTGTGCATGCTCAAAACGAGCCTCAGTCACTGTTCAATGGCAAGGATCTCGAAGGCTGGCACGCCGATGTGCCCGAGATGGATAACAACCCCGAGGCGAAAAGTCCCTTCCTCGTGCGCGAGGGCATGCTGGTAAGTCTCGGCACTCCTGGCGGCCACTTGATTACCGATAAGCAGTACGAAAACTATCGACTCGAGGTCGAGTACCGCTTCGCCGCCAAGCCCGGCAACTGTGGTGTGTTGGTCCACGCCTCGACCCGGCGGGCACTCTACAAGATGTTTCCCAAATCGATTGAAGTGCAAATGCAGCACAAGCACGCGGGCGATTTTTGGGTGATAGTCGAAGACATCGCCGTCGACGACATGGAGAAGCGACGTGGTCCTAAAGAAGAATGGGGCATTACCGAAGGCAAAGCCCGCCGCATCGCCAACCTGACCGACGACTCCGAGAACGAGGTCGGCGAATGGAACACGATGACCATCGAGTGCGTCGGCGACGAAGTGAAAGTTTGGGTCAACGGCGACCTCGTGAATCACGGCTACGACAGCACCGCGAGCAAGGGCCAAATCGCCCTGCAAGCCGAAGGCTCGGAGGTGGAGTTCCGTAAAGTCGAGCTGACGCCGATCTCTGAGTTGAGTGAGAAGCAGTAGTTCAGTGGTGTGGCGGTAAGCTTCGCGGCCTGTCGAACGTGGCGTACCTGAGTACGCGAACACAGGGGCGCGCACGAAGCTCATTGTATTCGTGGTGCAATCAAACGGCTGGGACCAGTACTCGATGCATTGTTTTTCGCAGCTTGTGATCCCACGAATGTCGACTAGCAGGGCTGTGCTGCTAGTCCTTGTGGTTGCGTTGGCCGAGTGCTGTCTGTCTCCTGCCCACGCGTCCGAACCACAACGAATCGAGCGACTGTCGTTCAACCGCGACATCCGGCCGATCCTCTCCGACAAGTGTTTTGCCTGTCACGGTCCCGATGCCGCGGCACGCGAGGCCGGGCTAAGGCTCGACACTTCGGACGACGGCGCTGGTTTTCAAGGTGGTTACTCCGTCATCGAACCGGGCGACGCGGAAGCGAGCGAGTTAGTCGAACGGATCACAAGCGACGATCCCGACATTGTGATGCCTCCACCGGAAGTCAAGCATCCCCTGAGTAACGACGAGAAAGCGATGCTCGCGCGATGGATTGAGCAAGGTGCCGAGTACCAGGCGCATTGGTCGTACATGCCGATTACCAAACCCGATCTGCCCGAGAATGCACTAAGCGGCGCGAGCGATGCGTGGTCGCGAAACGCGATTGACCGGTTCGTGTTGGCAAAGCTCATCGCACAAGGTATCGAACCGGCGCCCGAGGCGAGTCGGGTAATGTGGCTCCGCCGAGTCACGCAAGATCTGACCGGCCTGCCACCTACCGTGGAGGCAATCGATGCCTTCGAGGCCGATGATTCCCCCGACGCGTATGAGAAGGTAGTCGATCAACTGCTCGCCTCCGACGACTATGCCGAGCGGATGGCACTGGTCTGGCTCGACAACGCTCGTTACGCCGACAGCAACGGTTTTCAGTTCGACAACGCACGGAAGATGTGGCCCTGGCGCGACTGGGTGATCGCCGCTTTTAAGCAAAACATGCCTTACGACCAGTTCATCACTGAGCAACTGGCGGGGGACCTGCTGCCAAATGCTACCGATGACCAGCGCGTCGCCACCGGGTTCAACCGCAACCATCCGACGACAATCGAAGGGGGCACGATCGACGAAGAGTACCGCGTGATGAACATCAACGACCGCACCACCACGGCCGGCACACTGTTGCTGGGGCTGACGCTCGAGTGCTGTCGATGTCACGACCATAAGTATGATCCCATCGCCACGCGCGAGTACTACCAACTGTTTGCGTTCTTCAACACCAGCGCCGATCCCGGTAAGGGGGAGCAGGGCAAATCGATTGCGCCTTTCATCGAGCGCGATAGTGGCGAGGTCATGGTGATGCAAGAAAAACCGCGCAAGAGTTTTGTGCTGACCGGTGGCCAGTTCGATCAGCATGGCGAGCTAGTCGAGCCCGGCACGCCCGGCGTGTTGCCCGCGTTCGGCAACCGGCCCCGCAACCGTTTGGGACTGGCACAGTGGTTGCTCGATAAGGAGCACCCGCTCACTGCTAGGGTGACGGTGAATCGCTTCTGGCAGCAGTTCTTTGGGATCGGCCTGGTGAAAACGCCCGACAACTTTGGGTTCCAGGCTGAGCTGCCGAGCCATCCCGAATTGCTCGATTACCTCGCGGCCGATTTCCGCGAGCACGATTGGAATCTGCACCATCTGATAAAACAAATCGTGCTCTCGGCAACCTACCGGCAGGACTCCACGCACCGGCTCGAGCTTGCTGACCCCGAAAACCGGTTGCTTGCCCGCGGTCCGTCGTTTCGAATCCCAGCGGAGCTAATTCGCGATCAGGCACTGCTGGCCAGCGGGTTGCTAACGAAGCAGGTTGGCGGTCCGAGTGTGTTTCCGTATCAACCTGCAGGCATCTGGGAAGACCTCAACGCACCGGCAAGCCATGCCGAGACCTACACGCAAAGTACCGGCGCTGACCTGTATCGCAAGAGTCTCTACACCTATTGGCGTCGTGCGGCGACGCATCCGGCGATGACGGTGTTCGACGCCCCTAGTCGCGATGTTTGCACTGTCCGACGCGAGACAACCAACACGCCATTGCAAGCGCTCGCCTTGCTGCATGGCCCGACGTATGTCGAATCGTCCCGCAAGTTGGCGGAGCTCGTCATCGAAGCCGCGCCAGGCGACGAACCATCGCAGATCACGCTGGCGTTCCGCCGCACCCTCTCACGCAAGCCGACCGAGAGTGAACAGTCGTTGCTCGCACGTCTGTATCGTCAACGTTTGCAAAGCTATCGAGCGAATCCCACCGCAACCGACAAACTATTGGCGGTTGGAGAATCGGCCGTGAACGAATCGCTCGATGCAAATGCAGTCGCGGCGATGGCCGATGTCGCGCTCACCATCTTTAACCTTAGCGAAACGGTGACGCGGAAGTAGCACGCGGCAAAAAGCCATGGACGAACTCAACCACCTTTGCAATTGCATCGACCGCCGACGGATGCTCCAGCTCGGCGCCGCCGGACTGGGCGGCATGGCTTTGGCCGGCATGCAGGCCGCCGGCGCAGCAAGCGATGCTGAACAGCCGGTGCTTCCGCACCACCAGGCGAAGGCCAAACGGGTCATCTATCTCTTCCAGTCAGGCGCACCTTCGCAGGTCGATTTGTTCGACTACAAACCGGCGCTCGCTAGGCATCATGGCGAAGACATCTTTTCGCTGGTCCCGCAGACTCGTCGACTCACCGGCTTCAACGATACACATAAAACTCACCCCATCATCAACACACAGTACAAATTCGCCCGCCATGGCGAGAACGGGGCATGGGTCAGCGAACTGCTGCCATGCATGAGCCAGATCACCGACGACGTCTGCACGATCCGCAGCGTCAGCACTACGCCGGTGAATCACGACCCTGCGCTCACGTTCATGCAGACCGGCCACGGCCTGCCCGGCCGGCCGTCGCTCGGTTCCTGGATGAGTTATGGGCTCGGTTCGATGAATCGCAACTTGCCCGACTTTGTCGTGCTCGTCTCGCGGGGCGACCTCGGCAACATGCAGCCGCTCAATAACCGGCTGTGGGGCTCCGGCTTTTTGTCGGGCCGGTACGCCGGCGTGCGATTGCGATCGGGCGAGGCACCCGTGCTGTATTTGCGCGACCCAGCCGAGAAGCCAATCACCGACGAGCGGCTGATTCTCGACGTCATCAAACAACTCAACGAAGAGGAGCTGGCGCGAAGCGGCGATCGCGCCATCGAAACGCGGATCGCCCAGTACGAGATGGCCTACCGCATGCAGACAGCGATTCCTGGTTTGACCGATCTGTCGGACGAGACCGAGTCGACATACCGGCTCTACGGCGACGACGCCCGCACGCCCGGCACCTATGCCTACAACTGTCTGATGGCTCGCCGACTGGCCGAACACGATGTCCGATTTGTGCAGCTTTACCACTCAGGCTGGGATCATCACTTCAGCCTGCCCGCGCATCTGCCGAAGCGTTGCAAAGAGACCGACCAAGCCACCGCCGGGCTCATTACCGACCTCAAGCAGCGGGGCCTGCTCGACGACACCATCGTGCTCTGGGGCGGCGAGTTCGGCCGCACGACTTTCAGCCAAGATGGAAAGGTTCGCCAAGACTACGGCCGCGACCACCACGCCGGCTGCTTTACGATGCTCGCCGCCGGCGGCGGATTTGTGCCGGGACTCATCCACGGCGAGACCGACGATTTCTGTTATTCGGTGACCAAAGACGAAGTCCCCGTACACGACCTGCACGCCACCATCCTGCACCAACTCGGCATCGACCACGAGCGGCTCACATTCAAGCATCAAGGCCGCAACTATCGTTTGACCGATGTGTACGGGCGGGTGGTGGAGGAGTTGATAGGATAGCTGCTCGACGAGTTCTAATTCCGCACTACCGGTTCAGGATACAAGGCAAACTTCTGCCGCATCTGTGCGACAATCTCTGGGTGTTGCTCCGCGATATTGATCTTCTCGACCGGATCGGCCTGGTAATCGTACAGTTCGTACTCGCACTCCTCGGGCTTATTGGGGTCGCCCCATTGCACCAAGCGGTAGCGGTTGTTGCGGATCGCCCAGCCGAAATGACCTTGCCGGGGATAGCAATGCGTGATGTGATCGCGGATGCGGACTTCTGGGTTTTGCAATACGGGTTTAAGGCTCAAACCATCAATCGGTTGCGGGCCGGTCGGCGCAGGTAGGCCCGCGAGCTCGGCGAGCGTGGGGTAGATGTCGACCGTGCTGGCGAGTTGCCCTGTCGACGAGCCCGGCTTGATGTCGGGGCCGGCAATCAGCAACGGAATCCGCGTCGGCTGCTCGAAGTTGTCGTGCTTGCTGAAGCGGTTGTGCGTGCCGAGGTGCCAGCCATGATCGCCCCACAGCACAACGTACGTATTTTTCGCGAGGCCGGTCTCTTCGAGTGCATCGAGCAGTTTATCGACCTGGGCCGAGGTGTAACTCGCGCACGCATAGTAGGCCCGTATCACCTCTTTTTGGAACTGCTTTTCGTCAAACCGTTCGTTAAACGGAAAGTAGTTTTTCACTTCACCGAACTTGATCCGCAGTGCGTAGGGTGGGCTACCGATTGGTGCTTCGCGTACGTCGGGCAGCGAAAAATCTTGGGCACGATGCATGTCGAAATACTTCTGCGGTGCAACGAATGGCAGATGAGGTCGCGCGAAACCGGCGCAAAGGAAGAATGGCTCGCCCGACTCCTTGAATTGTTTGAGGTACTCAATCGCACGGTCAGCCGTCCGGCCGTCGGCGTAGGCGTTGTCGGCGACGTCGGCCATCTCGAATGCCGCGCCGCGGCCAATCTTTTTACCCCGCAAAAATTCCCGCCGCTGCTGCGGGGTCAGTTGCTCTAATTCGAAGAAGACCTCTTCGGTGCTGTAGTCGGCCTCCTCGCTCTCGGGCAGCAGGTACTCGACGACCTTGTCTTTGTGGACATGGTCGAACGAAACGTCGTCCCCCTTGTTGCCATGGCCGACGTGGAACACCTTGCCGATGGAAACCGTGGTGTACCCGCCATGCCGCTTGAAATGCTGGGGCAGCGTCACCGCATCGGGGAAATTCCGGCGAAGGTCGTCGCCGAGGCCGTAAATGCCGGTCGAACTCGACAGGCTGCCCAGCATCAGGTTGTATCGCGACGGGGCGCAGACTGCCTGGTTGCAATAGGCCAGATCAAACCGCATTCCCTGCTCCGCCAGCCGATCGATTCCGGGCGTTTTAGCCAGTTTATCGCCGAAACAACCAAGCACAGGCTTGAGATCGTCGACCAGGATGATCATGATGTTGGGTGGCGATTCTGCTGCCGCTGTGAGCATGGCTAGGCAGGGAATGATCGAAAAACAGATCGCTCGCATGACGGGCTCGCCTCAATTTAAGGTAAGATTGCCAAACATCATCATATCCTCAAGGCACGGCGATATGGTGTTCCCAACCAATTCCCATCTACGATAAAGGAAGCACGATGAACTTGAGAAAGATTGCAACCACACTGACCGCGTTGGGCCTGATGTTCCTATTTGCGGCGACTTCTGCCGTGGCCGACGACCCTAAGCCAGAAGACAACCCCGGCTACGATAAGACTCGCGACCTTGAAGTCGAAGTTCCCGAAGGCGGAGAGCTGCTGTTCGACGGCACGCAGGAATCGATCGATAAGAACTGGGAGATGTGGCCCCAGACCGACATGGCCATCACCTGGTCGCTGGTCGACAGTCCCACCGACGACACCAAGGTGCTGATGACCAACGGCGGGCAACGTTGGGGCACGCACGATTTGGTTACCAAGAAAAAATACGAAGATTTCGAAGCCCACGTCGAGTTCAACATGATGGGCGCGCGGGGCGACGATAGTGCCGAAGGCTACTGCAACAGTGGTGTGTATTTGCAAAACCGCTACGAGATTCAAATCGAGTCGCCCAAGGGCAAGAACGTCGAAGACCCCTACAACTGGAAGATCGACCCGCACGGCATCGCTGCTTTCTGTATGGAGCGGGTGCCCGACACCAACGTGTGGCGTCCGAACGGTCAGTGGCAGTCGTTCCATATCGACTTCAAGGCGGCCCGCTGGGATGCCGAGGGAAACATGCTCGAACCGGCCCACGCCACCCTCTGGTGGAACGGCGTCAAGGTCCACGACAACGTGCCGATCAAGAAGGTGAACGGCGGCATCGCGGTCGACGCCGCACTCGGCGGACTGAAACTTCAGGAACACGGCCAGGATGTCCGCTTCCGCAATGTGTGGGTTAAGGAGACGAAAGGCGAGTGAGCGTTCTCCAAACTCCCTCCGATTTGTAGAGATCAATAAAGGCAGGCCCTGAGTGCCTGTCTTTGTTGGTTTGATAGGCGGACTTGTTATGCCATCGACCAGCCCAGGCGAGAACGTCACAAACGGCGGAACAATCAGTCGCCGGAGTTTCGTGCAAGCCGCCGGAGTGGCAGGCGTGGTGGGTGGCTTGGCTGTCCATCCGTCGGCAGCGATCGGGGGAGAACCGCCAGTACGAAAGGCCAAGTACAAACAGGTCTCAGCTTACTGGTGTTTCTGCAAGGCGAGCCCGCGGCCGTGGTCGCTTGAACAACTGCTCGACAACACCGCGCGGTTGGGACTGCCCGGCGTCGAATTGCTCCCCGCCGAACAGTTCCCGCTGCTCAAAGAGCGCGGCATGGTCTGTGCGGCGACGCCTTCGCATCCGTTCGTGCGAGGCATGAACAATCTCGGATTGCACGACGAGACCATCTCGATACTCAATAAGGCGATCAAAGCCACCGCCGATGCCGGCTTCCCTAACGTGATGACCTTCACTGGCATGGCCGACACGTCGGACTATCCCGGTGGCGGTGTGGTTACCGCTGATGAGGGCATGGCCAATTGCATCAAGGGTTACAAGCAGATCGCGCCTTACGCCGCCGACCTGGGCGTTTCGCTCGTACTCGAACCGCTCAACTCACGTGCGACCGAAAACATGCGTGGCCACCCTGGCTACCAGGGCGACCACGTCGACTACTGCGCGAAGATCGTCCGCGAGGTCGATTCGCCCGGCCTGCGGCTGCTGTTCGATGTCTATCACGTACAGATCATGGATGGCGACTTGGTCCGTCGCATCCACGAAAACAAAGACATCATTGGCCATGTGCAGATTGCTGGAAATCCCGGCCGCGGTCCGATTGGTAGCGATCAAGAGATTAACTACCCGGCGGTGATGCAGGCCCTCGTCGACATTGGCTACGATGGCTATGTCGGGCACGAATGGATCCCGACTGGCGATGCGTTTTTGCAACTCAAAGAAGGAGTGACGATCTGCGATGTCTAACTACGTCTTCAATGTGATAGGGGCGTGCCTTTGCGTGTTGCTCTTAGGCAAAGCGGCACCGGCAGACGAAAAGCCCGCGCAACCGCCGCATATTGTAATTCTAATGGCCGACGACTTGGGATGGGGTGATGTCGGTTATCACGACAGTCAAATCAAGACACCGAACATCGACAAGCTCGCCGCCGCCGGTACGCGACTCGAGCGGTTTTATGTGATGCCGGTCTGCTCGCCGACACGTGGGGCGCTGTTGACCGGCCGGTACCCGATTCGGCTTGGCTTGCAGTGTGGCGTGGTGCGGCCCTGGGCGATGCACGGTTTGCCAGTCGAAGAACGCACACTAGCCGACGGATTGCACGAGGCGGGTTACGAAACCGCCCTCGTCGGCAAGTGGCACCTGGGCCACAACGACCCCGCGTTCCTGCCGACCCGGCGAGGTTTTGATCATCAGTATGGCCACTACAAAGGCGCGCTAGATTATTTCACCCACATCCGCGACGGTGGCCTCGATTGGCATCGCGACGATAAACGTTGCGACGACGAGGGCTACACAACCAATCTCATCGGCAAGGAAGCGACACGCATCATCGCCGCACACGACAAGGCCAAACCGTTGTTCTTGTACGTCCCCTTCAATGCGCCGCATGGGCCAATCCAGGCGCCGCAGGAGTATATCGACCGCTATGCCGAAATAAAGGATCAACAACGACGCATCTATGCCGGTATGGTCACCTGCATGGACGACGCGATCGGTCGCATCGTCGATCAGCTCGAAACCAGCGGCTTCCCTCGCGACAACACGCTCATTCTGTTTCTCTCCGACAATGGGGGAATTCCCCGGTTTGGCTCGGTGGGCGAC